>JAMFRW010000410.1 GCA_026224975.1 Rhodoferax sp. | reverse complement strand
GGCAGTACCTGCCCACGCAGGTCGGTGTAGTCGCGGCCTTCGACGGCCGAGAACTCGATGCATTCGTCGACCATGTCGAGCGGCACCACGAAGACCGATTTGCCCACGCCCACCTGAAAGCCGTTGATGATCGCGAGCGTGAGTGGCAGCCGTACCGTGACCGTCGTGCCCTGTCCCGGCTGGCTTGCGATGCTCACGCTGCCGCGCAGCGCGGTGATGTTGCGCTTGACCACATCCATGCCGACACCGCGGCCGGAGAGGTTGGTGATCTGGTCGGCGGTCGAGAAGCCGGGCTCGAAGATCAGGCCGTAGATCTCGCCATCCGACAAGACCTTGCCCGCTTCCACCAGACCGCGTTCGACGGCCTTGGCCAGGATCTTCTCGCGGTTCAGGCCACCGCCGTCGTCGCTCACCTGGATGACGATGCTGCCGGAGTCGTGGTACGCGTTGAGCGCGACGGTGCCCTGCGCCGGCTTGCCGCGGGCGAGGCGCACATCGGGCGCGTCGATGCCGTGGTCCATCGCGTTGCGCACCAGGTGCATGAGCGGGTCGCCGATCTTCTCGACAACGGTCTTGTCGAGCTCTGCGTCTTCTCCGCTCACCTGCAGCTCGATGTCCTTGCCGAGTTCGCGGGCCACGTCGTGGACCACGCGCTTGAAGCGGCTGAAGGTCGCGCCGATCTTGACCATGCGCAGTTGCAGCGCGCTGTCGCGCACCTCTTCGACCAGCTCCGAGAGCGTGGCGTTGCTCTCCTGCAATTCGACGTTGCGCACACGGCGCGCGATGAGGTTGGCGCTCGACGCGGCGATGATCAGCTCGCCGACGAGGTTGATCAGGCGGTCGAGCTTGTCGGCATCCACACGCACCGACTGGCTCTCTTGCGCCTTGCTGTCCTTGACCTGCTTCTGCTTGGCCAGCGCCGCTTCCACGACGGCCGGTGCGACCGTGCCCTGCCCCGCCAGGATGCTGCCGATGGGCTGGGCTTGCCGGGTGTTGCCGGCCTCGCGCTGCGCGGTCAACGCGGCTTCGAGTTCATGCGCGGTGACGCTGCCGCAGCGCACCAGGATCTCGCCCAGCCGGCTGGGCTCTTCGGGCAGCTCGCCGATGAGCGCAATGTAGTCCTTGATGCGGGCGAACGGCGGCACGATGCGCAGCTCGCAATCGTCGATGACGAACTCGAACACGTTTTCGATGGTCGCCTTGTCGGCGCTGCTCTTGAAGGCGATCTCGAAGCCCAGGCAGCATGACTCGGCGTCGAGCGCATCGAGCAGCGGCACGGCATCGTGCAGCGTCACCACGCGCTCGATGCTGCCGAGCGTGGCCAGGTAGCGGATGAACGAGAGCGGGTCCATGCCGTTGCGCAGCACATCGGGGCCGAAGCGCAGCGAGAGGTGCCAGTGCTCTGCGCCACCGAGGTCGCTTGGGTTGGCATTGGCTGCACTGCGGCCGGCGATCGGCTCGGCCATCGGCGCGGCTTGCACGGCAATCGCTTGCGCCGGCGCAGCCAGGTGCAGGCGCAAGCGCGCGAGCAGCGCGACACCGGTTTGCTCGACCTCCGGCGCCAGCGTTTTCTCACCGGCATCGACTGCATCGATCAACGCGCCGATGTGGTCGTTGCAAGCCAGCAGCAGCTCGATCAGCGGCTCGCTCAAGACGATGGCGCCATCGCGCACTTCGTCGAGCAGGCTCTCGACCACATGGGTGAAAGCGACCACGCCATCGAGACCGAACAAGCCGGCCGAGCCCTTGATGGTGTGGGCCGCGCGAAAGATGGCGTTGATGCTTTCGGTGGGATCGTCTTCTTCGGAAACACGCAGCAGCGCGGCTTCCATGTCTTCGAGCAGTTCACGGCCTTCGGCCAGGAAGGTCTGCAGCGCGTCGTCGAGATTCATTCGTTTCTCTCTGAAAGAAGGTTCAGTGCGCGGCGGCCGGCATCAACAAGGCATCGCCGAAGTGGCCAGCCAGGTCGAGGGCTTCGAAGACTTCGAGCACGGCGGGGCTGTGGCCCACCAGCCGCACGGCGCGCTGCGAGGCAGCAGCGGTTTTCTTCGCGGCCATCAGCAGTTGCACGCCGGCGCTGTCGATCTCGCTCACACCGGCGAGGTCGATCTCCAGATCACCACCGGCGGCCAGCGCGTCTTTCAGGACGGTGTGCAGCTCGCTCGCGCGGTAGATCGTGAATTCGCCTTCGATGGACAGGGCCACGGCGCCGCTCATGGCAGCACCAGCTTTTGCACCACGCTCAACAACTGCGGCGGGTTGAAGGGCTTGAGCACCCAGGCCTTGGCGCCTGCCGCCTGGCCTTCTTTCTTCTTGCCCTCTTGCGACTCGGTGGTCAGCATCACGATGGGCGTGAACTTGTAGGCCGGCAACTCCTTCACCGCCTTGACGAGGCTGATGCCGTCCATGTTGGGCATGTTGACGTCGCTGATGATCAGGTGGACCTTCTGCCCGGTGAGCTTCTTGAGCGCGTCCACGCCGTCGCAGCCTTCGAGCACGTCGTAGCCCGCGCCGCGCAACGAGATGCTCACGACCTGCCGGAGCGAGGCCGAGTCGTCGACGATCATGATGGTTTTGGCCATGGTGTTTCCTCTACTTCTGATTTCGTACTGCTGATGCGGATGTGTGGTCAGAAGAAGGTGACTTCTTCGAGCGGCGCTTCCGGCGCGGCGGCCGCCTCGGCGCCTGCGCTGCCATCGGCCTTCTTGCTGTGGGTGATGCGTTCATCGGCCATGGCGTAGCTGCTTTCGAGTTCGGTCAGCAGCACGCTGGCCTGCACCGCGGCGAGTTCGCCGGTCTTCTCGAAGTGCAGGCGCGAGTCGCCCAGCAGTTCGGGCATGCGCTCGATGTTGTGGCGCACATGGGCCATGCGCTGGCTCACCCGGTCCTGGAACTGAAGCTGCACCAGCGCCTCGACGATCTCGGACTGGATGCCGATGCTCTCGCGCTTCAGAGTGTCGGCCGAGCCTTCGAGCGCCTGCGTGACGCTGCGGAACTCCGCCAGCACGGCGTGGATGGAAGACTCCGAAGCCTGGGCCGACGCCGCCTCGCGCGCCGCCGATTCACCGGCACTGCGGTTCACCGCCTGGATGCCGGCGCTGATCACGTTGACCTTTTCGGCCATGCGCTTGCCCGATTCGCCCGACATCGCCGAGAGCTTGCGCACTTCTTGCGCCAGCACCGCAAAGCCGCGGCCGCGCTCGCCCGCGTGGGCCGCTTCGATGGCAGCATTGATCGCCAGCAGATTGGTTTGCGCCGCGATGTTGGCCACCTCGGCCGCCATCTGCTGGAGTTCGCCGACAAAGCGGTTCAGGTTCTGCACCTCGCCATGCATGGTCGCGTTGCCGGCCATGGCGGCGCGCAGCGAATCGAGCACACCTTGCAGCTCGCGGTCACTGCGTTCGAAAACGCCGGAGAGGCCTTGGTCACCGCCCTGGGCAGAAGCTTTCAGCGCCTGATCGAGCCGGCCGACGATGGCCGAGAAGCGAAGCGCCAACGCCTCGACGGCTTGCTCCATCTGCGAGCGCGAGCTTTCGATGTGCGCGCTCCAGACCGGCAGCACTTCGCGCCCGAGGAGTTCGGTGCCGATGACGAAGCCGGCTGTTTTCTCGCGGTCTCGTGCCTGCCGCCGAACCTGCAGGCGGTCGAGCAACAAGCCGACCACGGTCAAGCCGATGGCGGCGACGGCACCGCCAGTGCTCCAACTCCAGCCACCCGCGCCCCATACGGCGACGGCGCCACCCAGCCCCAGCCACGTCGAACGAAAGCCGCTGAGCCCGGGCAAGTCAGCAGGCCACCGCAGAAGCCGCACCCATTGAAGAGGGAATCTCTCGGAGATAAGTAATGTCGAAGCCATGGCGCTATTTCGGCCGTGACTCGAGTTACTTGATGCAGCGGGAATGAATCGACTCTTTAATTCGATATGAACCCACAATCCATATTTGCCGATTAATCGTATCGATGGAATTAAATTTTCCACCATATCGACAACAATGCGCCAAACGCGTCCTGTTTCATGTCCATATAAATTATATTATTCTGCTTTATCGATATAAATGATCCATTACAACTCAACGGCACCGCCGCCAAGAAAAGCGGCCACTTCACCCCGTTGATCGGGCCTTGGGCAGCGCCGCGATAGCATCAACGGCGGCGACGGATGGCCCAAGGCCGCGCCGGGGTGTGGACGGGAGTGGGATGGAGATGAGCAACAGTCGGCTGGCGTCCCGCCCGCGGATCAGGTGAAGCGACACCGCGCGCTGGGCTGCGTCGCGCTGGCGCTCGCGGGTGCGCTGGCCGCAGCACTGTTCACGGCGCTGCCCTTCGGGACGGTCCTCGAGGAGCGAAGCGGTCTGGATTTGCTGTTCGCGCTGCGGGGCGTGCGCCAGCCGCCTCCCTCCGTCGCGGTCGTGTCCATCGACGCGTCGGCGGCCGAAGCGCTGGGCCAGCCGCTGCGCCCTGCCGAATGGTCACGGTCGCTGCATGCACGGGTGATCGATCGCCTGGCGGCTGCCGGCGCCAGCGTCATCGCCTTCGACCTGTCCTTTGCGCGCTCCGGCAAAAATCCGGAAGGCGACGCGGCCCTGGTCGCTGCCCTCGAACGTGCCGGCAATGTGGTGCTGCTCGACTTGCTCGAAGCACTCGGCGCGGCGGGCGACCCGGCGCAGACGCTGCTCGAACGCCTCGTGCCGCCGGCACCGATGTTCAGCGCAGCCGCGGCCGCCCATGGGCCCTTCCCGCTGCCGAAGCACGACGCCGTGCGAGGTTGGTGGCTGCAGAGGCCGGCGGGAAGCCCCACGGTGCCGGTTCTGGCGGCGCGTCGGTTTATTCCCACCGTGGCTGCGCCCGACACGGCGGAGGAGGCGCGCTACCTCGATTTCTACGGGCCGCCGGGCACGATCCTCACCTTGGGGTTCCAGGATGTCGTCTCCATCGGCGATGGCGACGAGGCGGGCATGGCCAGGCTGCGGCGCCAGGTCGCGGGCCGCGTCGTGTTCGTCGGCTATGCCGCCGCCACGCTGGAAGGGCAAGACCACATCCGCGACAGCTACGACACGGTGTTCACGCGCTCCGACGGTGTGGCCTTGAGTGGCGTGGAGATCGCCGCCACCGCGTTCGCCAACCTGCTGGAGGATCGCTGGCCACGCCAGTTTTCGCTGCTGGCGCAGGCCGGCGTGTGGATCGTGTGGGCGGCCCTGCTCGGGATGCTGTGCGTTCTGCTGCCGACATCGAAGGCTGTGCCGGCAGTGCTGGTCGCGGTGCTCGGGTACGTCGGCCTGCTGCATCAGCGCTTCGCAGCCGATGCGCAATGGCTGCCGGTGATGGCGCCGCTGCTGGTGCAGGTTCCGGTGGCCGTGTTCGGCGGCGCGCTGTGGCACTGGGCCGTAGAACGCCGCGTGCGCCGTCGCTACGGCACGCTGATCGACGACTTGCTGCCGCGCCAGATCGCCGAGGCTGCCATGGCGAGGCTCCCGGGCAGTGCTCCGGCCGAAAAGAACGTGTACGGCGTGTTCGTGATGACAGACGTCGCCGGCTTCACAACGATGGCCGAATGGCTGGACCCTGTGGCGGTGACACAGCGCCTGAACGCGTACTTCGGCCTCATCTTTCCGGCCGTGGAGCGGCACGGCGGGAGCGTCTCCGAGATCAACGGTGACGCCATGCTGGCCTTCTGGCTGGCGTCCGGACACGATGAGCAGGCGGTGCGGCTTGCCGCGTGCGCGGCGGCGCTGGAGATCGCGCAACTGACCACCGCAGGCCACTCGCCTGCAGGCTTGCCCACACGGATCGGGGTTCACGCCGGCCCGATCGCGCTGGCTCGCCTGGGCGCTTCGCGCCACCACGAGTACCGCGCCGTGGGCGACGCGGCCAACACGGCCAGCCGGCTCGAATCGCTGTCCAAGCATCTGGGCACGTGCCTGCTGGCCAGCGATCAGGTCCTCGCCGGCCTGCACGATGATCTGCTCACGCGGCCGCTGGGCGAGTATGTGCTGGTCGGCAAGTCGGCCCCGGTCAGCGTCCACGAGATCGTGGCCGTGTCGGCGGCAGCCACCGATGCGCAACGTGAGCGTTGCGCGTCGTTCGCGACCGGGTTGGCGGCGTATCGGGCGCGCCGCTGGGCCGAGGCAGCCGCGTGTTGGGAAGCGCTCATCGCCCGCTGGCCCGACGACGGTCCCAGCCATTACTTGTTGGCACAGACCCGGCACAATGCCAGCGAGGAGCCGCTTGCGGATTGGGACGGCGCGATTCGGCTGTCGACGAAATGAAAACAAAGTGCGGGCACGAAGTCTGCGTAGCGCCCAGCGCCGCTGCAGAACACGCCAGGCATCGAAGGAACCGGGAATGGGGGAGGAAGCGGATCAGCGTTCACGCGCCAAAGACACTCGCGTGCTGTGCGCTCTGGCGTTGCTGGTGCTCGCGGCCCTGGTGACGCTGCCAGCGCACGGGCAGGCCTGCACGCCAGTGGTCGCGCGCCTGGTGTCGCAACAAGGCTCGATCGACATTCAACGCGCAGGCACGACGACCTGGGCACCGGCGCCGCTAGCTGCCGTGTTTTGCCCCGGCGATGCCGTCCGCCTGGGTGAACGTGCTCGGGCCGCGATGCGCCTCGCGAACCAGAGCACGCTGCGCCTGGACCAGAACACCACGCTGGTCCTCAGCCCGGCCGAGTCGCCCGGCTCGCTGGATCTGCTGCGCGGGGCCATCAACGTCATCACGCGCACGCCGCGGCCGTTCAAGGTCCGCACGCCCTTCATCAATGCCGGCGTCGAAGGGACCGAGTTCCTGGTGCGCGTCGGCGCCGACTCGGGTCAGATCCTCGTGTTCGAAGGGCGCGTGCTGGCGGACAACGCGTCTGGTGAGGTCCGGCTGGGGGCCGGCGATGGGGCTGTGGCGGTCACGGGCAAGGCGCCGCAGCCCGGGCTGGTGATCCGCCCGGCCGACGCGGTGCAGTGGACGCTGTATTACCCCGGCGTCATCGGTGCACGCGAGGCCGATCCGCCTTCGGTGCGAGACGCTATCACGCTGGCTCGCCGGGGCGAGGTCGACGCTGCGCTCGCGCGGCTGCCAGCCGCGCCTTCGGACGGCCACAAGCGCAGTGGGGCACTGCGCGCCGAACTGCTGCTCATGGTCGGCCGGGTCGACGAGGCGCGGGCCGAAATCGCCAGCACCCTGGAGACCGAGCCCGCTTCCGCCGATGCGCGCGCCGTGCAGGCCTTGATCGCGGTGGCGCAGAACGACGTGGCGGCGGCACTGGCGCTGGCGACGAGCGCGGTCGCTCTCGATCCGGGTTCGGTTGCGGCCCGCGTTGCGTTGTCGTACGCCGAGCAGGCCCGTTTCGACATCCCCGCCGCATTGGCCGCTGCGCTCCAGGCGGTCGCCCTGGCGCCCGATGCCGCGCTGCCGCACTCGCGCGCCGCCGAACTTCAGCTCGCCAGCGGCCAGCTCGCCGACGCGGTCGAATCGGCTCGCCGTGCCGTGCGGCTCGACGCGGGCTCGTCGCGCGCGCAGGCCGTTCTCGGTTTCGCGCAGCTCACCCAGACCCGCACGGCCGAAGCGCGGCAATCGTTCGCGGCCGCCATCGAAAGGGACCCGGCCGACTACCTGCCACGGCTCGGATTCGGGCTGGCGCTGATCCGCGACGGCGAGCTGGCGGCCGGCCGCGAGGCGATCGAAATTGCCGTGGCGCTCGATCCGCTGAACTCGCTGGCCCGAAGCTACCTCGGCAAGGCGTATTTCGAGGAAAAGCGCGACAAGCAGGCGGGCGTGCAATTCGAGCTCGGCAAGTCGCTCGACCCGAACGATCCCACCCCCTGGTTCTACGACGCGATCCGTCTGCAAGCCGAGAACCGGCCCGTCGAGGCCCTGGAGCAGATGGAGCGCTCGATCGCACTCAATGACAACCGGGCGGTGGTGCGCTCGCGTTTTCTGCTCGACCAGGACCGGGCCACGCGGCAGGTGGGGCTGGCATCGGTCTACACCGATCTCGGGTCGGACCGCGAGGCGATCGTGCTCGCATCCCGCTCGCTGGATGAAGACCCGTCCAACACGACGGCGCACCGCTTCCTCTCCGACGCTTACGCGAGCCGCGAGCGCTATGACATTGCGCGCACGAGCGAGTTGCTTCAGTCGCAGCTTCTGGCGCCGCTGGGCCTGAACACCACATCGCCCGAGCTTCCGTTCACCTCGCTCGGCCTGCCCCGCAGCAGCCTGCAGAGCACCCCGTTCGCCTTCGACGCGACCTCGGTCTTCGAGCGCGACCAGGTGCGCGGATGGGCCGCGCTGCTCGCCGGCAACCGCGACACACGGGGCGCGCGTGCGGTGGTGTCAGGCATGAGCGGGCCCATCTCCGCCAGCGTCGGCGTGTTCGATTTCCGCACCGACGGGTTCAGGCCGAACTCCGACATTGCACACACGATTCTCAATGCCTTCCTTCAGGCGGCCCTGTCGCCCACGCTGATGCTGCAAGCAGAGCTGCGCGACCGCACCACGAGGCAAGGTGACATCGAGCAACGCTTCGACCCACAAGACATGCTGCCCAGCCTGCGCCGCCAGATCGACGAGCACTTCTCCCGTATCGGAGCGACGTGGCGCCCCGGCCCGGACACTGTCTGGCTGGCCTCAGCGTCGGGCGGCCGCCGCGGGGATGCGCAGACGGTGTCGCTCGAGGGCTTCACCGACCTGGCGCTGGCGTTCGAGGACAAGGCGGCGCATTACGAACTGCAGATGCAGCAGCGAACGCGCCTGGGCAGCTTCGTCGCCGGCGTCGGCAAGGGCCGGCTCGACACGACCACCGCCGTCGACTTCGACTTCACGAAGACCCGGGGCGAGCGTTGCCCGCCCGATGCCGGGACGTGCAGCAGCGTCGACCGGCACAAGGTCAGCGAGTCGAACGCGTACCTCTACTGGAACATCGAGCCTTGGCACAACCTCTCTGCCACGCTCGGCCTGGCGCGCGAACACTACGACGACCGCACCTCCGTGCGCGTAGCCCGCTGGCAACCCAAGCTGGGCTTGCGTTGGGAGGCCAGCCCCTCGGTCACGTGGCGAGCGGCCGCCTTCTCGACGGTGAAGCGCTCATACCTGAACCAGCAAACGATCGAGCCGACGCAGGTGGCCGGCTTCAACCAGTTCTACGACGCGGTCGACGGGACGATCATGCGCACCGTGGCGCTCGCAACCGACGTCAAGGCGACGCCCACGCTGACCTTCGGCGCCGAAGCCGGCCGCCAGAAGATGCGGGTGGGCAGCGGCTTCGAGGGCTCCGAGCTGGACACGGTGCCCGAGCAGGTGCAACGCTTCGACTGGGTGCGGCTGGACGCGACCTCGCGCGCCTTGTCTGCGCTCATTGCCTCCATCGGGCTGAAGGCCGAACGGTTCCGCGCGGACCCCGAAACACAACAGCCCGGTTTGCCCACCAAAGTGATGACGACCCAACTGCCGCTGGCCCTGCGCAGCTACTCGCAAGCCGGATACTTCGGCGAGGTCGTCACGACCGCGGTCTGGCAGAAGGTCGAGCGCCTGCCAGACTCCGGCAGCCAGGGCAGCTCGCGCTTCGTCGTGGTGGATGCATCGCTCGGGTGGCGCCTGCCGGACCGCAGGGGCACGCTCAGCCTCGACGTGAAGAACCTGTTCGGCCGCAAGTTCGCGTACCAGGACGACAACTTCGCCAGCACCGAGCTCCGCCCGGCCACCTTCCAGCCGGTGCGGCGTTGGTGGGTCAAGGCGTCGCTGGCCTTTTGATCCGCCGTTTTGATCCGCCGTTTTGATCCGCATTCGCAACCAGGAGAAGAAGATGACCATCGTCAATTACAGCGTCGGCAACATGTCCCAGGCACAGCAGGACCAGTTCCCCGACACCGACTACGTTTACGCTGTGCGCTTGCCGCGTGACGGCGAGCCGCTGGAGCTGACGGTGAGCGTGCTGGCCCGACCCGATCTGAAGGTGGAACAGGTGAACCTCTCGCCGGGCTCCACCGTGCCGCAGTTGGCGGACACGAAATTCATCGAACTCACCTACCCGGATGCGACGGTCCGGTATTGCACCGGCGGCGCCGGGCACTGGTTCTGGACCGGCCTGGTGGCCACAGACGCGTAGCGTGGCTGCGGTTGCCCTGACGCACGCCGGAGTCGCCGCGGCCGGCATTTCCAACTTCTCGCGCCTCTTCCAGCGCAGCGTCCCGGCACTCGACGATCGGGTGCTGCGAGCCCTCGCGTGGACGATGCGGGATGGCGGCCATGGCGATGCCGGCAGCGAGAACACGCCGCCCGCCGGCTACACCTACCTCGGGCAGTTCATCGACCACGATCTCGTGGCCGATCTGCGGGTGTTTCCGCAACCTGCGCCGCCCATCCTCATGAGTGAGCGGACGCCCCGCTTCGACCTCGACAGCCTGTACGGCGGCGGGCCGTCCACCGACCCCGACCTGTACGTCGGCACCAAGCTGCGCCTGAACGCGCGGGACCTGGCGCGCAACGAGGCGGGCATCGCCTTCGTGAAAGACCGGCGCAACGACTCGAACCTGATGCTCTCGCAAATGCACGTCGCATTCGCGTGCTTTCACAACCGCATCGTCGACGAGGGCGTGGACTTCGACCGTGCACGCCAGATCGTGTGCCGCCATTACCAGTGGGTGGTCCTGCGCGACTACCTGCCCAGGATCGTGGGAGCCGGGATGGTGCAGGCCATCCTCGGGCCGACGGGCGTGGAGGCGGCCGCGAATCTTCGTTGCGTCAGGCCGGGCGCCCATGCCACGATGCCGCTCGAATTCTCGGCAGCGGCATTCCGCCTGGGCCACAGCATGGTGCGCAGCGGCTACCAGCTCCAAACCGGCGGCGAGAAGCTGCACCTCTTCCTCGGCGACGCGGGCGCCGGCGCCCTGCCCGACCTGCGCGGCTTTCGCCCGGTGCCAGCGGAGCACAGGATCCAATGGCGCCTGTTCTTCGAGATCGGCGGCAGCAGGCCGCAGCGTGCGCGACCGATCGACACCTTCATCGTGCCCGCGCTCTACGAACTGCCGAAAGAGATCGCCGAAAGCGCTGCGCCCTTCGCCCGCAACCTGCCCTACCGGAACCTCTATCGCGGCGAAATCGACCTGGGCCTGCCGACCGGGCAGGATGTGGTGCGAGCGATGCGACGGGCCGGCGTGCCGGGTGCGGATGCCGACCGACTGGGGGTCGAGACGCCGATCAGGATCGCCGGGACAACGCTGGCCCAGACCAATCTCGCGCAAACCGGCATCGGTGTTCGTGAGCTGACCGAGGTCCTGAACCAGTCGGCACCGCTGTGGTACTACGTGCTCGCGGAAGCCGCGCAATGCTTCGGCGGCACGCAACTCGGCCCTGTCGGCGGGCGCATCGTCGCCGAGACCTTCATCGGCCTGATGTTGTGCGACCCGACCAGCATCCTGAACACCGGCTGGCGGCCGAGTCCGGGCCGGTTCGGTTGTTTGCCCGATGGCACCTTCGGCATCGTGGAGTTGCTGTCCTGCGCCGTGCCTGACTGATAGCGGTTCGGTTTGACGTAGCGCAAGACCGGATCGCACCAGCGCCCCCACGATCCGCGTGGAGACCCACGATGCACTTTGCCCACACCGACCGCGTCACACAGTTGCAGGAACGCCTGCAACGCTTCATGGATGACCTCGTGATCCCCGCGCATGCCCAGTGGCAGCGATATGAGGAAGCGGGGGTCTATCCGCTCGACGTCATCGAGCCGCTGAAGGCGCAGGCGCGGGCGCTCGGCCTGTGGAACCTCTTCCTGCCCGGCCTGCAAGCGCACGAGCCGGGCACGCGGCTGTCGAACCTGGAATACGCGCCGCTGGCCGAGATCACCGGGCGGGTGCCTTGGTCGGCAGAGGTGTTCAATTGCAATGCGCCCGACACCGGCAACATCGAGTTGCTTCACCGCTTTGCCACGCCGGCGCAGTACGACCAATGGCTGGCCCCGTTGCTGGCGGGCGAGATCCGCTCCTGCTTTGCGATGAGTGAACCCGATGTGGCGTCGTCCGACCCGACCAACATCGCGCTCGGCATCGTTCGGGATGGCGACCACTATGTGATCAACGGCCGCAAGTGGTTCATCACCGGCGCGGCGCATCCGCATTGCCGCCTCGTGGTGGTGATGGGCCGCAGCGGCGATGCACCCAAGGCCAACGCGCTGGCCGCAGCGCATTCGCGCCATTCGCTGGTGCTGGTGCCGCTGCCCACGCCGGGGCTCACGATCGTGCGCAACATTCCTGTGATGCAGCACCAATCGATCGAAGGCCATTGCGAGTTGCTGTTCCGCGATGTCCGCGTGCCGGTCGGGAACCGGCTGGGCGACGAGGGCGGTGGCTTTGCGCTCGCGCAGGCGCGGCTCGGGCCGGGCCGCGTGCACCACTGCATGCGGGCTATCGGGCAGTGCGAGTTGGCACTCGACCTCATGGCGGCGCGCGCGCTGGAGCGTCGCGCTTTCGGCCGGGCGCTCGCCGAGCATGCCAACGTGCAGGACTGGATCGCGCACAGCCGGGTCGAGATCGATCAGGCGCGGCTCCTGGCGCTGCGCGCCGCATGGCGGATGGACACCGAAGGCCCGACTGCGGCGCGGGTGGATGTGGCCGCGATCAAGCTCGTGGCGGCGCAATTGCAGACGCGTGTGCTCGACCGTGCGATGCAGATCTTCGGTGCCATGGGACTCACGCCCGACACACCGCTGGCGCAGTTGTGGAGTTGGGGCCGGGCGATGCGGTTTCTCGATGGCCCGGACGAAGTGCATTTGCGTACCATTGCCCGCGCCGAACTCACGCGCGCCAAGACCCGCCTTGCCACCAACGCGCCGCATCTGCGACGCTGGATGCCACCGCATCCGGGCGACATGGCCCCATGTTGATCCCCTACAGGAGATGGCCTTGAACGATCTACCGTCAGACGAACTTCTCCGCAAGATAGACGCCTACTGGCGCGCGGCCAACTACCTCTCGGTGGGCCAGATCTACCTGCAGGCCAACCCGCTTCTGGCCACGCCTTTGCGGCACGAAGACGTGAAGCCGCGCCTGCTCGGCCACTGGGGCACCACGCCCGGCCTCAACCTGCTCTATGTGCACCTGAACCGGCTGATCGTGCAGCACGATCTGAACATGATGTATGTGATCGGCCCGGGCCACGGCGGCCCGGGCATCGTGGCCAACACCTACCTGGAGGGCTCGTACACCGAGCACTACCCGCACATCGACAAAAGCCGCGAAGGCATGCTGCGGCTGTTTCGCCAGTTCTCCTGGCCAGGCGGCATCCCCAGCCACGTGGCGCCGGAAACGCCGGGCTCGATCCACGAAGGCGGCGAGCTGGGTTATTCGCTCGCGCATGCCTACGGCGCGGCGTTCGACAACCCGGACCTGATCGTCGCCTGCGTGATCGGCGATGGCGAGGCCGAGACCGGCCCGCTCGCGACGAGCTGGCATTCGAACAAGTTCCTGAACCCGGCGCGTGATGGTGCGGTGCTGCCCATCCTGCACCTGAACGGCTTCAAGATCGCCAACCCCACGGTGCTCGCGCGCATCGGCCGCGAGCAGCTCACCGCGCTGCTGACGGGTTATGGGCACGAGCCGTTTTTCGTCGAGGGCGACGACCCGGGCACGGTGCATCGCAGCCTGGCGGCCACGCTCGAGATCGTCATCGACCGCATCAAGCAGATCCAGCGTGAGGCTCGCAGCGGCCAGCCCGCCGATGCTGGCGAGCCCGCCGCCGCGCCCCGCTGGCCGGCGATCGTGCTCGTCACGCCCAAGGGCTGGACCGGGCCCAAGTTCGTCGATGGCCTGCCGGTCGAAGGCACCTGGCGCTCGCATCAGGTGCCGATTGCGAGTGTGAAGTCGGACGACCACCTGCAGCAGCTCGCCGACTGGCTGCACAGCTACCGGCCCGAGGAGTTGTTCGATGCCAGCGGCGCACTCATGCCCGAACTCGCCGCGCTCGCGCCCAAGGGCTTGCGCCGCATGGGCTGCAGCCCGCACACCAATCCGGGCGCGCTGGCCCATCCCCTGCGCATGCCGGACTTTCGCGCCTATGCGGTGGCCGTCGATTCGCCCGGCATCGTGCGCGCCGAGGCCACCCGCGTGATGGGCCTCCTGGTGCGCGATGTGATGAAGCTCAACATGGCGACGAGCAACTTCCGGCTCTTCGGCCCGGACGAAACCGCCTCGAACCGGCTCGACGCCGTGTTCGACGTTTCGGCCAAGGAGTGGATGGCCGAGACCCGCGAAGTCGATGTGCACCTGAGCCGCGATGGCCGCGTGATGGAAGTACTGAGCGAGCACCTGTGCCAGGGCTGGCTCGAAGGTTATTTGCTGACCGGGCGGCACGGGCTCTTCTCGTGCTACGAGGCCTTCATCCACATCATCGATTCGATGCTGAACCAGCATGCCAAATGGCTCAAGGTCAGCCAGCAGATCGCCTGGCGCAAGCCCATCGCCTCGCTCAACTACCTGCTCACCTCGCACGTCTGGCGCCAGGACCACAACGGTTTTTCGCACCAGGACCCGGGCTTCATCGACCTCGTGGCGAACAAGAAGGCCGACATCGCCCGCATCTACCTCCCGCCCGATGCCAACTGCCTGCTCTCGGTCGCCGACCACTGCCTGCGCAGCCAGCACTACATCAACGTGATCGTGGCCGGCAAGCAGCCCGAATGGCAATGGCTGGGCATCGAAGCGGCCGTGGCGCACTGTGCCGCCGGCGCGAGCGTGTGGGAATGGGCCAGCACGGGCGGTGACGACCCCGATGTGGTGATGGCCTGCGCGGGCGATGTGCCAACGGTCGAGGCGCTGGCCGCCGTCACGGTGCTGCGCGCGCAGATCCCGGGCATTCGCATCCGCGTTGTCAACGTGGTCGACCTGATGGTGCTGCAACCCAAGAGCGAGCACCCGCACGGGCTGACGGACGAGGCCTTCGATGCGCTCTTCACCACCGACAAGCCGGTGATCTTCGCCTTCCACGGCTACCCCACGCTGATCCACCGCCTCACCTACCGCCGCCACAACCACGACAACATCCACGTGCGCGGCTACAAGGAAGAAGGAACGACGACGACACCGTTCGACATGGTGGTGCTCAACGACCTGGACCGCTACCGCCTCGCGCTCGACGCGATCCAGCGCGTGCCGCGGTTGGCCGACAAGGTGCCCACCGCCACCGCGCTGTACCGCGCGACCATCTCGCGCCACAAGGCGTATATCGCGGAGCATGGGGATGACATGCCGGAGGTGCGTGATTGGCGATGGAGTGGTGCCAAAGGTTAAGCCTGCTCCGGTTCGATGCGGGCCCTTCCTTCGACAGCCTCAGGACAGTCGGGAATACAAGCTCAGGGTGAGCGGGGTAACTCAGGGCGAGCAGGTTTCGGCCGGCTGGATAGCATAGGGCCGATGCCGCGTCTCGATCCTCAACTCGATACTCATGCCGCCACCGCACCGCCCCGCCAGGCGCTGTGGCGCATCGACCTGCTGGGCGGCTTGCAAGCGCGGCACCTTGGCGGGCAGCGGCTGAGCAACCTCGGGAGCCGCAGTGTGGCCGCGCTGCTGGCTCGGCTGGCGCTTTACCCGCGCCGCAGCCATGCGCGTGAGGAGCTGATCGAACTGCTGTGGCCCGGCGTATCGCTCGAGGTCGGCCGCAACCGCCTTCGGCAGGCGCTCTTCACGTTGCGCCAGTTGCTCGAGCCGCTCGGCCCGGTGCCGGCACCCGTGCTGGTGGCCGACCGGCTCAGCGTGCGCGTGGTGCCGGGTGCGCTGGATTGCGATGTGCTGCGCTTCGAGGCCGCCGTGCGCGAAGGGCGGCGTGCGGATGCCGCGGCGCTGTATGCGGGCGAATTGCTGCCGGGGTTCTACGACGAATGGATAGAGCAGGAACGCAGGCGTTGTGCGACCTTGTTCGAGCGGGTGGGTGCGTCGGTCGAGAGGGTGGATGATGCATCGGCGAACGCAGCGGCCATTGGCTCGTCTGCCGCTTCACGAACGACCACAGCACCCACTGCCGACACGCTTCGCGCACCGCAGGATGCATCCGACGCTACCCGCAGCCTGCTTCCCGTCTACCTCACCCGCTTCTTCGGTCGCGAGGCGCAGGGTGCGAGGCTGCGGGCCGAAGTGCTGGGCCACCGCCTCGTCACCTTGCTCGGGCCGGGCGGCAGCGGCAAGACGCGGCTGGCGGTCGAGCTGGCCGAGTCGCTGCGTGACGCGCTCGATGCGCCGTTCGACTTCGTCGCCTTCGTCTCGCTCGTGAACTGCGCCACCCGCGCGCAGATGCTCGATGCGCTGCTCGCCGGCCTGCACCTGCGCCAGACCGGTCGCGACGACATCGAGCCGCTGGTCGCGGCCCTCACCGGCCGCCATGCGCTGCTGGTGCTCGACAACTTCGAGCAGCTCGCCGGCCATGCCGAAGAGCTGGTGGCGCAGATCACCACGCTGATCCCCGGGCTGCATTTGCTCGTGACTTCGCGGCGTGTATTGGGCATCGACGGTGAGCGCGAGTTTGCAGTGCAGCCGCTCGAATTGCCGCGCGCCGGGCTGGCCCTGGCTGAGGTCGCGATCGTGCCTTCGGTGGCCTTGTTCGTCGATCGAGCCCGCGCCGCGCGAGCCGACTTTCACATCGGGCCGCGCAACGTGGAGGCCGTCGTCGAGATCGTGCACCGGCTCGAAGGCATGCCGCTTGCGATCGAACTGGCCGCAGCGCGCGTGCGCAGCATCGCGCCTCTTGCCATGGCCGGGCTGCTGCGCGAGGCGAGCCTTGCGCCTCAAGGCCACCATGCGCTCGAGCTGCTGCACCGCAGCGGCCCGCGCCACGGGCTGGACCGGCGCCATGCCTCCATGCTCGGCGTGATCGAATGGAGCTGGCGCCTGCTGGCGCCGGCGCAGGCGCAATTGCTCGCGGCCCTGACAGTGTTCCACGGCGGCTTCACCGCACAGGCCGCGCAGGCGGTGTGCGGTGCACTCGCGCGGCCGGCCGGCGTGAGGCTCGATGAACTGGTCTCGCAATCGTTGCTGCGTGCGCAAGCGAACGATGAGGCCGGCGCCGATGGCCTCGATGCGCCCACACGCTATCAAGCGCTGGAGCCGGTGCGTGAATACGCGGCGATGCAATTGGACGAAGCCACCGCAAGATCGCTTCGATCTGCACACCGCGCCTGGCTGGCCGACTGGGCGCGCACCCTGCCCGCCACGCCGGCGCTTGCCGAGTTGCGCGCCGAAATGCCCAACCTGCTGGCAGCGCTTTCGAGTGCCGCGGCCGACCACGCGCCCGACGAAGGCGTGCGCCTTGCGCTGCCGCTGCACCGGCTTCTCGAAGACGTGGAGCTGCCGGCCGAGGGCCTGGCCTCGCTCGCCAGCGCCGTCGAGCACTGTGCCGATGCCGAGCTGGCAACAAGAGGCCGCACCATGCTCGGCCCGCTGCTCTACAACGCCGGCCGGCCCGAACCCGCGCTGGCCGCCATCGAGCGAGCATTGGCCGCCGCGCCGCCGGGTTCGCCGTGGCGCGCCGGTGCGCTCTATGCCGCAGCGCGCGTGCGCTATCGGCAATCGCGCGATGCGAACCAAGCGTTGCCGCTGCTGGACGAAGCCGAGCCGCTGGCGCAAGCCGCGAACAGCCTCGAACTTCAGGCCGGCATCCATGCGCTGCGCGCCTTCGTCACCGATCGGCTGGGTGACCACGCGGCCGGCGAAGCGTTGCACGCGCAGGCACTCGCGCTGTGGGAGCGCCTGGGCAACCAGCATGCCATCAACAACGGCCGCTACAACCTGGCGGCCTGCGCGCAAAACGCCGGCCGGCACGAAGAAGCGCTGCAGCGCCTGGCCGTCACCGAAGCCAGCGCGCGCCGCCTGCACGACATCCGCCGCCTGGGCCAGACGCTGAATGTGCGTGGCAATGCCTACAGCGAGCTTGGCGAGTGGACGGAAGCTGCGGCGTGCTTTCGCGAATCGCTGCGGCTCACCTGGAACCACCTGGTGTTGTACGAACTCGCCTTCTGCCTCTGGAACCTGCCGCGCGCATTGGCCCACCTGCACCAGCCCGAGGCCGCGCTGCGGCTCGCGGCGTTTGCGGCCGAGTTCTGGCAACGTCGCTTCGGCCGGCTGGACCGCAAAGACGAACATGATTTACGCCGTGTGCGTCGCCTGGCCGCGGTTCAAGGCATTGCGACATCGCGGCGTGAAGCCTTGTGGCAGCAGGGCGCGGAGATGACGCTGGCCGATGCGGTGGCGCTCGCATTGCGCGCCTGAACACGATCGCCGATCGGCCATAAGAAAAGCCCGCAACCATTGCTGGGGCGGGCTCGACTTCCGGGCATCGCGGCTCCCTTGGGGCGGCGACAACGGTTCTCTCTGCACAGGGGTACGGGTTCCCTGGTTCCACCCAATCTGTGGCCGGTTCCGTGCTTCGGATAAAGAGACTATACCTGCCCCACATGACGGCGTCGTGACAAACAAAGGTCGATAAACCAGCTTGTTCATCGCATCGTCGTCACGCCTGCGGCCGATCATGTGCGCATGAACGACATGCGGTGGAACGTATCACCCGACGAACTCGGCGCCTTCGATGGCGCCATTGCCAGATACATCGCCGGCGAAGTGCCGGCCGACGATCTTCTCGAGTTGTGCCGGGTCTCGGGCGTGGATGTCTGGCGGCGTGTCGCCGGCCTGATGGACAAGCATCTGCACATGCGGCCGGACGAACTGGCCGGCCTGGCCATGCCCGAACGCCAGCGGCTCGCCAATGCGTTGGTCGAAGCCGAGACCGACGAGCAGGAAACGATGCCCGGCGAGTTGGTGCCTCTCGAACGCATCTGGACGAATTGACCCACCCCCGAAGCGCCTTCGGCGCTCCCCCTCAATGGGGCGACCCCACCGGACCGGCAAAGCCGGCTCCGCGGCATCTGCTTGATGTCACATGCCCACTATCGGCGCAACCCAGCCGCCTGGCGGCGTGATCGCCTCGGCCTCTGCCGGCCCCCAGGTGTCGGGCTCGTACGCATGCACCGGCGTGGCCTGCCCCAGCACCGGGTCGACGATGCGCCAGGCCTCTTCCACATAGTCTTCACGCGCGAACAGGGTCGAGTCACCGCACATCGCGTCGCCCAGCAAGCGCTCGTAGGCATCGATGCTGCCGGCATCGGGGCGATGGTCGTCGTGCAGTTCGATGGGCTGGCCGGTGCCGCGTTCGGCGTTGTCCATCACCGTCATGCCGAAGGCGATGGCTTCGTCCGGGCTGATGCGGAAGCGCACATGGTTGGCGCCGGCTTCGCAGGCCGGGAATATCTTCGGCGGGCAACGCAACCGCACGATGACTTCGGCGCAAGTCACCGGCAGCGATTTGCCGGCGCGGATGTAGAACGGCACGCCTTGCCAGCGCCAGGAGTCGATGTGCAGGCGCAGCGCAGCGAAGGTCTCGACCTGCGAATCGGAGGCCACGCCCTTCTCGCGTCGATAGCCTTCGAACTGGCCACGCACCAGGTCGTGAGCGCACAGCGGCGGGATCGAGCGCAAGACCTTGACCTTCTCGTCGCGCATCGATTCGCTGTCGCCGCGCGCGGGCGGCTCCATCGCCAGGTTGGCAAGCACCTGGAACAAGTGGTTCTGCACCACGTCGCGCATCGTGCCGGTCTGTTCGAAGAAGGCGCCGCGGCCCTGCACGCCGAAGTTCTCGGCCATCGTGATCTGCACGCTCTCCACATGCTTGCGGTTCCACACCGGCTCCAGAAACGCATTGGCGAATCTGAAGAACACCATGTTGTGGACCGGCTGCTTGCCCAGGTAATGGTCGATGCGGAAGATATGCGCCTCGTCGAAGCTGCCGAGCAAGATCTGGTTCAAACCCTGTGCAGAAGCGCGGTCGCGGCCGAAGGGTTTTTCGACGATCACACGCGCGCCCTGGGCACAGCCCGATTCGGACAAGCGCTGAACGACAGGGCCGAACATCGAAGGCGGGATGGCAAGGTAATGAGCCGGGTGCTGCGCAGCACCGAGTTCGCGGCGCAGCGCCTCGTAGGTGCCGGCTTCGTTGTAGTCACCGCCCACATAGCGCAGCAGGCCCGAGAGCGTGTCGAACGCGGCCGCATCGAAGCTGCCATGCGCCTCGATGCTCTCGCGTGCATGGGCGCGAAACTTCTCCACATCCCAGGCCGCGCGGGCCACGCCGATCACCGGCACCTTGAGCCGGCCGCGCTTGGCCATGGCCAGCAGCGAGGGGAAGATCTTCTTGAACGCCAGGTCGCCGGCCACGCCGAAGAAGACGAGCGCATCCGACGGCGTGGGGTCGGGTTGGCCTTCGTCGCTCATGGCTGGCTGCCTTTCGACTGGCTGCCTTTCGAACTCGCGCTGTCGAAGATCGCGACCCATTCGCAGAAGTGATCGGCAATGCGGCCGGCCGCTTCTTCGCGCGTGGCCGTGCCTTTCTCGAATGCCATCACCGGGTCCCAGAAGCTGGTGCGGCCCACGGCAAAGCCGATGAAGCCGGGCACCGAAGCAGCAGTCGCCAGCCAGCTCGCGACCTTCGTGTCATCGGCACCGCGGCCGAGCACGATGCAGCTCACGTCTGTTCGGCCATCCCCTTTCGCAACCGCCACCAGCCGCTCGCAGTCTTCGCGCCGGTCCAGTCCTTCGACCTTCCACACATCGGGTTCGATGCCAGCGGCCTGCAGCGTGGCGATGGCTTCGATCATCAGGTCCGGCCGCTGGTGCAGGTCGTACGCCGCCACGTCGCCGCCGGCTTGCGCGAGCTGCGCGGGTGTGGCCGGCATCAGCAGCTCGAACATCAGCTTCTGCCCCTGCGCGCGGCACCAGGCGGAGAGCCTTGCCAGCCGCTCGGTCTGGCGTGCGTTGAGTTCTGAATCGCCCTGCGGGTTGAAGCGCACCAGCACCTTCGCGAAGCTCGGTTGGAATGCCTGGATGTGCGCGGCGAAGTCGTCGCCATACTCGAACTGGAACTCGTCCGACCCGCTGCTTTCGACGGAGAGCGCGGTGATGGCGCCGCGCAACTTCGCATCGCGCAGCACCTCGGTGCCGAACTCCTCGTCGACCAGGATGCCGGCATGCGCCGCGGGCACGCCGCGGTCGAGCGAGAGCAGAAAGCCTTCGTAGATGAGGCGCTTGCTGGCTACGACCTTGGCGAGTTGATCAGGTGTGAGTGGCTCCTTCCAGCCGAACATGCCGCTGAGGTAGGAGTGGCGATGGTCGAAGGGCAGGAGGTAGAGCGGATCGGTGTAGCCGAGTGTCATGGTGGCGACTTTCTGCGTTGATTGCGAAGGAGTCGGAATGGTGGTCAAGCAGCGCTTGGCGTCGAGAGATCGAGCCGCAGCAGATCGGCGATGGCTTCGATGGTCACATCGGCCGCAGGCAAGCCGCGGATCAGCTCGGCGTCGTGCGCATAGTGGCCCTGCCGCACGAAGACGGTCGTGAGCCGTTCGCGCAGTACGGCCTTCATGGCGGTGAGGATGCGCAGCTTGTCGTCGACCATCACATAGTGGCCGGCGGGGTGGCGGCGCTCGAGGTCGGCGAGCATCTGCTCCTTGTGGATGTAGATGAGCACGCGGCCTTCGACGGCATCCCACACGCCGGAGCGCTGAATCTTGCGCGGCTGGAAGACGACGTCACCATCGGACATGATCGCCGTCTGGCCCCAGCGGCGCACATGCGCCAGCGCATCGAGCGCGCCGGGGTAGAGCCGGCTCGCGAAGGGGTAGTCGATGAGGAAGGACGACATCGACAGCAGGTGCGGGTCGTTGTCGCTGTCCACTCGGTATCGCTGGAGGGCGCCCAGGTAATCGGCATAGCCGAGTTCGCTGCGCAGGGCTTCGAAGCAGGCCCAGTAGCGCTCGGCACTCGTGTTGCCGAAGGTCGCGATCAGGTGGCCGCGCAGGTCGGCCACGACCGCGTCGTTGTCCAGCAAGGTGTTGTCGACATCGAAGAGATACACCGTGTCCTGCAATGCGCTCAAGGCAGACCTTTCGACGGATGCGAAAGGGGCACGGTAACGCTTTTCGGCCTCGCGCATGGATGCCGGGGTTTATGGCCTGGGCGGGCTGATCGATTCGCCGTTTGGCGCTTGGGTGGTTCCCGCAGCAGGGCAAGGGGCCGCCGCCTCCGTTCAGGGAATTCTTATTCACTCCGGCGGCGGCCCCTTGCCCTGCCGGCCCGAGGTTCGTGTTGCGATCAGCCCCGGCGGCGCCGTGCCGTCTGCGCGATGACCAGCAGCCCGGCCAGCATCAGCGCATAGGTTTGCGGCTCGGGGATGGGCATGGAGCTGGTCGCGACCGAGGCCAGGCCGGTGCCGATCTGCTGGCCGTCGCTGAAGGCCATCACGGTGAAGGCCGAGGTGGTCGTGGTACCCGGCACCACGTTGCCGAAAGCGAACCAGGCCGAAGCCGAGACGCCCGGAGGCACGAGGATGCCGCTTTGTGCATCGCCACCGGTGAAGGTGTAGAGCGAGTTCAGGCTCGCATCCCATTGGGCCGAGTTGCCGGTGCCATCGGCATCGCGCGTGGTGCCGGTGACGAACCTGATCTGCGCGGCGAGCTGGTCTTCGTCGGTGTTGCGGAAGAGCGTGCCCCAGGCGATGTGGTTGGAAGCGGCGGCCGCGGCTGAATCCATCATCAGCACCACATGCGTCTGGCCGGCGGCATCACCCGGCAGGTCGGTCGCCAGGCCGAGGATCAGCGCCGAGAGCGGCGCGTTGGCGCTCGACTTCGCAAAAGGATCGGCGATGGTGCTCACGCCCTCACCCACCGACGCCGGCCACCAAGAGCCCGTGCCGCCATCGGCATATTGGTTGAAGGTGATGATGTTGCTGACCGCATAGGCGGTGTCGACGGTGTAGGACAGGTGAATGTCCTGCGGCTCGGCCGCAACGGCCGCCGGCGCGGTGAAGGCGGTGACTGCGGCCGCGAACAAGGCGCCGAAAGCCAGCGAGCGGGGCAAGTGGGTGAGTTTCATGCGGTCGGTCTCCAAAGGGACGATGACAAGGTGCTGCAAGGGTTTCTGGCGGTGCCGCGTTCGGCTGCGGAGCGTCGCCAGAAATCCAGTGTCGTGAGCAACCGTTTGGCAATCGTTAGATGGAGAGGTGCTGGAGCCCGTGAATGCCCCGAATCCGATCCCCGATTCAGGGGGAACCGCTCGACATTTCCGCGCATATGCATAGCCGAAGCGCTTTGTAGGTGCCCGGCGAAGGCGTCATCACAATGGCCCTCGGCAGGATTGGCCCACCGCGGGCATCATCGGCCCATGACCGCACTTGGCGGCACTGCACCTCACGACGAAAGCCAGCCCGATGAACCCACGACGCAGACGCATCCTCACCGGCTTCGGCGCCGCCATCCCCGCCGCGCTTTCCAGTTCAATTGCGTTGCCGGCCTGGGCACAAGGCGTTACCGATGCCAAGCTGCAAGCCGCCATCGACGGCCCGCAGCGCAGCGCCGCCAACCGCGCCCGCGATGGTGCGCGGCACCCTTACGAAACGCTGAAGTTCTTCGGCATTGCGCCCGACCAGAAGGTCATCGAGATCTCGCCCGGCGGCGGCTGGTACACCGAAATCCTCGCGCCTTATCTCCGCGAGAACGGCCGCTTCTACGCCGCAGCCGAACGCGCCGACGACCCCGACGCCTATCGTTCGAAGTCACGCCGCAACTTCGACGAAAAGCTCGCGCGCAACCCCGAGGCCTACGACCGCGTGAGCGTCGGCACCTTCCCGCGCGGCCTGGCCTTCGAAGACATCGCGCCACCGGGCGGCGCCGATCTGGTGCTCACCTTTCGCAACCTGCACAACTGGATCGAGGACGGCCACCTCGACGCCTCGCTGCGCGCCTTCGCCGCCGTGCTCAAACCCGGCGGCGTGCTCGGCGTGGAAGAGCACCGCGCGCCGCCCGGCACCTCGATCGAGGTCATCAAGAAGACCGGTTACGTGACCGAAGCGCTGGCGATCGAACGCGCACAGGCCGCAGGCTTCGAACTCGCCGCGCGCAGCGAGGTCAACGCCAACCCGCGCGACACCAAGGACCATCCGAACGGCGTGTGGTCACTGCCCCCCACACTGCGCGGCGGCGAGGTAGACCGCGCGCGCTTCCTCGCCATCGGCGAATCGGATAGGTTCACGCACCGGTATGTGAAGGTGCGGGGCTGAGGTCCACCTCGAACGCTCGCGCCCGCTCGTCGCGCCAGTGCGCGAGCCGGTAGAGCACCGGTAGCACCAGCAGCGTCAGCACGGTCGATGACAGGATGCCGCCGATGACCACCGTCGCGAGCGGCCGCTGCACTTCGGCGCCGGTACCCGTGGCAATCGCCATCGGCACGAAGCCGAGTGAGGCCACGAGCGCCGTCATCAGCACCGGCCGCAGGCGCGTGAGCGCGCCTTCGAAGATCGCATCGTCCAGGCTCTTGCCTTCTTCGCGCAGGCTACGGATGAACGAGAGCATCACGAGCCCGTTGAGCACGGCCACGCCGCAGAGCGCAATGAAGCCGACCGCCGCCGAGATCGAGAGCGGGATGCCGCGCATCCACAGTGCGAGCACGCCGCCAGTGAGCGCAAACGGGATGCCGGTGAAGACGAGCAGCCCATCCTTCAGGTTGCCGAACATGGTGAACAGCAAGACGAACACCAGTGCGAGCGCCAGCGGCACCACGATCTGCAGCCGCTTGGTGGCCGAGGCCAGTTGCTCGAAAGTGCCGCCCCAGGCTGTCCAGTAACCGGCCGGGATCTTGACGCTGGCGATGGCTGTTTGCGCATCGGCCACGAAGGAGCCGAGGTCACGGCCGGTCACGTTGGCGCTGACGACGACGCGGCGCTTGCCGTCTTCACGCGAAACCTGGTTAGGCCCCGGCGCGATCTCCAGCGAGGCGATTTCGCCGAGCGGCACATAGGCCGTGGGGCCTGCGCCTTTGGGCAGCGCGATGGGCAAGCGGCGCAAGGCCTCCACATCCTGGCGCACGGCCTCGGGCAGGCGCACGAGGATGTCGAAGCGCCGGTCTCCCTGGAAGAAGGTGCCGGCCTCACGCCCGCCGATGGCCGTGGCCACCGTTTCCTGGATCTCGTTCATGTTGAGGCCGTAGCGCGTGGCCTTGGCGCGGTCGATCTCGACCGAGAGCATGGGCAAGCCCGTCGTCTGCTCGACCTTGACCTCGGTCGCGCCGGGCACCTTTTGCAAGGCCGCGGCGACTTGCGTGGCGGTGCTGTTCAACACCTCGTTGTCGTCACCGAAGATCTTCACCGCCACATCGGAGCGCACACCACTGATGAGTTCGTTGAAGCGCAATTGGATCGGCTGCGAGAACTCGTAGTTGCTGCCCGGCACCAGAGCGGCCTCTTCGCGGATGGCGGCCAGCAACTCGTCGCGTGTCTTGCGCGGCGCTGGCCACTGGTCCATCGGCTTCAACATGATGTAGCCATCGGAGATGTTGGGCGGCATCGGGTCGGCGGCGATCTCGGCGGTGCCGGTGCGCGCGAAGATGCGTTCGATCTCGGGGAACTTCGCCTTGAGCGCCGATTCGAGCTGCGCTTGCATCGATACAGATTGCGTGAGGCTGGTGCCGGGGATGCGCAACGCCTGGATCGCGAAGTCGCCTTCGTTCAGGTTGGGCACGAACTCGCTGCCGAGCTTGGTCGCGACCGCCATCGAGAACACGACCGCCACCGCCGCGAAGGTCAACACCACCGGCGCGTTGCCCAGCGTGGCTTTGAGGGCCGGCTCGTAGCGCCGCTTGGCCCACAGCATCAGCCCGTTCTCCTTCTCGGCCACCTTCTCGCCGATGAAGAGCGCGATGGCTGCGGGTACAAAGGTCACCGAGAGCACCATCGCGCCGAACAGCGCCAGCAGCACGGTGTAGGCCATCGGGTGGAACATCTTGCCCTCCACGCCGGTGAGCGCCAGCATGGGGATGTAGACCACCATGATGATGAGCTGGCCGAAGAGCAGCGGGCGCCGCGCTTCCTTCGCCGCCGCAAAGACTTCGTGGAAGCGTTCGGCGCGTGTGAGCGGCCTGCCTTGCTGCGCTTGTGCATGCGCCAGGCGCCGCACCGCGTTCTCGATGATGACGACTGCGCCATCGACGATGATGCCGAAATCGAGCGCGCCCAGGCTCATCAGGTTGGCGCTGATGCCGTAGCTCACCATGCCGGTGAAGGTGAACAGCATGGCGAGCGGGATCACCATAGCGGTGATGATGGCGGCGCGAATGTTTCCCAGGAACATGAACAGCACGGCGATGACCAGCACTGCCCCTTCGAGCAGGTTCTTCTGCACCGTCCAGATGGCCTTGTCGACCAGCACCGTGCGGTCGTAGACGGTGATGGCCTTCACGCCTTCGGGCAGTGTCTTGTCGATAGCCTTCATCTGCTTGTCGACCGCACGCGAGACGGCGCGGCTGTTCTCGCCCATCAGCATGAAGACGGTGCCGAGCACCACTTCCTTGCCGTTCTCGGTGGCCGCACCGGTGCGCAGCTCGCGGCCCAGCTCCACCGTGGCCACATCACGAATGCGCGTGGGCTGGCCGGCGGCCGTGCCGATGATGATGTCGCCGATGTCGTCGATCGACTTCACCTGCCCCGGCGCGCGCACCAGGTACTGCTCGCCGCGCCGTTCGATGTAGCCGGCGCCCTGGTTCGAATTGTTCTTCTCCAATGCGTTCACCACATCGGCCAAGCTCAGGCCGTGCGCGCCCAGCCGCTCGAGATTGGGGGCGACGACGTACTGCTTCTCGAAGCCGCCGATGGAATTGATCTCGGTCACGCCCTTGACGTTGCGCAACTGTGGCTTGATCACCCAGTCCTGGATCTCGCGCAGGTCTGTCGGCGAATAAGGCGTGCCATCGGGCTTGCGCGCGCCCTCGCTCGCTTCCACGGTCCAGAGGTAGATCTCGCCGAGGCCGGTGGAGATGGGCCCCATGCTGGGCGTCACGCCAGGCGGCAGACGGTCGCGTGCCTCCTGCAGGCGCTGGTTCACGAGCTGGCGGGCGAAGTAGATGTCGGTGCCGTCCTCGAAGATCACCGTCACCTGCGAGAGGCCGTAGCGCGAGAGCGAGCGCGTGGTCTGCAGGCCCGGCAGGCCAGCCATCACCGTCTCGATGGGGTAGGTGACGCGCTGCTCCACCTCCAGCGGCGAATAGCCCGGCGCCTCGGTGTTGATGATGGCCTGCACGCTGGAGATGTCGACAACGGCATCGACCGGAAGCCGGCTGTAGTTGTAGATCCCGAGGCCCGCCATGCCGGCGACGGCCAGCATGACGAGCCAGCGCTGCGCAATGCAGAAGCGAATGATGCGTTCGAACATGATGTTTGTCCTTCTGTTTGTCCTGCTTTATGCGCGATCAGTGGCCGTGCTCGGCGCTGGCCTTGCCCAGCTCCGATTTCAGGACGAAGGTCTTGGAGGCGGCGTACGACTCGCCGGCCTGCAACCCGCTCGACAGCTCGACTTTGTGGCCATCGCTGCGGCCGACCTTGACCTGCCGCGCGACGAAGCCGCCGGGTGTCGCCACGAACAGCATGGTCTCGCCATCGATGGTCTGCACCGCCTCGCTGTTGACCGCCACCGGCACGGCTTGGTCGTCGCCCAGCACCGCGACCGTGACGAACAGCCCCGGCCGCCAGGCGCCTTGCGGGTTGGTCAGCGTGACGCGAGCGCGCGCCGTGCGGGTCTGCTCGCCGAGCAGCGCGCCCACGTAGGCGATGCGGCCTTCGACGCGGCTTTCGAACGCCGTCGAAGAGATGATCACCTTCTGGCCGACGCGCACCGCAGCCAGGTCTTTCGGCGCCACGGTGAACTCGGCCCACACCGTGCTCAGGTCCGACAACGTGAAGATGCTCGCGTCTTCCTTGACCGCCTCGCCGAGCGACAGATGCTTCTCGACGATGGTGCCGGCAAACGGCGCGCGGATCTCGAATCGGTTGAGGCCGGCGCCCGCGGCACTCACGCCCACCGCCCCGACAGCCGAGAGCTTTTGCCGCGCGTTCTGCACCGCGATTTCGGCCTCTTGAAGCGCGGCCTGCGCCTGCTGGTAATCCTGCTCGGCCGATATCTTTTCCTGCCAGAGTTTTTTCTCGCGCTCATGGGTGGAGCGGGCCAGCTCCAGGCGCTTTTGCGCGGTCAGCAATTCGCTGCGCTGCTCCGAGAGCGAGGTGCTGGCGATGACGGCCAGCACCTGGCCCTTCTTCACCGATTGGCCCAGGCTCGCGTTCACCGCTTCGGCCACGCCGGCGAGGCGCGGCACGACGTGCGCGGTGCGGTCTTCGTCGAAGCGGATCTCGCCCTGGAACTGCGCGGCGGATTGCAGTTGGGCGGGGCCGGCGGATTCGACGATGATGCCGGCTGCAGCGATCTGGGCGGCGCTCAAGGTGACTCGGCGTTCTTCGCCTTCCTTGTGCTCTTCTTCCTTGTGGCCTGCTTCGGCGCTGGCTCCTTCTTTGTGATCATTCTCTTTGTGGTCAACCTCCTTGTGCTCGCCCGTGCCTTCGTCGGCGTGAGCCTCACCGTCGGTGTGCCCCGCTTCCGATCGTTCGGACCGCAGCACAGCACCGCCGCCGATGATCCCTGCCAGCACGATGAGCGCCATCGCGATGGCTTGCTTTCGTGTGATTGCCTTGTGTGTGATTGCCATGATGTTCGTGGTGTTCGGTGGGTGGTTCAACGGCCGAGCAGGCCGTCGATGGCGGTTGCCGCGCGGTGTGCGTTCGACAGCGCCGTGAGGTAGCGGGCGCGGGCCTGCAGCAGCGAGCGCTGGGCGTCGATCACGTCGGCGAAAGCGAACTTGCCGGCCTCGAAGCCCTTGCCAGCAGCCTCATAAGCTCGCTGGGCGGCGGGCAGCACGGAGGTCTTCAAGGTCCGCGCTGAAGCGGTGGCCAGCGCGAGTTGGTTCGAGGCCAACTGCAGTTCTTTCAGCAGGCGGATGCGCGCCGCTTGCTGCTCGTCGCCGGCCTTCTCGGCGCGCCTGGAAGCCTCGACTACCGCGCCCTGGTTGCGGTCGAAAAACGGCAACGGGATGCTGATGCCGAGGATCGCCTGCGTGCGGCCGAGGTCGTTGTCGCGCTTGGCGCCGACGCTCACCATCACGTCGGGCACGCTCTTGCTGCGCTCCACGTCGACCAGCGCGCGGCGTCGATCGGTCTCGATGCGATGGCCGGCGAGCGCCGGTGATGCATCGAGTTCACGTTCCAGATCGGTGCTGGTCGCGCGCGGTGGCAACCACTCGATGTCACCGCGCGCGCGCTCGAAGGCCGGCTCCGGTTCGTTCCACATGGCAGCCAGCGACTGACGTGCGCTGCGCAACTCGGCCGCGGCTTCTTTCGCTTCCAGCTCGGCATTGGCCTGGTCGACACGGGCGCGCGTCTCATCGACCGGCGAGACCTTGCCGGCCGCCACGCGCTGGGCCACGACATCGGCTCCGCGCCTGGCCAAGCCGGCGGAGTCGGACGTCAAGGCCACGCGCTCTTGCGCGATCAACACCTCGAAGAAGCCCCGCGCCACGTCGGCCCGCAATTGCCCATTCGCCTGCGCGAGTTCGGCCTGCGCCAGCTCACGCGCCCGCTCGGCCGCGGCGATGCGGGCGGCGCGCTTGCCGCCGAGTTCGAGCGGCCAGGCGATCGTGGCCGTCGTGGTTCGGGTGGCGCGCTGCGTGTCTTCGACCGACGCGCTCAGCTCGGGGTTGCGTTGCGCGCCGGCCTGCTGCAATGCGCTGGCGAGCGCATCGACCTCGCGCTGCGCCGCCGAAACCAGCGGGCTGCGGGACGCCGCCAGCGCCTGCGCCGCCTCCAGGGTCAGATCAGCCGCAGACTGTGCGTGCGCAGAAAGATGAAAGGAAAAAAGGCCGAGCCATATCGCCGCCAGCCCGAGCGGCAGTACAAGTTTTCGCATCGAATCTCACAAGGTTGAAACCCAAGGATTCGGCGAAACGTCAGGACAGGATGATGTGTGTGTGAGCGTCTCGCCGGTCAGACGAGACGAAGCCACTGAGGGCGGTCGGGCGCTCGGGCGAGCGCCGATTCGAAAGGCCGTGCGGCCCCGTGTGCGGCAACCGACAGCTGCCGCGTGAAAGCGCGCAAGCCGGCATCGGAAGCGATGGCCGGCGTGCTCGCCGCCTGGCATGCGGCGCAATCGGCATCGGCACTCAAGGGGCTGCCGGCGATCTTTTTCACCTCGCCCTGGTGAGCATGGAAGTGATGGCCGATGTGCCGCGACTGCGTGCTGCCCGACTCATGCTGGCAATACGCCGACGCTGCCGACCAGGCGAACTGGAGCGGCAGCAAGACGGCGAAAAAGATGGGGAGCCAGCGGCGCATGGCGCGGATTGTCGCAGTTCGGCGCCATAAGATTCGCCGAACCCACGAGAGCCCACGGAGACCCCGGATGCATCGCCCGCTACTTGCCATCGCCCTCGCCTTTTCGATCGCGGCCTCTGCCGCGCCACCCCCCGCGCCCAGCCACCCGATCACCGACGTGATGCACGGCGTGAGCGTGGCCGACCCTTATCGCAATCTGGAAAACCCCAAGGATCCCGAGACTCAAGCCTGGCTGAAAGCCGCGGGCGACGATGCCGCCGCCACCCTCGCACGCATCGAGGGCCGCGATGCCATCACCCAACGCATCGAGGCGCTCGCGCACTCCGCTGGCGATTCGGTGCGCCAGGTGACGCGCATGCCCGGCAACCGCATCTACTACATGAAGCGCAAGGTCGGCCAGAACCAGCCCAAGCTGATGATGCGCATTGGCGAGCAAGGCGCCGAGAAGCTGCTGGTCGATACCGAGCCGCTGACCAAGACTACAGGCGTGCCGCACGCCATCAACTACTTCGCGCCTTCGTGGGACGGCAAGACCATGGCCTACGGCATGTCGGCCGGCGGCTCGGAAGACGCCTCGCTCTACCTGCTCGACATCGCCAGCGGCAAGGCCATCGGTGAGCCGATTCCGCGCGTCTGGTCGCCGCCGCATTGGCGTGCCGACAGCCGCGCCATCACCTACAACCAGACCCGCGCGCTGCCGCCGGGCACGCCCGATACCGAGACCTATCTCGACACCACTGTCTTCCTGCTCACACTCGGCGAGCCCGCTTCGAAAGCGCGGCCGATCTTCGGGCCGCTGGTCGATCCAGACATGAAGCTCGCAAGGCTCGACGTGGCCGAGGTGATGTTCGCGCCCGGCGGCCACTACATGATCGCCCGCACCACCGACACCACGGTGCCCGAGGGCAAGCTGTTCGTTGCGCCTGCCGCCTCGCCGGCCGACAAGCGCGTGGCATGGCGGCAGATCTCGGCCTTCGACGACAAGATCACCGCCGTCGAATTGCGTGGCGACATGCTGTACCTGCGCACCTATGCCGGCGCGCCGCGTGGCCGCTTGCTGGCGCTGCCCCTTGCCGAACTGGCCAAACTGGGATCGACGCGAGAGCCTGCGTTGACCCGCGCTGTCGAAGTCGTGCCCGAGCCGACCTCGGGCGTGCTCAAGGACTTCGTGCTCGGCCGCGAGGCGATCTTTGCCGAGGTACAGGAAGGCTTCAATACGCGCGTGCGCCGCTATGGTCGCGGCACGCCGCCACAGGGGATCGATGTGGCGAAGTCGCGCGCCGGCTCGACATTCGCCGTGGCTGACCCCGCCCACGCATATGCCGATGCGTGGCTCATCACCAGCGCCTGGACCGAGCCCTCGCGCGTGCTCGCCGCTGCCGCCGATGGCAAGGTGCGCGACACCCGCTTGCGCGACAGCGCGCGGCCGGCCGGCATGCCCGAACTCGAAGTCTCCGAAGTGCTGGTGCCCAGCCACGATGGCGTGAAGGTGCCGCTGGCCATCATCCACCGCAAGGGCCTCGCACTCGATGGCAGCAACCCCACGCTGCTCGATGGCTACGGCGCCTACGGCATTTCGAGCGAAGCCTTCTTCGACCCGCGCAGCATCGCCTGGCTGGAGCGCGGCGGCGTGCTCGCCTATGCCAACGTGCGCGGCAGCGGTGCCTTCGGCGATGCCTGGCACCGCGCCGGCTTCAAGGCGACCAAGCCCAACACCTGGAAGGACGGCATCGCCTGCGCGCGCTACCTGATCGACCAACGCTATGCGTCGCCGAAGACGCTCGGCATCTGGGGCACCAGCGCCGGCGGCATCTTCGTCGGCCGTGCGGTGACGCAAGCGCCCGATCTCTTCGCCGCGGCGATCTTCGACGTGGGCATCATGGATGCGGTACGCGCCGAAGAGTCGGCCAACGGCATCACCAACATCTCGGAATTCGGCACCGCCAAGGACCCGGCCGAATTTGCCGCGCTGCTCGAGATGAGCACTTATCACCAGATCAAGGACGGCACCACCTACCCCGCCGTGATGCTGATCCACGGCCTCAACGACCCGCGCGTGGACGTGTGGCACAGCGCCAAGACCGCCGCCCGACTCATGTCGGCGACAAGCAGCGGCAAGCCCATCCTGCTGCGGCTCGACAGCCAGGCCGGCCACGGCATGGGCAGCACCGCGCAGCAGGGCTACAGCAAGCTGGCGGACATCTATTCATTCCTGCTCTGGCAGTTCGGCAAGCTGCCCGCCACGGCAACGCCAAAGCCATAGACTGGCGCCTCGACACGATCCCCACAGGAGTTCCCATGAACGACCCCGCCCGCTTCGAACTTTTCTCCTTCTGGCGCACCTCGGCCACCTACCGTGTGCGCGTGGCGTTCAACCTCAAGGGCGTGCAGCCGCAGGAACACAACGTCGATCTCGATGCCGGCGAGCAGCGCAGCGAGGCCTTCCTGAAGATCAACCCGATGGGCGCGATCCCGGCGCTCATCGACCGTGATCCTGGTCGGTCGAAAACACCGCTGACGCAATCGCTTGCGATCCTGGAGTTCATCGACGAGACCTACCCCGCGCCCGCACTGTTGCCCACCGGCGCACACGGCCGCGCCCGGGTGCGCTCGCTGGCCGCGATGCTCGCGGCCGACACGCACCCGCTGATCACGCCGCGCGTCAGGAAGTACCTGACGACCGCCGGCCACTTCGACGACGCGGCCTGGCGCGCCTGGCAGATCCATTGGTTCACGACCGGCCTGCAAGCGTTCGAACAGCGCCTGGCCGGCGAGCCGGAGACCGGCAGCTTCTGCCACGGCGACACACCGACCATCGCCGACATCTGCCTGGCCAGCATTGTCGTCGTCATGCGAGTCTTCAAGATCGAAGTGGCGGGCATCCCGACGGTCATGCGCATCATGGCCGCGTGCGAACAGCTCGAAGCTTTCGCGAAGGCCGACCCGAGGAAGCAGGTGGGCGCGCCGCAGGCTTGAGCCGATCGCCAGCGCGCACTCTCCCGCCGACGGACCTGAGTTCGCCACACGCTTGCTCCGCAAGACCGGAAGAAGTTAACATCCCTGTGGTCGGGCGGCAACAGGCAGGCTCTCATGAGCTGTTCTGGTTGGCGCGATGCGGCTTTCAACGGTCGACAGTGTCCCGAGGTAGGAAACGCGCATGGAATCCATCGCAGCCGAGGACCTTTCCCGAACCGCGGGCGGATCGTGGGTCGACCGCTTCCTCACCCCCTTGCTGCAGGCACGGTTGAACCCGGTTCGCGGGACCCTCGATTGCGTGCAAATCTGGGGGGAAGACGATGACGAAGCCGCTCGGCTGCGCAGCAAGGGCCACACCTGCGTTGTGTTGATGCCGGACTCGGAGCCGTTGCCGGCATGTCGGTGGCATCAAACGCCCGTCGTCGCGAACCTGCGCGAGCGCCTGCCCCTTGCCGACCACAGCGTCGACTTCGTTTTCACTGGTGCGATCGGCCGCCTGACGCATGGCGCGATGGCCCGCATCGCATTCGCCCGTGAACTTGGCCGCGTCGTGCGTCCCGGCGGGGCCATTCTCGTGTCCGTGGGCAACCGTTACTGTCCCGTGGACCTGCAGGATCGCAAAGCGTTCCTGCACGGGCCGCATCACCCGGCGAGGACGGGCTTGCACGAGATGGAATCCGCGTTCGAAGTCGCAGGGCTGCCGGTTGTCCAGCGACTGGGCGTGAAAGGACACTTCCGGTGGGGACGCGTGCCGAGGCCGTTGCAGGGTCTGGCAAGCCTCTTCAACGCCTACCTCGAGTGGGCAAGCGATCCTGGCCGGAGATGGGTTTACGCGAGCCCTCTCAACCCGGTCCTGATGTTGTGGATCGCAAAGTGAGCCCGATGTCCGCGGTCGCACCGGCTGCCGAGCGGGCCTGCGACCTCGGCATCGTGATCGTCAATCGCGACGCCGTCGGCATGCTGCGCGACTGCCTCTCGAGCATTCGCCGTCACGGCGGACGTGTGCGCACTCACGTGATCGTGGTCGACAACGGGTCGATGGATGACAGCGTCGAGATGACGCGGCGTGAGTTTCCCGAAGTGCTTGTTCTTCCGCAGGGGAAGAACCTCGGCTACGTGCCCGGCAACAACGTGGGGCTGCAGCATGTCGATGCCCCGTACACCCTGTTTCTCAACAACGACGCCTTCGTGGAAGCGAACGCACTGGAGCTCATCGTCGATTTCTTCGATGCGCATCCGCAGGCCGGTGCGGTGAGCGGCAAGATCCTGAATCCGGATCGCAGTGATCAGGGCACGGCGCGACGGTTCCCCACTGTCGCCAATGCGATTTTCGGGCGCCGATCTCTCGTGACGCGCCGGTTTCCCGACAACCCCTGGTCGCGCCGCTACATGGTCGGCCGGCACCGCACCGACAACGAGCCGTTCGAAGTCGAGATCCTGTCGTCCGCGTGCATGGCGGTATTGACTGCGCAGGCGCGCGAAATGGGCGGCATGGACGAGGACTTCTATCTTTACTGGGTCGATGCGGAGATGTGCAGCCGCTTTCGCAAGCGTGGCTACCAGGTGTGGTGCGTGCCGGGTGCGCGCATCGTGCACTTCGAGGGGCAGGGAGGCAGCACCAAGACATTTGCGCGGCGCATGCGTGCGACCGTCGGCTTTCATCAGGATTCTTACCATGCCTACACGAAGGTCCACGAGTTGACCCCGTGGCGGCCTCCGGCGATGACCGTGGCGAGCCTGCTGGGCATGCGCTGCCTCGCTCTGATGGGCTTGCAGCTGTTGCGCCCGAAGCGGGCCACCTCGAGCGGCGGCAGGAATTGAGGACGATCGGCCCATGAAGAGCGAAGAGCTGCCGGAGATTCCGGTTTTCCGCCCCGCCATGTCGGAAGAGGAAATCGAGGCCGT
>JAMFRW010000409.1 GCA_026224975.1 Rhodoferax sp. | reverse complement strand
GCGATGCCGGCCATGGTCTCTGCGGCCGCGGCCACGGCATCCTGGCTGAGCCGGGCCACCTCCGCTGCCTCCTGCGCCTTGCGGGCGCCTTCCGCCGTCGAGTCCGCACCCTGGCGCGCGATGCCGCAGACCTGCTCCATGGATGCGGCGGTCTGCTCGAGGCTGCTCGCCTGCGATTCGGTGCGCGCCGACAGTTCCCGGTTGCCAGCGGCGAGCTCGTGCGTGGTGGCGCGCACGCCGGTGATGCCGGTGCGTGCGTCGCTCACCACCGTGCGCAGGTTCACGCACAGCTGCGTCAGCGCGTGCTGGATCTCGCCGGCAGCTCCGCCGCTGCCCGTGCCCACCGCATGCGACAGGTCGCCGGAGGCCAGCCGGTTGGCATCGGCTACGATCATCCGCAGCGGCCGCGCCGTCATGCCCCACAGCGCCCAGGCGGCCGCCGCCGCGATGGCGCCAGCGGCCAGCAATGCGCCCGCGAGCGGCAGTTGGGCCGCGACGACGGTGCACGCCGCGATCAACAGTTGCAGCGCCAGCAACTGCCCGGCCTCGCCGAGGCGCAGCCGCCGGGCCGCCCACCCGCGCAGGCCCCCGCGCACCACCTTGCCGCGCGCCAGCGTGTGGCGCTGGCGGCCCGCGGCCTGTTCGTCGCGCATCGTGGCGTAGAGGCGCTCGGCCTCGACGATATCGGCGCGGTCGGCCCGCGTGCGGACCGACAGGTAACCGGTGATGCGTTCGCCATCGCGCATCGGCGTCACGTTTGCCCGCACCCAGTAGTAGTCGCCGTTCTTGCGCCGGTTCTTCACCAGCGCGACCCAGGGCAGGCCCGACTGGATCGTGGCCCACATGTCGCGGAAGGCCTCGGCCGGCATGTCGGGGTGGCGCACCAGGTTGTGCGGCTGGCCGAGAAGCTCTTGCTCCGTGTAACCGCTCACCTCGAGGAAGGACGGATTGCAATAGGTGATACGGCCTTTGGTATCGGTGACGGACGCCAGCGTGCGGCCTTCGGGGAACGGGTATTCGTTGGCGGTGCAGGGCAGGTCGATTCGCATGATGGATTCAGATGGTGACATGGCGCCTATCGGCCAAAGCCTGGCGTCCTGAACACCCGGTGGCCGCTGCCTTGATCCGTATCAACTCGCGCCGGGAAAAGACCCCCCGAGCTTGCCCGGGCCGACGTCGTCTCTTCATGCGTCGGACCCGCGGCGCCGGCAAACGACACGCTTTCCGACAGTGTTGGCTTGCGTTCAAGCTTGGGCCGCCCGATTGGCGCTATCCTCCAATGCCTGGTTCGAACGGAGCGCGCACGCATGAACTCGATCGCCCGAATGCTCGCCGTCTATGCGGCCCTGTCGCTGCTGTTGTGTGGGCTCACACAAATGGAATGGACCCCGCTCCAGCCCAACGGCTTCGGCCAGTGGTTCGCCCTCTTCCTGCTGATCTTCCCCGCGGCCGCAGCGGCCGAGTTCCTCGGCAACCGCCTGCTCGGCGGGCGCGCCACCATGGATGTCGAAGAAAGCAAGAGCCACGGCGATTGTTCATGGGCGCGCATCGCCGCCGGCACCTTCGTGCTGCTTGCCACCGTGGGCATCGTGATCGGCGCGGCCTGGTGGCTGTCGCATCCGGCCGCCTCGGTCTGATGCCATGCGGGACGCGTCGGCGTCCCGGCCTGCGGGCATCGCCGACACGGTCGCGCGACGCTTTTCGTGACGAGTGCCACGCGGACAGCCCTGTTTTGTGCGGTGCAGCAAAACTCCTGTTAAGCTTCACGGGTAAACCCTTGATCGGGTACATCGTGGGCTACCCCTTCGTGGGACTGCCGGTCGCAGTCCGACCGGCCGCCGTTCGCAACGTCCGACGTCGTCCTCATGAAAAAATCCATCGTTTCCCTCCTGGCCGGCCTCCTGCTTTCGGCGAGCCTCGCGTCAGCGCACGCTTCCGTCCTGGACACCGCCACCACCTTCGCCGCG
>JAMFRW010000408.1 GCA_026224975.1 Rhodoferax sp. | reverse complement strand
CTGGGCTTGTGGCTCGCGATCCTGCTCAACAAGAATTTGCCGTTCAAGTCGTTCTTCCGCGCGGTCGTGCTGCTGCCCTGGATCGTGCCGACGGCCCTGTCGGCGATTGCCTTCTGGTGGATCTACGACTCGCAGTTTTCGGTGATCAGCTGGGTGTTGATGCGCGTGGGTCTCATCGATCACTACATCGATTTCCTCGGCGACCCGTGGATGGCGCGCTTCTCGACCATCGTGGCCAACGTGTGGCGCGGCATCCCCTTCGTGGCCATCTCCTTGCTCGCCGGTTTGCAGACGATTTCGCCTTCGTACTACGAAGCCTCGGCGATCGATGGTGCCACGCCGTGGCAGCAGTTCAGGCATGTGACGCTGCCGTTGCTCACGCCCATCATCGCGGTGGTGATGACCTTCTCGGTGCTGTTCACCTTTACCGACTTCCAGCTGATCTATGTGCTCACCCGCGGCGGCCCGCTCAACGCGACCCACCTGATGGCCACGCTCGCTTTCCAGCGCGCCATCTCCGGAGGCGCATTGGCCGAAGGCGCGGCCATCTCGACGCTGATGGTGCCCTTCCTGCTGGCGGCCATCATGTTCAGCTACTTCGGATTGCAGCGCCGTGCATGGCAGCAAGGCGGTGACAAGTAAATGAAGGCCGACAAGAACGATTCACAAGGGATGGACTTCCTGCAGTCCATGCCCCGGCGCTGGGTGACGATGTACATCCCCATCGGCATCTTCGTCTTCGTGCTGCTGTTCCCGTTCTACTGGATGGTGGTCACCTCGCTCAAGCCCGATGCCGAACTGCTCTCGCGCACCGGCAACCCGTTCTGGATCATCAAGCCGACCCTGGTCCACTTCGAGAAGCTGCTGTTCAAGACCGAATACCCTTCGTGGTTGTGGAACACCATCGTGGTCTCGGTGATCTCCACAGGCCTCTCGCTGGTGGCCTCGGTGCTGGCCGCGTATGCCATCGAGCGGCTGCGCTTCCAGGGCGCCAAGCCGGCCGGTGGCGCGATCTTTCTGGCGTATCTGGTGCCGCCTTCGATCCTCTTCATTCCGCTCGCGGCCATCGTGGTCAAGCTGGGCTTGTTCGACACGCGCATGGCGCTGATCCTCACTTATCCGACCTTCCTGATTCCGTTCTGCACCTGGCTGCTGATGGGTTACTTCCGATCGATCCCTTATGAGCTGGAAGAGTGCGCGCTGATCGACGGCGCCAACCGCTGGCAGATCCTCATCAAGATCGTGCTGCCGCTGGCGGTGCCGGGGCTGATTTCGGCCGGCATCTTCGCCTTCACGCTGAGCTGGAACGAGTTCATCTACGCGCTGACCTTCGTCTCGTCGTCGGAGAACAAGACCGTGCCGGTCGGCGTGGTGACGGAACTGGTGGAAGGCGACGTGTACCACTGGGGGCCGTTGATGGCCGGTGCGCTGCTGGGCTCGCTGCCGGTGGCGTTCGTGTACTCGTTCTTCGTCGAGTATTACGTGTCGGGGATGACGGGGTCGGTGAAGGAATAGACCCGCAGGAAGGTCAGCGGGATCCGGCCTTGCCGTTGAACCGCCCCTTCAGGCGAACCGCCGGCGCGCCGAGCGCCGGCAGCTTGCGGCGCGTGCTTGCCAGCACTTCTTCGATGTCGGTGTTGGCGCTCGAGATCAGCTTGAGGATCGCGCGTTCCGCCTTCATTGGCGAGCGTGCGATCACCGCATCTAGCACCGCGCGGTGCAGCGCCAGCGACAACGCGGCGCCTCGGGGCTTCGAGGTCGAGATCTCGAAGCTGGTGCGCAGCAGCGCGCCGAGCGCCTTGCCCATCTGCCCGACCATGCGGTTGTGGCTGGCGCGCAGCAGCCCTTGGTGGAAGCGCAGGTCGTGGCTCACATAGTCGCCACCGTTCTCGACCGCATCGGTCATGCCGGCAAAGGCTTCTTCGATCGCGGCGATGTCGTCTGCGGTGGCGCGTTGGGCGGCCAGCTTGACGGCAGCCGGCTCGACGAGCAGGCGCAGCTCCTGCAGATCGCGAACGAACTCGCGTGACAGGCCGGCCTTCGATTGCCACAGCACCACATCGGGGTCGAACCAGTTCCATTGCTCCTGGGCGAGCACGCGCGTGCCGAGCTTGGGGCCGGTGACGAGCAGGCCCTTGGCGATCAGCGACTTGATGGCTTCGCGCACGACGGTGCGGCTGACGCCCAGCGATTCACCGAGCGCCGGCTCGGGCGGTAGCGAACTGCCGACCGGGTACTGGCCGGTGACGATCGCTTCACCGAGCAGATCGACCGTGCTGCCGTGGAAGTTCTTGATCATCCCCGCACGAACACCGTGACCAGCGGTGCATTGCCGAGCTGGCGGCTCCAATGTCCGTGTACTTCGGCGTCGAAGGTCGCACCTTCGGGCAAGTGGTCGGCGGAGTAGAAATGGTCGCCAGCGGAGAACACGCGTGAACTGCCGTCTTGCAGGCCGATCTCCATCTGCCCGCCGAGGATGAACACCCACTGAGGCGCGCCGGTGCAATGGAACTGGCTCTCGAAGCCGACCGGGCTGTGCCGCAACTGCAGGGCGGTGGCGGGTATCAGGGCCGAGAGCATGGAAGCGGGTGTGCCTTCGTTCAGGGCCACAGCTTCTTCGCGAAAACGCGCGCGGCCATCGGTGTCGGTGAACAGCGTCACCTTGTTGAAAGTTGCAGTCACAGTAAAGCCTTTGCGAAGTGCGCCATAGGTTGCGGGTTTCTCAACGGCATTCCGGCACCGGCGTCAGCAGCGGCTTGCCGGCGAAATGTGCTTCGAGGTTGTCGAAGGTGAGGTCGGCCATCGCACGCCGGGTTTGCGTGGTGGCGCTGCCGATGTGCGAGGTGAGCACCACGTTCTCCATCTCGCGCAATTCCTTCGGCACCTCGGGCTCGGCCTCGAACACATCGAGCCCGGCGCCGGCGATGGTGCCGGCCTGCAGCGCAGCGACGAGCGCGCTCTGGTCGACGACCGAACCGCGCGCCACGTTGATGAGGTATCCATCTTTGCCGAGGGCGTTGAGCACATCGGCATCGATCAGCTTGCGCGTGGCCGCGCCGCCGGGCGTGATGACCACGAGGAAGTCGCTTTGCGCGGCCAGCGTTGCGGCGCTCGGGTAGTAGGTCAGTGGCAGCTCTGGCTTGGCGCTGCGCGCCGTGTAGGCAATCTGCATGCCGAAGGCGGCCGCGCGACGCGCGATGGCCTGCCCGATGCGCCCCATGCCGACGATGCCGATGCGTCCACCGGAGACCTTGCGGCCGAGCGCGAGCGGGCCTTGCGGCCAGTCGCCGGCTCGCACGAAGCGGTCGGAGCGCACGACCTGGCGTGCCACGGCCAGCATCAGCGCGATGGCGAGGTCGGCCACGTCGTCGTTCAGCACATCGGGCGTGTGGGTCACCTTGACGCCCCTGGCCTTGGCGGCGGCCACATCGATGCCGTCGTAGCCCACGCCCATCACCGAAATGACTTGGAGCGCGGGCAGGCGGGCGATCAGTTCGGCGCTGACTTTCGATTCGCCACTCGCGGCGATGGCGCGGATCTTCGGTGCGACCTGCTCGAAAGCGGCCGGATCGGTCTCGTGCAAACGCTGGTGCATGCGGAACGCGGCGTTGAGTTTTTCCAGCAGGTAGGGCGGCGGGTTGGTGACGCTCAAGACATCGATGTCGGACAAGGTGGAACTCCCGGGTGGTGCGGTCAATCGTATTACCATATTATGCTTCGCAACCATTCCACCCCACGGGAAACCGAGCAGCCATGAGCCAAGACGACGCACGTCCGCCAAAGAAAAAACCCGAAGAACTCCGCAGCCAGCAATGGTTCGGCCGTCAGGACCGTGATGGCTTTGCCTACCGTAGCTGGGTCAAGGGAAAGGGCGTGCCGCACGACCAGTTCGATGGCCGGCCGGTCATCGGCATCTGCAACACCTTCAGCGAACTGACGCCGTGCAACTCGCACTTCCGCACGCTGGCCGAGCAGGTCAAGATCGGTGTGTACGAGGCCGGCGGCTTCCCGCTCGAATTCCCGGTGATGTCTCTCGGCGAGACCCTGCTGCGGCCCACGGCCATGCTCTACCGTAACCTCGCCAGCATGGATGTGGAAGAGAGCATCCGCGGCAACCCGATCGATGGCGTCGTGCTGCTGGGCGGCTGCGACAAGACCACGCCCGGCCAGTTGATGGGCGCGGCCAGCGTCGACCTGCCCAGCATCGTCGTTTCGTCGGGACCCATGCTGAACGGCAAGTTCCGCGGTCGCGACCTGGGCTCGGGCACCGACGTGTGGAAACTGTCCGAGGACGTGCGTTCGGGCGAACTCAGCCTGGCCGACTTCATGGCCGCCGAGGCCG
>JAMFRW010000407.1 GCA_026224975.1 Rhodoferax sp. | reverse complement strand
ACAGCGGTGGCCGCGCACGCGGCCCCGGCGGCCAGCAGGTCTATCGCGGCAGCGACCTCAGCTACGCGATGGAGATCACCCTCGAGGAGGCGGCGCACGGCAAGGAAACGCAGATCCGCATTCCGGCCTACGAGACCTGCGAGACCTGCAAGGGCAGCGGCGCCAAGCCCGGCACGAGCCCGAAGACCTGCAGCACCTGCAACGGCCAGGGCACGGTGCACATGCGCCAGGGCTTCTTCAGCATCCAGCAGACCTGCCCCACCTGCCACGGCAGCGGCAAGATCATTCCCGAGCCGTGCATGACCTGCCACGGCCAGGGCAAGATCAAGAAGAACAAGACGCTGGAAGTGAAGATCCCCGGCGGCATCAACGAAGGCATGCGCATCCGTTCCAGCGGCAATGGCGAGCCGGGCACCAACGGCGGGCCGGCGGGCGACCTCTACATCGAGATCCGCATCAAGCAGCACGAGATTTTCGAGCGTGATGGCGACGACCTGCATTGCACCGTGCCCGTGGGCCTCACGACGGCGGCGCTCGGCGGCGCGATCGAAGTGCCCACACTCGGAGGCAAGGCCGAGATCGACCTGCCCGAAGGCACGCAGCACGGCAAGACCTTCCGCCTGCGCGGCAAAGGCATCAAGGGCGTGCGCTCGAGCTACCCGGGTGACCTGTACTGCCATGTCAGCGTCGAAACGCCGATCAAGCTCACCGAGCACCAGCGCAAGCTGTTGAAGGAACTCGACGAGGCCTTCCGCAAGTCTGGCGACCGGCATTCGCCGAACGCCAAGTCGTGGACCGATCGCGTCAAAGACCTGTTCAAGTGATGCTTGCAAGATGAGGAGCCGCACCGGCGGCCGGAACCCGCTGACGCTGGCGGTGCTGGCGGCGATCTGGATCGCCACGCTCGCCAACTGGCCGCTGTGGCGCGCGCTCGCAGCCCTGCCCGAAATGGGCTCGGCCCGCGGCGCGCTCTTCATCGGCGGCTTTTGCGTGATGGTGGCGGCGCTCACCACCGCGCTGCTCGCCATCGCCGCGTGGCGCTGGACCATCAAGCCGGTGATCGCGCTCTTTTTGATCTCGGCCGCGCTCGGCGCGCATTTCATGGGCAGCTACGGCGCCATCATCGACTCGACGATGATGACCAACGTCGTGCAGACCGACCCGCGCGAGGTGCGCGATCTGCTGAGCTGGCGACTGCTCGCCAGCGTGACGGTTCTGGCCGGCCTGCCGATGCTGCTGCTGTGGCGGGTGCGGGTCTCCGCCGTTGGCGGCTGGCGGCAACTGGGGCGAAACGCCATCGTGTTCGTCATCAGCTTCCTGGTGCTGGCAGCACTCGTCTTCGCGCTCTTTGCCGACCTCTCGGCCACCATGCGCAACCACAAGACCATCCGCTACCTGATCAATCCGGTCAACTCGTTCTACGCGCTCGGGCAACTCGCGTTCCCTGGCAAGGGCGTCAAGAAGGGTCCGCTGGCCGCCATCGGCGCCGATGCGCGTGTCGCGCTGCGCCCGGCCGGCAGCAAGCCACCGCTGCTGGTTTTCGTCGTCGGTGAAACCGGCCGCGCCGATCACTTCTCGCTCAACGGCTACGTGCGGCCCACCAACCCGGAGCTGGCCCAGCTCGGCGTGGTGAGTTTCACCGACGTGACTTCGTGCGGCACCAACACCGCCGCCTCGCTGCCCTGCATGTTCTCGCACCTCGGCAAGCAAGGCTTCGAGTCGCGCGACCATGACTTCGAGAACCTTCTCGACCTGGCCCAGCGCGCTGGCCTTGCCGTTCTCTGGCTCGACAACCAATCCGGCTGCAAGGGCCTGTGCGACCGCGTGCCGAACGCCGACGCGAGCAGTGCTGCACCGGGTGGCGGCACGGCACCCGCGGCCCTGTGCAGCGACGGCGAATGCCTGGACGAAGCCTTGCTCGCCAACCTCGATGCGCGCATCGCAGCCCTGCCCGCAGACCGCCGCGCGCGCGGTGTGCTGCTGGTGCTTCATCAGATGGGCAGCCACGGCCCGGCCTACTACAAGCGCTCTCCCGCCGATCGCAAGCCGTTCGAGCCCGAATGCACGACCAACGTCTTGCAGCAGTGCAGCCCCGAGGCGCTGATCAACGCCTACGACAATTCCATCGCCTACACCGACCACATGCTCGCGCAGACGGTGCAGTGGCTCAAGACGCAACAGGTCGCCTACGACCCGGCGATGCTGTACGTGTCGGACCATGGCGAGTCGCTCGGCGAGAACAACATCTACCTGCACGGCCTGCCGTATGCCATTGCGCCGCGCGAGCAAAAGCACGTGCCGATGATCGCCTGGCTGCCGCCGCAAACCGAAGCCGCCTCGCGCGTCACACAAGCCTGCCTGGCCCAGCGCCGCGCCGCGCCCCTCACGCACGACAACCTCTTCTCCACCGTGCTGGGGTTCATGGGCGTGCAGGCCGCCGAGTACAAGCCGGCGCTCGACGCGTTCGCGCCCTGCCGCGGCGGCTGAAGCCCAGACCAAGCGCTGCCAGCGCCGGGCTTCTGTCCGGATCGACAACATGCTGTTGACCTGTGTTTTTATACAGGTAGACTGCAGGTATGAAGTCGTCCGACGCCAAGCGCTACATCGAGATCGTGCCTGCCAAAGGGCGAGGCGCGCTCTCCAACCGCGAGTCGCGCTTTCTCGCGGATGGACGTGAGACCGACCTGTCCTACCTCGAAGCCATCCGAGACGACGTGCCCGAAGCTGCGATCCGAACGCAGACCACCTTCGCCGAAGCCGCGTCCATCATCAGCCGCAACACCTCGCCCGACATCGGCTTCGACCGCTCGATCAACCCCTTCCTGGGCTGCGAGCACGGCTGCGTCTACTGCTACGCCCGCCCCTCGCACGCCTACCTCGGCCTGTCGCCGGGGCTCGATTTCGAGACCAAGCTGACGGCCAAGACCAACGCTGCCGAGCTGCTGTGCAAGGAGTTCTCGCGTCCGTCGTACGAGCCGAAGCTCATCGCGCTCGGCGCCAACACCGACCCGTACCAACCCATCGAAAAAGAAACGCGCATCACCCGCGCCGTTCTCGAAGTGCTGGCCGCGTTCAACCACCCCGTGGCCATCACCACCAAGTCGGCCCTCGTCGTGCGCGACATCGACATCCTCGGGCCGATGGCCGCCAAAGGCCTGGCCCGGGTGGCCATGTCGATCTCCACCGTCGATGCCGACATCGCCCGCACCATGGAACCCCGCGCCAACACCCCCGCCCGCCGCTTTCAGGCCGTCGAACGGCTCGCGCAAGCCGGCGTGCCCACGACCGTTATCGTCGCGCCCGTGGTGCCCGCCTTGACCGATGTGCACATCGAGCAGGTCATCCAGCGCGCCGCCGAAGCCGGCGCCGATTCGGCCGGCTATGTGCTGCTGCGCCTGCCGCTCGAAGTCAGAGATTTATTCGTCGAATGGCTGGACGCGCACTTCCCGCTGCGCGCAAAACACGTGATGAGCCTGGTGAACCAGATGCGAGGCGGCAAAGACTACGAGTCCGATTTCGCCACCCGCATGAAAGGGACAGGCCTCTTCGCCGACCTCATCGCGCAGCGCTTCACGCTGGCCTGCGCCAGACATGGGCTCAACAGGTCGAGGACACCGTTGACGACGGCGCTGTTTGCGGTGCCGGTGGCGGATGTGGGGCAGATGAAGTTGTTTTGACGGCTCGGCCCTTCAGGTCAAGATCGACTCGTACTTGCCCGCCCAAAACGAAGCCCCCGGCACGGCCCCCACACCTGCCCCAGCGTTGTCCACCATGTGCTCCCGCCGCCGAGTCCCCGGGATCACACAAGTCACCGCCGGCTGGCTGAGAATGAACTTCCGCAGCACCTGCGGCCAGCTCGCGCACCCGATCTCACCAGCCCAGGAAGGCAATGGCTTGGCCAGCACACTCCGCAGCAGCGTCCCCCCACCGAACGGCCGGTTGACGCACCGCCGCCACCTCGGCATAAGCCGATGCGGTGTAATGCGAAACGCCCAGGTAGCACAGCCGCCCCTCCCCCTTCCAGCGCCGCATCGTCGCGAGCTGGGTGCGCCAGTCGAGCAGGTTGTGAACCTGCATCAGGTCGATCCGATCGGTGCGCAGCAAGCGCATCGAGGTCTCCAGCTGCCGCACCCCGTCCTTCCGCCCCGTCGTCCACACCTTGGTCGCCAGGAACGCCTCCGCCCGCCGCCCTCTCGCCGTCAGCAACTCGCCCGTTGCCGCCTCTGCGCGCCCATACATCGGCGAGCTGTCGAATACCTTGCCGCCTGCGTCGAGAAGCGCATCGACGACGCCGGGCAAGAGCGCATAGGCGGCCGAATCCGCCGCCTGGTCGAAACCGATGTAGGTTCCGCAGCCGATGACCGGGAGTGCTTCACCGCTTGATGGGATGGGGCGCGTGGTCATGCGGGGGCGATCGTTGGCTTGTGCGGAGAGGCCGCCAGCAGCAAGTGCCGCCACGGCCGGTACAGCGACGGCGCGCAGCAGGCGTCGTCTCTCGAAATCGATCGGGTGTTGGGTGACCATGTCGGCATCTTGCGGCAAACCAGGAGTCCTGTCCTCGTGAGGACAAGACCCTATGCCGCGTACTGCCCGTCCGTGCCCACGCTCAGCGGCCGCCAATGTTCCATCTCCGTCTGCATGCCTGCGAGCTTGGCACTGATGGACTCGAAGGCGATCGAGCCGGCCACGAAGCGCAGGGGCGGCTCGGGCTCGCGGGCCAGCAGCACCACCGCCTCGGCAAGCTTGACCGGGTCGCCGGGCTGGCGGCCGTCGCGTTGCTCGAACGAGGCGCGCAGCGCGGTTCGGCGCTCGTCGTAATCGGCCACGGCATGGGCGCCGAAGCGGATCGACTCGGCGCTGAGGAAGTCGGTGCGGAACGGGCCTGGCTCGACGATGGTCACCAGGATGCCGAACGGCGCGACTTCGAGCGCCAGCGATTCGGAGAACCCTTCGAGGGCGAACTTGCTGGCGCAATACAGCGAGCCGAAGGCCGAGCCCCGCATGCCGGCCAGTGACGAGACGTTGAAGATGCGCCCCTGGCGTGCGGCGCGCATCACCGGCAGCACCGCGCGCGTCACGCTGAAGACGCCGAACAGGTTGGTGCCGAACTGGGCGCGCACGTCCTCCACCGTGGTCTCTTCGAAGAGGCCCAGGTGGCCGTAGCCGGCGTTGTTGACCAGCACGTCGATGGTGCCGAAGCGGGCCACCGCGGCATCCGCGGCGGCTTGCGCCTGGGCTTCGTTGTTGACGTCGAGCTCGACCGACAGCAGCCGGTCGCTGTCGGGCCCGAGTCGGTCGGAAACGGCCGCACGGTTGCGGCCGGCGGCCACGACGATATCGCCTGCGCGAAGGGCGGCTTTTGCGATGTCGGCGCCGAGCCCGCGGCCCGCGCCTGTGATGAACCATGTCTTTTGCATCGTCGGCTCCTTGGATGTGAACAAGATTGCGAAGGGGTGCATTGGAGACCGCAACGAGGCCTCATCGATAGATCGAAGCTGGCGCGCTCTTGCACGATCCTGCCAACCCGAAGCGCTTCGTGCGTGTCGCTCTTGCGCCTGTCGCGCGCGGCGGTTACGGTCGCAGCATGGAACCTTTATCCGAACTTCGTGCCCTCATCGCCCGCCATGCCTCACCCACGCCCTTGACGATTGCGACCGCCGGCATACGCGCCGTGGCGTCGAACAGCCCCACCGAACTCACCCACCACGTGATGGAGCCGATGCTGGCCGTGGTGGCCCAGGGTGCCAAGCGGGCGGTGCTGGCCGACAAGGTGTTCGAGTACGGCGCGGGGCAGTATCTGGTGGTCTCGGTCGACCTGCCGATCGCCGGGCACATCTTTCAGGCGAGCCCGGAGTTGCCGTATCTCGCGGCCGGGTTGACGCTCAAGCCGACGACGATCGCGACGCTGTTGCTCGAGATGGCCGCGAGCGATCAACCGGCCATCGAGCCGGCGGGCTTCGGCGTGAGCGATGCGCCCGCCGAGCTGCTCGAATCGATGGTGCGCATGCTGCGCCTGCTCGACCGCCCGCGCGATGCGGCGGTGCTCGGGCCGATGCTCGAACGCGAAATCCTCTGGCGGCTCTTGAACGGCGAGCAGGGCGCGATGGTGCGGCAGATCGGCCTGGCCGACAGCCGCCTCTCGCAGATCAGCCGTGCGATCCGCTGGATCCGCGTTCACCATGCCAAGCCCTTCCGCATCGAGGAGCTGGCCGAGATGGCGGCGATGAGCGCATCGTCGTTCCACCGGCACTTTCGCACCGTCACGACGATGAGCCCGCTGCAGTACCAGAAGCAGATCCGGCTGCAAGAGGCGCGCGCGCGGCTGCTGGCCGAATCGGAAGACATCGCGGCAGTGGGCTACAGCGTGGGCTACGACAGCCCCTCGCAATTCAGCCGCGAGTACAGCCGCCTCTTCGGCGCGCCGCCCGGACGTGATGTGGCACGGCTGCGGACCGTTGCCACGGCCGAGCCAGTGCTGGTGTGATGCTCAGCGCGGCGCGTCACCCGTCGCGCTCGCATCCCACCCGCCACCCAGCGAGCGATACACGCTGACCAGCGCAATGGCCTGAACGGTCTGCGCCTGCACCAGCGAATCACGCGCGACAAGCGCCTGGCGCTCGGCATCGAGCACGATCAGCAGGTCGACCGAGCCGGCGTTGAAGCGCAGGCGTGACAGCCGCGTGGCGTCGTCGGCATTGCGCGTGGAACTCGACAGGCGCTCGGCCTGCTGTGCCGCGCGTGTGAACTGCGAGAGCGCGCCCTCGGTTTCTTCGAGTGCCGTCGCGACCGTCTGCTCGTAGCTCGCGAGTGCCTGGCCCGCTCGCGCCTCGCTGGCGCCGATGCGTGAGCGCACGCGGCCGAAATCGAGCAGCGGCCAGGTCAGGCCGGCGCCGAACGAATATTGCTGCGAATCGCCACTGCCCAGGCGCGCGACGCGGTTGCTCGCGAAGCCGATCAGGCCGGTGAGGCTGATCCGCGGGAAGAGATCGGCGGTGGCCACGCCGATCTCTGCGGTGGCTGCGGCGAGCTGGCGCTCTGCGACCACGAGGTCGGGCCGGCGGCGCAGCAACTGTTCGGGCACGCCGATGGGCAGCGCCGAGAGGTCGGTGACCGGCAGGTTGGGCAGCGGCTGGCTCACGGCTAGGGCTTCGACCACGGTTCGCGGCGGCTGCGCGGTGAGTGTGGCGAGGCGGAAGGCATCGCGCTCGATCGCGGCCTGGAGCGCCGGCAGCGTGGCCTCTGTGCTGTCGAACAGGCTGCGAGCGCGCACCACGTCGAGCTGCGTGCCGCGGCCGGCATCGAGCCGCACGCCGGTCAGGCGCAGCGTCTCCTTCTGGTTGCCCAGCGATTGCTTCGCGACCTCATAGCGTTGCTGCAGGCCGCGCAGGTCGAGGTAGTTGCGCGCCACCTCGGCGACGACCACCATCTGCGCCGCATGCACGCCGGCTTGCGAGGTGTCGACCTGCGCCGCGGCGGCTTCGGTGGCGCGCTGGTTGCGGCCGAAGAAGTCGAGTTCCCAGTTCGCCACGAAGCCGGCATCGAAGGCATTGCCGGTGCGCTGGCTGCGCGTGGTGCCGGGATAGAGGTAGCCCGGCTGCAGGGCGCGGCCGGCGTTCGATGAGACATCGATTTCCGGCAGCAACTCCGCACGCGCGCCGCCGAGCAGCGCCCTCGCCTCCTGCAGGCGCGCCTGCGCTATGCGAACGTCGCCATTGGCCGCGAGCGCGCGTTCGACGAGTTGCGAAAGCGCCGGGTCGCCGAAGCCTTTCCAGAACGTCGCGATGTCGGTCACGGGCGGCTGCGCGTTGACCGATGCCGAACCAGCGCTGACGAAGCCGGCGTCGATGGCCACTGGCGGCGCCTTGTAGTTGGGGCCGACGGCGCAGCCGGTGGCGAGCATGAGCGCAGCGGCGCTCGCTGTCGCGATCAGCACGCCGCCAGGCATCGGCGGTGGCAAGAAGTGCAGCGGCTTACGCATGACCATCCCCTGCGGCCGGCGTTGCTGGCGCGATGGGAGGCGTATGCGTTGGCGTATGTGTCGTTACAGGGCCAGTCCCACCCAGCGTCCCCAACCGCTTCGCCCGCCGCCCCCGCAGCAGCACATAAAACACCGGCGTCAGGAAGATGCCGAACAGCGTCACACCCAGCATGCCCGAGAACACCGTGATGCCCATCGCACGGCGCATTTCGCTGCCGGCGCCGCTGCCGAAGATCAGTGGCAGCACGCCGGCACAGAAGGCGATCGAGGTCATCACGATGGGCCGCAGCCGCATGCGGCAGGCGTGGATCACGGCATCGATCAGGGGCTCGCCGCGCTCCTCGAGGTCCTTGGCGAACTCGACGATCAGGATCGCGTTCTTGCACGCGAGCCCGACCAGCACAACGAGCGCGACCTGGGTGAAGATGTTCAAGTCACCCGGCTGCGCGAAGGGTGGAAAGTGAGAGATCCAGACGCCGAGCAAGGCCGCGAGCACGCACATCGGCACGATCATCACGATGGCCATCGGCAGGATCCAGCTCTCGTACTGCGCGGCCAGCACCAGCACCACCAGCAGCACTGCGATCATCATCACCGCGGCCAGGATGGGAACCTTGGTGCCGCCCGTGCCGGGCAGCGTGATGTCGCGCGTCAGCCGGTCTTGATAGGTCAGCTCGGTCCATTCGTAGCCCATGCCGCGCGGCAGCGCCTTCTTCAGAATGCCCTCGATCTCGGCCTCGGCCTGGCCCGACGAGAAACCGGGCGCGGCGGCGCCGTTGATGTCGGCCGCGGGGTAGCCGTTGTAGCGCGTCACACGGGTCGGGCCGAAGGTCGGCTCGATGGTCATCAAGGCTTTGAGCGGCACCATGTCACCGGCGGCATTGCGGGTCTTGAGCGCGCCAATGGCCTGCGAGTCGGCACGGAACGGCGCGTCGGCCTGCACCACCACCTGGTAGGTCTTGCCGAACTTGGTGAAATCGTTGACGTAGAGCGAGCCGAGGTTGACCTGCATCGTGTCGTAGATGTCGGTGAGGCTCACGCCCATCTGCTTGGCGCGCACGCGGTCGACGTTGGCAAAGAGCTGCGGCACGTTGATGTCGTAGGTGGAATACGGCGTGCCGATGCTGGACTTGGGGTTGCCGTAGACGCGGCCGAGCGCGCCCCACACCGCGCCGAAGAGCGCCTGTTCGCCCAGGCCATCGCGGTCCTGCACCTGGATCTTGAAGCCGCCCGCATTGCCCAGCCCATCGACTGCCGGCGGCGGCACGACGAACATGCGCGCGCCCTGGATCTGCTGAATGGCGCCGTTGACCTTGCCGAGGATCGCGCCCTTGGACAAATCGGGCGAGGTGCGCTCCTCGAAATCCTTCAGCCCGAAGAAGATGATCCCTTCGTTCGGCGCGGCCGAAAAGCCGGCGATCGAGAGGCCGGGGAAGGCCACGGAATCGATGATGCCGGGCACGCCGAGCGCGATCTCGCTCATGCGGCGCACAACGGCTTCGGTGCGGTCGAGTGTGGCGCCGGCGGGCAGTTGCGCGATGCCGATCAGGTACTGCTTGTCGGGCGCGGGCACGAAGCCCGAAGGAATCCGCGTGAAGAGGAACGCGGTGGCCGCGAGCAGCACCGCATAGAACACCATCGTGATCGACTTGCGCCGCACCAGGCCGGTGACGCTGCGGCTGTAGCCTTCGCTGCGCCGCGTGAACCAGCGGTTGAACCAGCGGAAGAAGCCGCCGAAAACCTTGTCCATGCCGCGCGTGAGCCAGTCTTTCGGCGCATCGTGCGGCCGCAGCAGGATCGCGCAAAGCGCAGGCGAGAGCGTCAGCGAATTGAAGGCCGAGATCACCGTGCTGATCGCAATCGTCACCGCGAACTGCTTGTAGAACTGGCCAGTGAGGCCGGGCACGAAGGCGAGCGGCACGAACACGGCGCAGAGCACCAGCGCGATGGCGATGATGGGCCCCGAGACCTCCTGCATCGCCTTGATGACCGCTTCGTGCGGGCTCAGGCCGGATTCGATGTTGCGCTCGGCGTTCTCCACCACCACGATCGCATCGTCGACCACGATGCCGATGGCGAGCACCAGCCCGAACAGCGTCAGCGTGTTGATCGAATAACCGAGCAGCAGCAGGAAGGCGAAGGTGCCGACGATCGAGACCGGCACCGCCAGCAGCGGAATCACCGAGGCGCGCCAGGTCTGCAGGAAGATGATGACGACGAGCACGACCAGCAGCACCGCCTCGATCAGCGTGTGCACGACTTTCTCGATGGAAGTCTGCACGAAGCGTGTCGGGTCGTAGACGATGCTGTAGCTCATGCCCTCGGGGAAATCGGGCTTCAGGCGCTCCATGGTCTTGCGCACGTTGTTGGAGAGCGCGAGCGCGTTCGAGCCGGGCGCCTGGAAGATCGCGATCGCCGCGGCTTCCTTGTTGTTGAGCAGGCTGCGCAACGAATAGGTGCCTGACGACAGCTCGACGCGGCCAAGATCGCGCACCCGGATCAGCCCGCCGGTGGAGGGATCGGCGCGCACGATGATGTCGGCGAACTGCTCTTCGGTGGTCAAGCGCCCTTGCGTGTTGACGGCAAGCTGGAACTCGGTCGCCTTGGGGCTAGGCGGCGCGCCGATGCTGCCGGCCGCGACCTGCGCGTTCTGCTCGCGGATCGCCGCGATCACCTCGCCTGTCGTGATGCTGCGCGCGGCGAGCTTGCTCGGGTCGAGCCAGATGCGCATGGCGTAATCACCCGCGCCGAACATCTGCACCGAGCCCATGCCGGGAATGCGCAGCAGTTCGTCGCGCACATTCAACTGGCCGTAGTTGCGCAGGTAGAGCGCATCACGCGAGTTGTCGGGGCTCACGAGGTGGACCACCATCGTGAGGTTGGGGCTCGACTTCTCGGTCGTCACGCCGATCTGCCGCACGATGTCGGGCACGCGCGGCAAGGCGCGGTTGATGCGGTTCTGCACCGAGGTTTCGGCGACTTCCGGGTCGGTGCCGATCTTGAAGGTGACGGTGAGCGTCAAGCTGCCGTCGGCACTCGCCTGCGAGTCGAAGTACAGCAGGTTCTCGACACCGTTGATCTGCTCTTCGAGCGGCGTGGCGACCGTCTCGGAGATCACACGTGGATTGGCGCCGGGGAACTGCGCACGCACCACCACCTGCGGCGGCGCGACCTCGGGATATTCGGAAATCGGCAACTGGAAGATCGCCAGCACGCCCACCAGGAAGATGAAGATGGAGAGCACACCGGCAAAGCGCGGCCGGTCGATGAAAAAGTGCGAGATGTCCATGCGCCGCGTCCGTCAGCTCTTGCCGGCCGGTGCCGAACCCGGCGGGCCGGGCGGCGGTGGAAAGATCGGCATGCCCTTGGCATCGACCTTCACCACCTGCGGCGCCACCGGCACGCCCGGCATCACGCGCTGCAGGCCATCGACGACGACGTTCTCGCCCGGCTTGAGGTTGCCCTGCACCACCCGCATGCTCTCGAACAGCGCGCCAGGCTTGATCTCGCGGAACTGCGGCTTGCCATCGGCGGCCACGACGAAGACGAATTTCTTGGTCTGGTCGGTGCCGATCGCGCGCTCGGGCACCATCACCGCTTCGTAGGCCTCCGGGCTCTCCATGCGCAGGCGCGCGGCGAGGCCCGGCGTGAACTGGCCCTTGCTGTTGTCGAAGCTCGCACGCAGGCGGATCGCGCCGGTCTGCGGGTTGAGCCGGTTGTCGACGAAATCGAGCTTGCCTTCGTGCGGAAAGCTCTCTTCATTGGCCAGGCCCATCTGCACGCGCGGCGCCTTGTCGCCGGCCTTCAGGGCCTGCAGCCGCAGAAAGGTCTGCTCGCTGCCATCGAAATACGCATACACGCGCGACACGCCGGCAATCGACGTGAGCACAGATTGCTCGTTCACCAGGTTGCCGGCGGTGATGTTGGCCCGCGAGGCGCGGCCGGCGATGGGTGCGCGCACCTGCGTGTAGTCGAGGTTGAGCCGCGCGACGCGCAAGGCCGCTTCGGCGCCCTGAATATCGGCCAGCGAGGTGCGAGCACCGGAAGTGAGCGTGTCGAACTCTTCTTTCGAGGTGGCCTGAGATTCGAGCAGGCTGCGCGCGCGCACCAGCTGGCTTTGCGCAAGTTCTGACTTGGACTTTGTCGACGTGAGCTGCGATTGGGCGCGCGCCAGTTCGGCCTCGAACGGGCGCGGGTCGATGGTGAAGAGCAACTCGCCCCTCTTCACCATCGCGCCATCGATGAAATGCACCTTGTCGATCGTGCCCGAGACGCGCGGACGCAACTCCACGTAGTCGATCGCCTCGAGCCGCCCGCTGAATTCCTCGCTGTCGTTGACGGTGCGCTTGACGGCGGGCGCGACGGTCACCGGCGCTGCCTGCGGCGGGCCGCCCTGGGCGTCGGCCTCGCCGCTGCAAGCCTGGATCAGCGGCAGCACCGCAGTGAAAGCGAGGGTGGCCAGACGACCGAGTGGTAGCGGGCGATGAAACAAGCGCATGGCAACGTCCCGGAGGTGAGCGGGCAGCCGCCCTTGGTGGGCGAAGTGTGCAGCAAAACACATGCCAAACGTTTGCGAAGCGCCATCTGGCGTCGTCGGTCATGGCTGGCGCGGTACATGAACGGGCGCTTGCAGCACCCCGGAAACAAGGGGTTGCACCTTCGGAGCGCGGACAAACGCACATTGTCGGCGCTCCCTTGGGCAAAATGGCGGGCTCGCCGCGTGACACGCGCTCGCCGCGGATGCGGAACGACCATCGCTGGAAGGACCTCTTCACCATGCTCGACGAACGATCCGTCAACGCCGCAACCGCAGGCGACTCCAAACAAGCCGCGCTCGCCGGTGCCAAGAACAGCGACGCCTACCAGACGCTGCGCAAGCTCGGCGGCATTGCCCACCAGTTGCGTGCCGCCAACCGAGCAGCCGACTACTACCTGGCGATGGAAGACAACGACGACCGCAACACCGGCTCTTGGCTCATCTCCAGCGCCTACGGCGTGGCCGAGGAACTCGCCGCCGATCTCGACGGCCTGGCCAAGACGCTCAAGGACCGCCCCGCCGACGCCGGGTTGGCGCAGCCGCTGCGCGCCCTCCGCACCCGTGCCCACCAGCTGCACGCGGCTACCAAGGCAGCCGATCACTTCCTCGACCAGGAGACCAGCGAAGACCGCGCCACCGGCTCCTGGTTGATCGCCTACTCGCTGGGCCTCGCCGACAAGCTCGCCGCCGAGATGGACGACGTGGCCAGCAGCCTCAAGCGCCCCGGCGGCGATGCGCCGCAGGGCTTCTCGGATGTGAACGTGGCGCAGCGCGCGGCGAATTTGCGCAACGTGGCGGCCTAGAGGCTGAATGCAGCGCCGCGTTCGGACGAGACTCAACTCGGCTTTGAGCTGTCGGCCTTGACGCACACCTCGTCCGGCCCGACCTTCGTCCACTTGCCACCCGACGACTCGCAAACCGATTGCGCGGTGCTGCGACGTTCCTTGACGCGGTCCGGCGCCGTCGCCACCCTGAACAACGCCCCGCCGATCGCGGCGACCGCTACAACCATGACAGCATTGCGGGCGAAGTTACTGGGGGTGGCTGGTTTCGGCATGAGCCGACTTTAGCTTGCTTCGGTGCGCGCTTCGGTAACAGCGGCGCCACACACCGCGCGGCGGATGGTCAAGCGAGGCCCAAGGCCTGGATCTGCGACTGGGCGCCGGCTACGTCGTGGCTCAGCAAGGCGATGTCGTGCGTCTGGCCGGCGCGGTCTTTCACATGGTGCTTGAGGAGTGCTTCGGCGCGGAAACCCAGCTCCTCGAACACCGCGATCGCGCCGCGCTGATCGACCGTCATGTGCGCCACGAGCTTCTCGAGCCCGAGCCCCAACGCCATCGAAAAACTGTTCTGCACCAGCGTGCGCCCCAAGCCGAAACCGCGCATCCCCCGGGCCAACGAGCACGCGCAGTTCACCGACATGCGGCGACCAGGAGAGTTCGTCGCGCAGCAAGGCGGTGCAGCCGACCACGCGGCCCTGATGCAACGCGACGAGGCTGTGCACGCTACCGTGCGCGATCTCGGCCATCCAGGCGTCGATGACACGCGGCTGGGAGATGTCACGACGCAGAAACAGCAGATCGTGCTCCGGCAGCGTCTGCGCGAAGGCCAGCACCTCGGGCGCGTGCGCGGGCAGCATGAGGGCTATTGTGACGGCGCCGGCAGGCGTGTCCAGCGTATGCGGATAGGCGCGGGGCGCCGCGCTTTGCGAAGCTATCGTCATACCGAGCGCTCCCCCAGCCAGTCATCGAGCTTGGGCCACAGCCGCTTGACCGCCTTCGGCCCGGCGACCAAGCTCACGTGCCCGCCCTTGAGCACCACTTCTTCCTTGTCGCGCGAGCCGACGTTCGCGATCAACGGCGCAGCGGCAGCGCGCGGCACGATGTGGTCATGCTCGGCCACCACATGCAGGATGGGCACGGTGATGTTGGAGAGGGCTACGCGCCGGCCGCCCAGGCGCAGTTCGTTTTTCAGCAGCTTGTTGCCCCAGAGCAGCTCCTTGACCGTCTGCCGGAAGTAATCACCGGCCAACGGCAAGGTGTCGTTCGACCAGCGGTCGACCATGCGGTACTGCTTGACGAAGTCGTCGTTCCAGAGGTTCTCCCACAGCCGCACGTTGCCGGTCACGGTGGAGGCCGGCCGCAGCATGCTGAAGCCGGTGAGGATGAACTCCGGCGGCACGATGCCGACCGAATCGACGAGGTGGTCCACATCGAAGTGGCGCTGATCCGTCCAGGCGCTGAAGAGTTCGAGCTGCGTGAAATCGATCGGCGTGGTGAAGCACGCCAGGTTCTTCAGCGGGCCGTCGGCGTGGAGCGCCGCGTAGATGGTCGAGAGCACGCCGCCCATGCAGTAGCCGACGACGCTCACGTCGTGCTCGCCCGACCGCTGCTGCACGCGGCGAATGCAATCGGGGATGAAATCGAGCGTGTAGTCCTCGAGCTTCAGGTGGCGCTCGCTCTGGCGTGGTGCTTCCCAGTCGAGCACGTAAACGTCGTAGCCGCGTTTCAGCAGGAACTCGATCAGGCTGCTGCCGGGCGCGAGGTCGAAGATGTAGGACTTGTTGGTCGTCGCCATCACCAGCAGCACCGGCACGCGGTAGATCTCGTCGGCCATCGGGTGGTAGTGATAGAGCCGCATCGTGCCGCGGGTGTGGATGACATCCTTGGGACTCTGGCCCAGCGCCGGCGCGGGCGACGAGAGGAATTCCAGCCCCTTGAGATTGCGCTGGATCGCCCGTTCGACCTCGGTGCGGATGCGTTCACCGACGCCTGCTTCGGCGGGCCACGTGGCTTGGGCGGTGCTCATGGTGCGGTCTTCCTGCTGCGGCCGGCTGACTTGGCCGCAGGCGGCGCGGCGGTCGCTTGCGGCGTGGCGGCAGCCGTGTCGCGCGGCGACGGTTTGCGAGTGCGCGGAGGTCGCACTGCATCCGGCACGGTGGTTGCAGTCTGAGGCAAACCGCCGGTACGTTCGAGCAGCAGGGCCAGCATCTCCTCGATCTTGAGGAGCCGGCCGGCGAGTTCATCGACCTGCTGGCGCGATGGCAAGTTCATCGCCTCCAGCAAACGGCTGTTGGCTGCATCGAATTTCTGCTGCGCTTCCAGCGCCACCGTCGATGCCTTTTGCATCGCGCGGGTGTAGTGCTCATTGCTCGTGCCGCGGTTGCTCAGGTCGTTGACCGTCGTTTCCCACTGCGCAAGCGCCTTGTGCCACATCTCCAGCGGGTCCAGCAGGGCCTTGCTCGTCATCGCCGCTCCTCTTGATGGTCACAAGGATAAGCAGGCTGACTGAGCCCCGCCCACAGGGTATGTACGAGCGCGCCAGACGCGGCCGGCGGGCGTATGGTGATGGGTGCGTCCACCCGAAGCGGGGGTTGCCGTTGGCAGCGTACGCCGCGAGCATCGAGCCAACCCCTCAGCTTCACCCCCCACCATGCAAACGCCCACCCCGCAAAACATTCCCTCAGGCCCTGCCCCCCGCGTCGTGCGCACGAAAGACGAAGCCTGGCAAGGGCTGCTGCGCGAAATGACGGTGCTTCACGCCCAGGTCGAGTACCTGCGGCTGATCCTCAAGATGGGCGTTCGCAAGCCGTTTCGCTGATCGAGAAGGGCTGATCGGGAAGATCAGCTGCCTTGCATCGAGCGGCGGGCGGCCACGGTGGTCTCGCCATGGCGCAGCCAGGCGCTGGCTACAGGCGGTTGCGACATGTAGAGCGCGAGCTTCGCGGCGTGCTGGTCGGCCTCGCTCTCCTTGGCCCGGCGCGCGACGATCACCGCCGGGTGGTCGAAGGTCGGCGTT
>JAMFRW010000406.1 GCA_026224975.1 Rhodoferax sp. | reverse complement strand
GGGCTGAGGCGCCCGGTCGCGGGGAAGGCGTTCTTGCGCCCGCTCCAGAACTTGAGCCGCTGCGCTTCGTCGGCCGACACCTCGATGCGCGTGGCGCCGCTGCTGCCCAGCACCGCTTCCATGCGTTCGATCTCCTCGGCCACTTCTTCGACCGTGCCATCGCTCTCGCACAGCAGGATGGCCGCGGCGCCCAGATCGTAGCCGGCGTGCACATAGTCTTCGACGGCGGCCGTCATCGGCTTGTCCATCATCTCGAGGCCGGCCGGGATGATGCCGGCGGCGATGACGTTCGCAACGGCATCGCCGGCTTTGCGGATGTCGTCGAAGCTCGCCATGATGCAGCGCGCGAGCTGCGGCTTGGGGATGAGCTTGACGGTGACTTCCAGCGTGTCGGCCAGCATGCCTTCGCTGCCGATCAGCACGGTCATGAGGTCGAGCCCGGCGACATCGAGCGCCTCGGAGCCGAACTCGACCGGCTCGCCTTCCACGGTGAAGCCGCGCACGCGCAGCACGTTGTGCAGCGTGAGGCCGTACTTGAGGCAGTGCACGCCGCCGGAGTTTTCGGCCACGTTGCCGCCGATGGTGCAGGCGATCTGGCTGCTGGGGTCGGGCGCGTAGTAGAGGCCGCAGGGAGCAGCCGCTTCGCTGATCGCGAGGTTGCGCACGCCGCATTGAACCGTGGCAGTGCGCGAGATCGGGTCGATCTTGAGGATCTTGTTGAACTTGGCCAGGCTCAGCGTCACGCCCAGCGTGTGTGGCAACGCGCCGCCCGAGAGGCCGGTGCCCGCCCCGCGCGCCACCACGGGCACTCGCAGAGCGTGGCAGGCGCGCAGCACGGCGGCCACTTGCGCTTCGGTCTCGGGCAACGCCACGACCAGCGGCTGTTCACGGTAGGCGGTGAGGCCGTCGCATTCGTAGGGGATGGTGTCTTCGGTGTGCCAGAGCAGCGCGTGTGCCGGCAGCAGCGGTGCGAGCGCGGCGACCACTTCGGCCTGGCGCGCGCGGCGCTGCGTCGGGTCGGGCTTGGCTGTTGTCAAAGAGACGGGTGCGTGGGCAGCTGCCGACAGATCAGCCTGGGCGGACGGAGTCAGCGGCGCGTTCATGCCCGAAACACCGTCAGCACGCCGGTGTAGCCATACAGATGCTGGCGCGCGATCTCGCCCGAGGCGAAGAAGCCGACCAGTGGCACATCGCCCAGCGCATGCTTGACCAGCGCCAGCTCGGCCGAGGGCGAGCCGAAGTGCGGCCCGCCGCGCCCGGCGCAGCTCACGTAGATCGCGCCGGCAATCCCGTTGGGCATAGCGTTCGTGGGTGCGCCGTTGCCCGATCCATCGCCCTCCTTGAGCGCCATCGCGGCGTCCGGCGTCAGCGTGTCGGGCTCGACTTCTTCGCGGATCTCGGCGCAGATGCGCATCAGGTCGCGGCGCGCGGCGTCGGTGTTGCGGGTGCAGAAGGCGAGCTGCATGCCGGCCTCCGCATGGTCGGAGATGGCGATGCCGCGCCGTCCGGGGTCGAGGCCGATCAGGTGGCGCACGCGGGTGTCGGAGCCGAAGCTGCCCCGGCGCGCCGGGGAGCGGAACGCGTCGGCATCGAGCTGCCCGCCGGGCGCATCGTTCAGGCCCACCAGCGTCTGGCGGATCTTCGGCAGCGCGTCGCGCGGCTCGACGCCGACGAGGTTCAGGTCGCGCATCAGCACATCGAGCGCGGGCTCGCCATCGAGCTGCGTGATCACGTTGCGCTCGGCTTCGGTGATGGTGCGAACCGGCCCGATCGGCTGGCAGCCCTGCGTCACGCGCGAAACGAGTGCCACGTCGGCTCCGAAGGCCACGCCCGAAAGCCCGCCTTGCAGCACGCCTTCGGCCAGGTGCACCGTGCGCCCGCGCGACGAGGCCAGGCCGCCGAAGAGGTAGCCGGTCTCGGTGCGCCCGCTCATCTCGACCAGCAGTTCGGCCAGATCAGCTGTGCCCGGGTCGGCATGTACCTGGGCGCTGTGCGCCGCAAAGTCGCCCAGCGGTTTGGCACCCGAGAACACGCGGAACTGGTCACGCGGCAGCTCGGCCAGCATCAGCGACAAAGCCGGCTCGTCGAAGTATTCGACGCCGCTCGCCGCGATGCCCACGCCGCTCGCGCCCACCCAGGCCACGCCCGGCCAGCGCTCGCGTAGGTCGGCCAGCAGCGCATTGGCGTCGGCCGCGTAGTGGCTGGTGAAGTAGACCCAGCCTAGCGTCGATGCTGTGGTGCGCGGGAGTTGGCCCTCGGGCTGTGGATGGCCGCTGCCATCGACTTGCGCATTCGGCTGCTTGCGGCCCGGCGCGCCAACGCGTGCATCGGCCTGCGCCTGGCGTTGTGCCTCGATCTGCGCCGCGGCGAGGGCGAGCGCCATGCGCCAATCGGGGTGCGTGGCGTGGGCGTGCAGGAAGCGGTTCATGGCAGGCGCCTGTTCGAAAAAAGTGGGCGGGTCCGTCAGCGAGCCGCCGGGCCGCGCTTACGCGCGGGCGGCTTCTTCGCCTTGGCGGCGGGGGTGGTCTTGGCGCTGGCGGGCGATTTGCGCGTGGCGGCCGCGGCGATCGGCGCCATCGCCTTTTTCAGCGTCTCGCCGGCCGCGTCGAAGGACTGCTTGGCCATGGCGCCGACGATGCCGCCGGCCGCGTTGCTGGCGTTGTCCTTGATGGCCGAGGCGGCGAGTTCGGTGAACTGCTTGGTCAGGGCGCCCCACCACTGCATCGGGTCGACGACGCCGGGCAGGGGGGACTTTCCGTCGGCGGCTTCGGCGGCCGATGCCGCAGCAGGCTCCGGTGCGGGCTCGGGCGCCGGTGCAGGCGCGGGGCTCGGTGCAGGGGCAGGTGCCGCAGCAGCTGGCACGGTCGGCATGCGGATCGTCATGGCTTCGCGCAGATCGCCCATCTTCACGTTCATGTTCTGCAGGGTCGAGAGCGTCATGCGCTGGACTTCCAGCGCCTGGATCGTTGCACCCAGCATTCGAGCGTTTTGCTCCAACCAGAACTGCACCGTCTTCAGCTCCTTGATGCGCTTCTCCAGCTCCTCGGGGTTGAGCGTGGGTGCGACCCACTGGCCCATGCTGGGCAAGGCCGCGCTGGCGTTCTTGACCAGCCCCTGAAGAAAGTCGAATCCGGGTACGAGGTTGGTGAAGCTGGATGAATCGGCCATGGTTGTCTCCTTGTTGGTTTTCGGGGCATTGTGCACGTCGTGGGGGCGCTTTGTCGTGGGTCGTTCGGGCTCCCGGGTGTCAGGGTGCGCTGCCGCGGTAGGCCACGCGCTCGACCTGATAGCCGCGCTGCGCCATCAGCGTCGGCAGGCCGGTGCGGCCGAACATGTGCAGGCTGCCGACGGCCGCGAACACGTGTTTGCCGCTGGCGTGCAGCGCGTCGATGGAGGCGGCTAGGCCGGGGTTGCGGTCGTCGAGCAGGCGGCGCATGGCGTCGCGGTCGAACTCGGTCTTGAGGCAATCGCACCACTCTTCGTAGCGGGCGAGCTGCGCGTGGTCGGCATCGGCCCACACCTTGGCCAGGCGCAACAGCATCGGACGGGCTTGCCCGCTCTCCAGCTCGGCCAGGCCGCTTTCGACGAAGGCGATGGTGCCGGCTTCGTCGGGCATCTGCAGCGCCTGCAACTGCAGCTCTGGGGTTTCGAGCGAGAGCACGGATTTTTTGGCGCCGTGGCCCATCCCGGCCAGGAAGATGTCGATGCCGTAAGACGGGTCGAGCCCATCGGCGCGTGCGGCCAAAATCGAGAGCGCGGTGACCTGCATCTCCGGCCCCATGCTGGCGAGCGCTTCGGGCGGCACGCACAGCGCCTGCATCTGCACCCGCAGGCGCT
>JAMFRW010000405.1 GCA_026224975.1 Rhodoferax sp. | reverse complement strand
GCGCCGACTGACGGGCGCCGGACAGGCTGTCGCCCGTCAGACTCGGACTCGAGCGCCTAACGATGCCAAGCCCAATCTCGCGACGGCGGCCGGTGACCGCGGTGTAGCGGAGCACCCAGGAGGCGGACTCGCCGCGAACCCTAGCAGCAGTCCGCCGCCGTCCGAGTGGTCGCCGTCTGCCGCGGTTTGCACCTGACGGTAGGTGAGCATGTGAAGCCTTGCGGCCGTGAGCCTGCGAGCCATCTTCCATCCCCGTTTCTGTCCAGTCCGCCACTCAGTTCGCCAAAAAGTGGCGAACTCGTGGTGCACGTTGATGCAACGTTGCTGCGTCAGAACAGTGTGATGGAGGGGAAAAATTCCGTCAAATCAATGACTTAAAGCAAAACCCCTGCACGTTAACTGCACCCTTGGCGCACGTTGCAGGGGGAGTGTCCTGGAGGAGAGGGAGGGATTCGAACCCTCGGAACCTTACGGTTCGCCTGATTTCGAGTCAGGTACATTCGACCCCTCTGCCACCTCTCCAGGTCTTGCGCCGGCGGGTCTGCGCCGAGTCTCGCATTCTAGCTCAGGCTTTGAGCACAGCCACGCCGCCCATGTACGGACGCAACGCTTCGGGCACGGTGATGGAGCCGTCGGCGTTCTGGCCGTTCTCGAGCACGGCAACGAGCGCGCGGCCAACCGCCAGGCCGGAGCCGTTGAGCGTGTGCACGAGTTCGTTCTTGCCTTGCGCCGTCTTGTAGCGCGCCTGCATGCGACGCGCCTGGAACGCGCCCATGTTGGAGCAGGAGCTGATCTCGCGGAAGGTCTTCTGCGCCGGCACCCACACTTCGAGGTCGTAGGTCTTGGTCGAACCGAAGCCCATGTCGCCGGTGCACAGCAGCACCACGCGGTACGGCAGGCCGAGCTTTTGCAGGATGGCTTCGGCGTGGCCGACCATGGCTTCGAGCGCGGCATCGCTGTGCTCGGGCTCGGTGATCTGCACCATCTCGACCTTGTCGAACTGGTGCTGGCGGATCAGGCCGCGCGTGTCGCGCCCGGCGCTGCCGGCTTCCGACCGAAAGCACGGGCTGTGGGCGGTGAGCTTGATGGGCAACTCGGCGGCTGCCAGCACCTGCTCGCGCACGGTGTTGGTCAGCGAGATTTCCGAGGTGGAGATGAGGTACTGCTCCTGTTGCGCCTCGTTGGCGCCGCCCGCGCCGGCTTGACCGGCGCCTCCACGCAGGACCCAGAACATGTCTTCCTTGAACTTGGGCAACTGGCCGGTGCCCTCGAGGATGTTGCGGTTGACGATGTAGGGCGTGTAGCACTCGGTGTAGCCGTGCTCCGATGTCTGCACATCGAGCATGAACTGCGCGAGCGCACGGTGCAGGCGCGCGACCGGGCCGCGCAGAAAGCTGAAGCGCGCGCCGGAGAGCTTGGCGGCGGTGTCGAAATCGAGACCCAGCGGCTCGCCCAATTCGATGTGGTCGCGCACGTCGAAATCGAACTCGCGCGGCGTGCCCCAGCGCCGCACTTCGACGTTGCCGGTTTCATCTGCGCCCACCGGCACGTCGTGTTGCGGCAGGTTGGGCAGCGACATCATCGTGGCCGAAATTTCGGCCTGCAGCACATCGAGCCTCGTGCCCGAGGCGGCCAGCTCATCGGCAATGCCGGCCACCTCGGCCATCACGGCCGAGGTGTCCTGGCCTTTGCTCTTCAACTGGCCGATGCTCTTGGAGAGGCTGTTGCGGCGCGCCTGCAGGTCTTCGGTGCGGGTCTGGATCGTCTTGCGTTCCGATTCGAGCGCGGTGAAACGCTCGACATCCAGGAACGGCTGAGGCGATTGGCGCTTTTCGAGCTGGGCCACGACGAGCGCCAGATCCTTGCGCAGCAGGTTGATGTCTAGCATGGGCTTCGGGCCGCAGGAAGCGACCCGCGGTGAGTGCGGGAGGGCGAATTGTAGGCAGGCGGCCCGGCGCCTGCGCTCGCTGAAATCAACCCGGCCGCGGCGGAACCGCTCGCGGCCGAAAGCGGCTCAGGCGGCTTGCGGCTGCAGCGACCGCGGGAAGGCGATGTGGTGCTGGCGCGGCGCACCGGTGGCGCGCGCATCGCACAGCACGCGTGAGGCGCAATCGGCGCAGCGGCCGCATTGCATGGCCACGCCCAGATCGATCTGAAGGCATTCCAGGCTGTGCGCGCCATCGGCGGCAGCTTGGCGAATCTGATGGTCCGACACTCGGCGGCACACGCAAACAATCATGGAATGCTTCGTCCTTTTCAACGCCCGCCGGGGTTGCCCCTAGCTGACTTCACCCATCTGCGATTGCAGATAGTTCTCGAGACCGACCTTGCCGACGAGGTCGATCTGGGTTTCCAGAAAATCGATGTGTTCTTCGGTGTCGTCCAGGATGCCTTGCAGCAAATCCCGCGACACGTAGTCACGCACCGTCTCACAGTAGGCAATGCCGTCCTTGATGGTGGCCTGCGCGCCGGTTTCGGCTTGCAGATCGCACTTCAGCAACTCGGGCACGTTCTCTCCGATCATCAACTTGCCCAGGTCCTGCAGGTTGGGCAGGCCATCGAGCATGAAGATGCGTTCCATCAACTGATCGGCATGCTTCATTTCGCCGATCGACTCTTCGTATTCCTTCTTCGCCAGCTTGTCGAACCCCCAGTGCTTGAGCATCCGGTAGTGCAAGAAGTACTGGTTGGTGGCCGTGATCTCGTTCTTGAGCTGGGCATTGAGGTGAACGATGACTTGGGGGTCGCTTTTCATGGAAGGCTCCGTTTTGCTAGGCAGCCGCCATTGTGGATCGACAAGCGATTCCTCCCAAAACAACACTTCGTTCGCCGCACGCTCGCCCTTTCTCTTGCCCACATTATGATTACAAATCGTTCGCATTTGCAATCCAGGGAAATACCCCCTGAATGTGCAGGTTTTGACAAAAAGAACGCGGGGGAGAGACGGGATGAAGACCTACAGGGGGTTTGCTGCGGTGGCGGGCTGCGCCCGGCAGACGGTTGCGCTGCTCGCGGCGGCGCTGTTGGTTGGCTTGGCTGGCTGCGGCGGAGGCAGCGGCGCGGCCGCATCGGCGAGCGTGCCGACGGAGACGCCGCTCTCGGCGCAAGCGGCGCTCGGTCAGAAGATCTTTTCCGACCTGTCGCTCTCGGCCTCGGGCAAACAGAGCTGCGCCACCTGCCACAGCCCGGCCAACGCCCACTCGCCGGCCAACGCCCTGGCCGTGCAGTTGGGCGGCCCGCTGCTCAGCCTGCAGGGCAACCGCAGCACGCCGTCCGTCCGCTACCTGTCGACCGACACCGCCTTCCACTTCGATTCGGAAGGCACGCCCACCGGCGGGTTTTTCTGGGACGGCCGCGCCGGTTCGCTTCGCGACCAGGCCAGCCACCCGTTGCTCGCCGCCAACGAAATGGCCAATGCCAGCGCCGCCGATGTGGTGGCCAAAATCGCGCGCGCCTCCTATGCCGCTGAATTCACCGCCGTTTTCGGTGCCGACATCTTCACGCGGCCCGACGACGCCTTCGACCGCCTGAAGCTCGCGCTGCAGCAATACCAGCTCGAAGACACCGACTTCCGCCCCTTCTCCAGCAAGTACGACGAATTCCTGCGCGGCAAGGTCGCCTTGACGGACCAGGAAGCGCGTGGCCTGGCGCTCTTCAACAACCCGACCAAGGGCAACTGCATCGGCTGCCACCCTTCGGGCAAGGCGGCCGATGGCAGCTTCCCGCTGTTCACCGATTTCAGCTTCGACAACCTCGGCGTGCCGCGCAACACCGCGCTGGCGCAGAACGACGACGCGGCCTTCTTCGATCTCGGCCTGTGCACCCAGCCGGCGCAGGCGGCGCGCACCGACCTGTGCGGCGCCTTCAAGGTGCCCTCGCTGCGCAACGTGGCCGAGCGCCATGTGTTCTTCCACAACGGCCGTTTCGCAACGCTGAAAGAAGCGCTCACCTTCTATGTGCAGCGCGACACCAACCCCGAGAAGTGGTATCCGCTCGCGGCCGACGGCACGGTGAAGAAGTTCGACGACCTGCCGGTGCAGTTTCACGCCAACGTCAACATCACCGAGGTTCCGTACAACCGCAAGCCCGGCGACGCGCCGGCCTTGAGCGACGCGGAAATCGACGACGTGATCGTCTTCCTCGAGACCTTGAGCGACGGCTACACGCCTTGAAGCATCCCGTCCCGACATTCCATACAAAAAACGATTCCGGAGAGCCCGCATGAACGCATCCCGCCTGATGGCCCTGCCCCTGAAAACCGCGCTCGCCGCGAGCATCGCGCTCGCCGGTGGCGCGGCCTTCGCCCAGACTGCCACCGAGCAGGAGCTCGCCCGCAAGCTCGATGCGCTGGCCGCCGAGCTGAACAACGTCAAGGCGCAGCTTGCGCAGTTGCAACAGCAGCGCGCGGCGCCGCCTGTGACGCCGGGCTCCTTCGGCACCGTGCCCGCGGCTGCGCCGGCCGTGGCCGCAGCGCCGTCCGCAGCGCCCGCCACCAGCAGCGAGCCCGCGACAGTGCTCACCAGCTACGGCGAGATCAACTACAACCGCCCGACGCGCAACAGCCAGAATGCACAGGCCGACGTGCGCCGTTTCGTGCTCGGCTACCAGCACCGCTTCGATGACAAGACCAAGGTCGTGACCGAACTCGAAGTCGAGCATGCGGTGTCGTCGGCCGACGATCCGGGCGAGGTGGAAGTCGAGCAGGCCTACATCGAGCGCCAGTTCAACCAGACCTGGGCGGCGCGCGCCGGGCTGTTCCTCATGCCGGTCGGCCTGTTGAACGAAAACCACGAGCCCACCGCCTTCTTCGGCGTGGAGCGCAACTTCGTCGAGACCGCCATCATCCCCAGCACCTGGCGCGAAGGCGGCTTGCAGGTCATGGGCAATTTCG
>JAMFRW010000404.1 GCA_026224975.1 Rhodoferax sp. | reverse complement strand
CCACGGATCGTCGCCCAGCTGCTTCAGGCCCAGCGAGACGCGGTTCTTCTCGGCGTCGAACTTCAGCACCTTGGCGTCAAGCTCCTGGCCCACCTGGACCACCTCGCTCGGATGGCGGACACGGCGCCAGGCCATGTCGGTGATGTGCAGCAGGCCGTCGATACCGCCGAGGTCGACGAACGCGCCGTACTCGGTGATGTTCTTGACGACGCCGTTGACGATCGCGCCTTCATGCAGCGTGCTGAGCAGCTTGCCGCGTTCTTCGCCCATCGAGGCTTCGACCACAGCGCGGCGCGACAACACGACGTTGTTGCGCTTGCGGTCGAGCTTGATGACCTTGAACTCCATCGTCTTGCCTTCGAACGGCGACATGTCCTTGACAGGGCGCGTGTCGAGCAGCGAGCCCGGCAGGAAGGCGCGGATGCCGTTGACGAGGACGGTGAGGCCGCCCTTGACCTTGCCGTTGACGGTGCCGGTCACGAATTCGCCGGATTCCAGCGAGTTCTCGAGCGACAGCCACGAGGCGAGGCGCTTGGCCTTGTCGCGCGACAGGATGGTGTCGCCATAGCCGTTTTCGACCGCGTCGATCGCGACGGAGACGAAATCGCCGACCTGGACTTCGAGCTCGCCCTGGTCGTTCTTGAATTCTTCGATCGGAACATAGGCTTCCGATTTGAGGCCGGCGTTCACGACCACGAAACTGTGTTCGACGCGCACCACTTCAGCAGTGATGACTTCGCCGCTGCGCATTTCCGAGCGAGTCAGCGACTCTTCGAACATGGCGGCAAAGGATTCCATGCCGGATGATTCGGCAACTTGGGTTTGTGACATTGAGGGTTCCGGTGCGGCCTTGCGACCGCGGGGTTAGGTTGAAAATCCGCCGCCCTGGCGTGCCTTCGGAAGTGAGTGGCACAGGAGGGAGAGCGACGGGCTTGTCTACGAACGCTGCCTTGCTTGGCTTGGCCTGCGTCGCCCTTCAAGTCGCCTTGAAGGGCCTGTGATCCTTCCAGGCATTCAGCACAGCCTCCACCGAGTCTTCGATGGAAAGTGCGGAATTGTCCAGCAGCATCGCATCTTGCGCCGGCTTGAGCGGTGAGACGCTGCGGGACTGATCCCGTGCATCTCGCATTTCCAGCTCGGCGCGAAGACTGTCGATATTAGCGGAAATGCCCTTGGCGATCAACTGCTTGTAGCGCCGCTCGGCCCGCGTCGCGGCGCTGGCCGTCAGGAAGACTTTCAGGTCGGCCCCGGGGAAAATCACCGTGCCCATGTCGCGTCCGTCGGCCACCAGGCCCGGAATGCGGTGAAACGAGAGCTGAAGTTTGCGCAGCGCGTCGCGCACCGCTGGCCAGGCCGAGACCTTGGAGGCGAGCGCACCGACTTCTTCGAGCCGAAGCTTTTCGGTCACGTCTTCGCCGCTCGATTTGATGCAGCCGGCCGAGAAGTGCAGTTCCAGCCCGGCGGCCAACCGGGCGAGCCCGGCTTCGTCGCCCACATCGACGCCGGCGCGCATCGAAGCCAGCGCCGTCGCCCGATAAACCGCGCCGGAATCGAGAAAGTGATACCCGAGCGCCTGTGCCAAGGCGCTCGCCAGCGTGCCCTTACCGGAGGCCGTGGGGCCATCGACGGTGATGATGGGAATGTTCGAAAGCGACGTCGTCACCAGGCCGAACAGCGCTTCGAAGTAGTCGGGGAAGGTCTTGGCGACGCACTTCGGGTCGAGGATGCGCACCGGCACGGACGGCTGAGCACCGGCGAGACTGTCGAACGCAGCGAGCGAAAAGCACATCGCGATCCGGTGATCGTCGTAGGTGTGGATCGCCGCGGCGCGCCAGGTGGTGGGTGGCGCCACTTCGATGAAATCCGCGCCTTCGACGACCGCCGCGCCGAGCTTGCGCAATTCGGCGGCCATCGCAGCGATGCGGTCGGTCTCCTTCACGCGCCAGCTCGCGATGTTGGTCAGACGCGTCGTGCCTTTGGCGTAGAGCGCCATGACGGCGAGCGTCATCGCCGCGTCGGGGATGTGGTTGCAGTCGAGTTCGATGGCTTTCAGCGGGAAGCTGCCGCGCTTCACTTCCAGCCAGCCGGGGCCGCTGGTGATATGTGCGCCCATCCCTCGGGCGGCTTCGATGAAGCGGATGTCACCCTGGATCGAATCGGAACCCACACCTTCGATGCGCACCGGCGCGTCTGCCGCGGCGATGGCACCCAGCGCGATGAAATAAGACGCCGACGAGGCATCGGCTTCCACATGAATTTCGCCCGGCGTGCGGTACGCGCTGCCCTGCGCGATGATGAAGCGCTGCCAGCCGTCGCGGGCGACGGTGATGCCGAAGCGCGCCAGCAGGCTCAGCGTGATCTCGACATAGGGCTTCGAAATCAGCTCGCCATCGACTTCGATCACCACCGGCGCGTGTTCGGAGACCAGCGGCAATGCCAACAGCAGCGCCGTGAGGAACTGGCTGGACACATCGCCGCGCACGCGGATCGGCGCGGCGGTGCGCAAGCGCTGGATGCCGGGGCGAAGGCGCAGCGGCGGGTAGCCGTCCTGCCCGAGATAGTCGATCTCGCAGCCGAGTTGCCGCAGCGCATCGACCAGGTCGCCGATCGGCCGCTCGTGCATGCGCGGCACGCCACTCAGCTCGAACTCGCCTTCCTGCGTGGCGGCCAAGACGGCCAACGCGGCAGTCAGTGGCCGCATGGCCGTGCCGGCGTTGCCGAGAAAGAGTTTGGCCGAGCGCTGCGACAAGCGCCCGCCGATGCCGGCCACCTCGAATTTGCCGCCGCCTTGTTCGGCTATCACGCAGCCCAGTTCGCGCAGCGCCGCCAGCATCACGCCGGTGTCGTCCGAATCGAGCAGATCGTGGATGACGGTCGTGCCGGCGCTCAGGCCGGCGAGCAGCAGCACGCGGTTGGAGATGCTTTTGGAGCCTGGCAGGCGCACGGTGCCCGAGGCGGATTGCAGGGGAGGCAGGTCGAGAAACGGCGTGGAATACATCAGCGGGAGATCAACTGGGCATCAGCGCGACATCAGCGCGTGGGGCCGGGCTTGCCGGCGTTCATCTGCCAGCCCGCACGGGCGGTGGAGGCGGTGCGGATCATGTCTTCCAGCGCTTCGGTGTTGCCGGTGCGGATCACGTGTTCCATCGCGTCCAGCGTGTGGCGGAAGCGCTGGGTCTGCTTGATGACCTCTTCGCGGTTCGACATCAGGATGTCTCGCCACACCGAAGGGTCACTTGCGGCGATGCGTGTGAAATCGCGAAACCCAGGCCCGGCGAGCGACAGAAAATCGCGCCCCGCCGGCTGCCCGGCCACGGCGTTGAAATAGGCGAAAGCCAGCAGATGCGGCAGGTGGCTCACGGCGGCAAAGGCTGCGTCGTGGTTCTCCGGCGTCATCTTCAGCACCTGCGCGCCGATCGCCGACCACGCATCCGTCGCCTTGCGCACCAGCTCCGGTGACGTTTGCGCCAGCGGCGTCAGGATCACCTGACGGCCCTGGTACAGCGTTTCGTCGGCATGCGCGATGCCGGCCGATTCCTTGCCCGCGATCGGGTGCGCCGGCACGAAGGAGGCGATGTTCTCGCGCAGCACGCGGCGCGCGGCATCGACCACATCGCGCTTGGTCGAGCCCACGTCCATGATGAGCACGCCGGGCTCGATCAGGTGGCGGATCGCCTTGAAGGTGGCCTCTGTCGCCGAGACGGGCACGGCGATCAGCACGATGTCGGAACCGGAGACGGCCAGCAGCGCCGATTCGGCCACGGTGTCGATCACGCCGAGCTTCTTGGCCTTTTCGGTCGTCGATGGCGACTTGCTGTAGCCGACCACACGCTTGACCAGCCCGGCACGCTTGAGCGCGAGCGCAAACGAGCCGCCCATCAGGCCGCAGCCGATCACGCCGAGTTGGTTGAACATCGTCAGGCGCTCAGTGCACGTCGATCGGGTAGGTGCCGAGCAGCTTGAAGAAGGCGCAGACGGCGCGCAGTTCCTTCAGCGCCGCGGTCACTTCCGGCTGATCGGGGTGGCCTTGCAGATCGATGTAGAAGTAGTACTCCCACTGGCCCGAGCGGGCCGGGCGCGATTCGAAACGCGTCATCGAAACGCCATGCGTCTTGAGCGGCACCAGCATGTCGTGCACCGCGCCCGGACGGTTGGCCACCGAGACGATCAAGCTGGTGCAGTCGTGCCCCGATGCCTTGGGTTGCGGATGCTGGTGCGGATGCGCCAGGATCGCGAAGCGGGTGCGGTTGTGGGCGTCGTCCT
>JAMFRW010000403.1 GCA_026224975.1 Rhodoferax sp. | reverse complement strand
GTCCCTGTTCACCTCGGAACTCTCCAACGTAGATCGCCTTGCCCGCGTCAAGGCCTCGCATCATGTCGCGATGCCATTCGCGAGCGATGCCGGCGCTCAGCGGACTGCCGCTCAGCGCGAGGGCGGCGATGGCCTTGTCGATGCGCGCCAGATTCGCGTGCAATGGGGGGCCGTCGGCGTCCCAATCGGGTGACGCCGAAGGCTTGCGCGTTGCCAAAAGTCAGCCTCGCAGCCGCTCGCGCACCATGGCCAAGGCAGGGTTCGAATCCGACGTTGCCTTGCCGCCCGCTCTGCGAGGATAGGCGCCGGCCGGTGGCTTCACGGTGACGATGCGGCCCTCCATGGGGTCGGTCTCCCCGTAGGTCGCTTCCCCGGCGATGAATGCCTTGCGCGTGCCAGCGAAGGCGGGGTCGCGCTTTCGGTAGGCCCGCAATTGCTCGATCGTCGTCGTGAGTTCGTGTTCGACCTGCGCGGTGCGGCGTTCGATGTACTCACCCACCGCCTCGTTGACCATCTTGTTGATGGGTTTGTGGAGCACTTCCTTGAGCATGTCCAGCCCTTCCTCGAACAGCAGTTCGAGGCGCAATGTCTTGGTGCGGAGAAGCGGTTTGGCCAGGGCCTTCGAGATCGCTTTCTTCGCGGGGGCTTTCAACGGGGCGGTCTTCCGTGTGGCGTGGACGATTGCTTTGCTCATGCAGAGACGATATCGGTGAAGGGTGATGGTCTCAAATCAGCAAATTGACACCTTGTCTCCGGCGGTGGGGTTGCCAGCCTCAGACCCTCAACCCGCCCGGCTCGCCAGATGAATCCCGGCCAGCATGCAACGCACCGAGCCACCTGCCAGCTCGATGGTCGGCACTGGCAGGGGCACGATGCGGGCCGAGCGCTCGATGCGTTCGCGCTGCTCGGGGCGCAGGCTTGCCGCAGCGCGCGCCGACATCGCGAGCAGGCGGCCGCTCGCCCCCGATGAATTGGCGGACATCGCGTCCGGCGACGTGCCCGACAACTCCAGCGCGTTGCCGGCGAATTCGGCGATCTGCCGGCGGTCGAGCGCGATCACGTCGCGGCCGGTTTCCTCCAACCGTTGGCGCACCACCTCACGCCGCTTCGGGTCGGCGATGAGGTCCAGCCCGACGAGTGCGAACTCGGTCGCGACGCACATCATCACGTTGGTGTGGTAGATCGGCCGGCCGGCCTCGTCGGCGGTGTCGAAGGCCAGCGGCTCGAAGTTGAAGTGGGTGCAGAAGCGCTCCAGCGCAACCGCATCGGCGCGGTTCGAGCGCGCCACGTAGGCGACGCGGGCCAGGTGGTCGAGCACCATCGCGCCCGTGCCTTCGAGGAAGAGGCCGTCCGGCTCCAGCCCGGAGTAGTCGATGACGTCCTGCACGCGGTAGGTCGCCTTGAGCATCTCGACCACGTCGATGCGGCGCTCGCGGCGTCGGCTCGGCGAGTGCATGGGGTAGAGCGCCACATGCCCGCCGGGGTGGGTGGAGAACCAGTTGTTCGGGAACACCGAGTCAGGCGTGTCACGCGTGCCGTCGTCTTCGAACAGATGCACCTGCACGCCTTCCTCGCGGAGCCGGGCGACGGCTGCGGTGACTTCGGCGTGCGCCATGGCGGCGAGCGTTGCGCCCTCCTGGCCCTCGCGCCCGGCGGCGGCCAGGCGCTGAAAGGCGTTGTCGGCGGCGGTCTCGGGATTGGAGGCGAAGCGGTGCGGGCGCACCATCACCACGGCCGCTGGGGCCTGGATCGATCGGATCGTGGACATGGAGATTGACTCAGACGCGGTGACTCAGGCGTGTGGTGACTCAGGCGACACGGCGAACCGCGCCCGACGCGCCGCTGCGGGTGTGGCGGAACAAGTCCTTCGGGTCGTCGGCGCCGGGGACCAATTCGACCTCGACGCCCAGGCCACGCGCCTCGCATTGCGCCAGCACGTAGCGCAGCGTCGAGTAGTCCTCGAGCGCGAAGCCGACCGAGTCGAACACCGTCACCTGCGCGTCGTTCTCGCGGCCCGTCTGCGTGCCGGCCAGCACGCGCCACAGGTCGGTCACCGGGAAGCTCACCGGCAGTTGCTGGATGTCGCCTTCGATGCGGGTCTGCGGTTCGTACTCCACGAACACGCGGGCCGCGCGCAGCACATCGGCATGCAGTTCTGTCTTGCCGGGGCAATCGCCGCCGACGGCGTTGATGTGCATGCCGGGCTCGATCATGTCGGGCGTGAGGATGGTGGCGAGCGCCTTGTCGGCCGTCACGGTGGTGACGATGTCGGCGCCGCGCACTGCGTCGGCGACGGACGCTGCGCGGGTGATCTTCAGCGCCGGGTAGACGGCGAGGTTGCGGATGAGCTTGTCGGTGGCGCGCGGGTCCACGTCGAACACGGCGATCTCGTCGATGCCCAACTGGCTGTGGAAGGCCAGCGCCTGGAACTCGCTCTGCGCGCCGTTGCCGATCAGCGCCATGCGCCGTGCACCCTTGCGTGCGAGCGCGCGGGCTGCCATCAACGAGGTAGCGCAGGTGCGCAGCGCGGTCGCGATCGTCAGCTCCGAGAGCAGCAAGGGGTAGCCGGTTTCGACCTCCGCCAGCACGCCAAAGGCCATCACGGTGTAGAGGCCCTGGGCGGTGTTGGCAGGGTGGCCGTTGACGTACTTGAAGGCATAGCGCTCGGCGTTGGAGACCGGCATCAGCTCGATCACGCCGATGCTCGAATGGCTGGCGACACGGGCGCTCTTGTCGAACTCCGCCCAACGAACGAAGTCGTGCTCGATCGCATCGGCCAGCTCGCCGATCAGCTGGGTGACGCCAACGGCTTGCACAAGGCGCGACATGGTGGGGACATCGACAAAACGGGTCATGGGGCTCTCCAAGATTCAAGGGCAAAGGGGGCCGCGCGCGAGGGCGTCGGCGTCAACCCATACCCCAGATTGTTCGCCCGGGTGGTGCCAAAATGAACCATGCAATCTGTCAAAAATACAGACTAACATTGCATTTTGCTAACTATCGCTGGCGTTTCGAAAGGCCGGCATGTCGAAGGACCCCGCGATGGACGACACCGACCGGCAACTCATCGCCCTGCTGCGCGACAACGCCCGCGAATCCGTGGTCTCGCTGGCGCGCAAGCTGCGCGTGGCGCGGGCGACGGTGCAAAACCGCATTGCCCGACTGGAGCGTGAGGCCACGATCGTCGGCTACACCATGCGGCTGCGCCCCGACGCCGAGGCGCACCGCATCCGCGCCATCATGAGCATCGAGGTCGATGGCCCGCACGGCGATGCGGTGCGCCGGCTGCTGCGCGGCCATCCGAACGTGGTGACGCTGCACAGCACCAACGGGCGCTGGGATCTCGTCGCCGAGTTGCGCGCCGACTCGCTGGAAGTGTTCGACCTTGTGCTGAGCGCCATCCGCAAGATCGAAGGCATCTCGAGCACCGAGACCAGCATCTTGCTGTCGACGCACAAGCTGTGAGGCGGCGCGCGGTTCGACCCTTCGTCGTTCGGCCGCTTCGAATCGGCCGCGTGTCAGCCGTGCCGACTTGCTCCGATCGTCAGGGTTGACCGGAGCGACGATCGAGTGTCATGGGCCTTCTGGTGCGTGGCATGCCACGCACACCTTGTTGCCTTCGGTGTCGCGGAAGTAGGCGCCGTAGTAGTTCGGGTGATAGTGCGCGCGCAGACCTGGCGGCCCCTCGCAGGTGGCTCCATGCGCCAGCGCCGTGGCGTGGGCCCGCCTGACGACCTCGCGCGAGCTGGCCTGGAAGGCGACCATCTGACCGTTTCCCGGATCGTGCAGCTTCTGGTCGTAGGGCTTGCCGATCACGAACAACGGGCGGCCGCCTTCCGGATTCTGCCAACCGGCCCATTCGTTCTCAGCCTCTTCGAACCGAAGCGAGAGCCCCAACACCTTCAGCAGCGCATCGTAAAAAGTGAACGCCCTTCGAAAGTGGGCGACACCAAAGAACACATGGGAGAACATATGTCGTAGCCTCGCGATGATGATCGTCGCCATGTAGGCGGCCTCACCCGAGGCCGCATCGTCGAGCGAAAGGTTCAGGCCCTGGAAGGCGTTCAGTGGGTCTCGAAGAATGGGGTGGCGTCAGGTCACCAACTGACAAACTCTTCAGCACCGCCAAAACTGGCGGGGAATCCCTTGTAATGGGGCAAGCTGTCCAGGACCGGGAGCACAGCGTGCTGACATTGAATGTGAAATTGTGGATTGAACTCACCCTGCGGCAGTAGAAATCCATTCACGCTTCTCAGGCCCACCCGCTCGATTTCGGAAAACAAATGGGTGCCGCACGTGGCGCAGCGCATTCTCCGCGCGGCCTTAACCACGATGGGGGTTGGGTGGCCCCATTCCACTTGAACGGACTGCGCGCCGTGGATCGACGACGCAACATAAGCCGCACCCTGTGCGATTCGGCAGTCATCGCAATGGCAGTAGATCTGTGCAACAGGTTCGCCGGTGACTTTCAATCCGACTGCACCGCAGCGGCATTGCACTTCAATTGTTTTCAAAGAAGAATCCTTCGTCAAGTTGGAAGGGGCTTGCGCCTGACAGCGAACATGAACGGCGCCCTCCTGTTTGTCGGGGAGCGACGGTCGATCGAAGGATCGAGCAGCGAGCCACTGGGTGGACCAGCCCGCATATGGAGCGTGGCGTCCGCTGAAGTCTATCGATATCCAACCCGATATCAAGCGTGCAGCAGCCCCGCCAACTGCGCGAAGTCATCCGCCACCAGATCGAACTCACCCTCGGTGAACGCCGGCAGCGAGCCGTTCGGGCCTTCTTCCTTCGGTCGCTTCACATAGGCCGTGCGCAAGCCATGTGACCTGGCACCGCGCAAATCCGAAGGGTGGCAGGCCACAAGCATGAGTTCGCCGGGCGCGATGCCGAGCAGTCTGGCGCAGCCGTGATAGGCCTCGCGGTCAGGCTTGTAGTGCCCGAACAGTTCGGCGGAGATGATGCAGTCCCACGGCAGGCCGGCGTGTTTGGCCATGTCGGTGAGCAACGAGAAGTTGCCATTGGACAGTGTGCTGATCGTGTAGGTGCGCTTGAGTCGCAGCAGGCCGGGCACGGTGTCGGGCCAGGGCATGAGGCGGTGCCAGGCGTGATTGAGGTGCGCGCGGTCCGCCTCGTCCAGCTTTCCGAAACCGTGGGCGTCGGCGATGTCGTCTAGGATCATGCGGTGCAGGCCGTCGATCAGCGTCCAGGGCAACTCGCCGCGACGCACGCGGTCCATGGCGGGGTAGTAGCCGTTGCGCCAGGCGGTGGCGAACGCATTCCAATCGCCGCGGATGCCGTGCTTGGCGGCCATGGCGGCGGCTTCGGCGGCGATGCCGCTGTGCCAGTCGACGATGGTGCCGAAGATGTCGAAGGCGAGCGCCTTGGGCGGGTGGGCGAGGGACTTCTGGGCTGTTGTCATGATGGTGCGTACCTCGTGTGTCAGATGTGTTTCGGGTGGCCGGGGTCGGCAGACGCGACTCGGGCCGAATGAATCAGGTCAATCGAATCGGATCGATCTATTCAGATCGAGCCGGCCAGGCCAAGCAACTGTAGGCCGAGCCGATGCGTCACCGACCGCGAATCGGCCAGCTCGTGCAGCACATCCATGTGGTTGCGCCCGGGCACGGTTTTGTTCGCGATCACGGTGTTGGCACCCCAGGCAATCTCGATCACCGTGGCTTGGCGATGGAACTCCTCGCTCTCGTCACCACCAACCACCGAGACCAGCGAACCCTTCGGCGCGGGCATGAAGGCGGGGCTGAGGCACCGGGCCGATGCTTCGGTGAGATTGATGTCGGCCGAGAGGAAAGGCGCGTGCCGCAGCGGCTCCAGATCGTAGAGGCCGGAGATCGAGAGGGCTGCCTTCACGAGGTCGGCAGGCAGATCGGGCGCGACGGCTTTCCAATCACAAGCCAGCAGCATCGCCGCCAAATGGCCGCCCGCCGAGTGGCCCGCGACGACGATGCGGTTCGGGTTGCTGCCGTACTCGGCCGCATGCCGGTAAGTCCATGCGAGCACCTGCACCATCTGCTGCACGATGTGATCGATCGTCACCGCAGGACACAACGCATAGTCGGGCACGACGACCATCGCGCCCGCGCGGACGAAGGGCGGAGCAATGAAGCTCTGGTCTCGCTTGTTCAGCGCCCGCCAGTAGCCGCCGTGGATGTAGACTAGCACCGGCGCGCCGGCCGAATGACCGTGGTCACCCTCCGGGCTCGCAGAAGATCGCGCCGGGAACACATCGAGCCGCTCGCTCGCGTCGTCGCCATACGCCACTTCGACCATGTCGGTGTGTGTCGCCAAGGCCTCCGCTGAAGCAGCGGCCCAATGCGCGAGGATGGCCGGGTGCTCGGGAATGCGCGCGCGGTTGTTGTATTGCTCGTCGTACCAGGCGGGTGATCGATCGGTGGTCATGGTGTCTCCGTTGTGCTTCGGCGTGCCTTTTTGATGGCCGCGCGCTTGCCCACCGGCTTCACCCGATCGCAGTCCGGCGCATGCCCCGATTCGCGCAACGCGGCATCGATCAAGGCGTCGGCCATCCACAGCGCGGTGCGCTCCACCTCGCGATCCGGCAGGCCCCAGATGTCTTTCAGGATCACATAGGGCTCGATGCCGTAGACCACCGACAGCGCTCGGTGCAAACGGTCGCGTACCGCAGGTTTCATCAGCGGCGCCAGCGGTTCGATCGCATGCTGCAGGATGCGCACGCGGTGGCCGCGGCGGTAGGGTTCTTCTTCCAGCAGGCCGGCGCGCTCCAGTGCCCATTGTTCGAGCGAGAGTTGTGCTGCGGCGCGCAGTTGCGGTTCGAACTCCTTGAAGCGCGGGAAGGTCTGCAGAAAGAGTTCGTGCACGCGCTCGCGGCCGCTGGGGTTGTCGGAGGCGAGGGCGCGCACGGGGCCGAGCGAACTGTCGATGACTGCAGTGACGAGCGCACTGCGTGTCGTGAAGTAGCGGTAGGCGGTGGCGCGCGACACGTTCGACCGCACCGCCACTTCGGCAACGGAAGGGATGTGGCCGCTCTGCTGGATGATGTTCATCGCCGTGTCCAGCAGCAGCTTGAAGGTGGCCGCCTTGACGCCGCGCTCGGGCGGAACGGGGGGCTCGCTCAGCTTGTGTTTCAGGCGAGCCATGGGGTTTGTCCGGAGTCCATTGAGGGATGGCTTCTCTTGTGAAGGTCAGATGCTGCCACGTATGATGCACGCATCCCGAATTGAGACGCAAGTCTCATATTCACGGATCAGCAAGGCCGGATCTTCGGGCGACAGGTTCTTCGAACCTGGACGAACCCCAAGACAACACGGAGACAAGACACATGCGATGGGCCACTTGGCAATGGGGCGGACGCCACCACGTCGGCACGATCTCCGCCGATGGGCGCGAGGCCACGCCGCATGCGGTGGTCGATGCGTCATACGGCGTGCTGCCGCTGATCCAGGCAATGGTGCGCGGCGAGCCGCTGCCCCAGCCTTCGGGTACGCGCCTGCCGGTCGAGGTGATCACCCTGCGCGCGCCGCTGCCGCGCCCGCTGCGCAGCCTCTTCTGCGTCGGCCGCAACTACCACGCACATGCAGCCGAACTCGCCGGTTCGGTCTTTCGGCAAACCATGCCGGCCGAAGACCCGTGGCCCATCGTCTTCGGCAAGCTCGGCGAATGCGTGGTGGGCCCGCACGACGCGGTGAAGATGCCTTTGCCTTCGGCCTCGATTCAGATCGACTACGAATCCGAACTCGCCGTGGTCATCGGCCAGGGCGGCCGCGACATCCCACGCTCACGCGCCATGGACCATGTGTTCGGCTACACCAACGTCAACGACGTGACCGCGCGTGATGTGCAGATGCGCCACCAGCAATGGGACCTGGGCAAGAGCTTCGACACCTTCTGCCCCATGGGCCCGTGGATCGTGACGGCCGACGAGCTCGATGGCCGCGCTACGCGCGTGCGTGGCTGGGTGAATGGTGCGCTACGGCAAGACGGCCTCACGAAAGACATGATCCACGACATTCCTACGCTGATCGAAACCTGCTCGCGTGGCATCACGCTGTACCCGGGCGACGTGATCGCGACCGGCACGCCCGCAGGCGTCGGCATGGGCCTGAAGCCGCCGCAGTGGCTGAAGGCGGGCGACGTGGTGCGCATCGAGATCGATGGCATCGGCGTCATCGAGAACCGGTTCGAGTAAGGCACGCCGAGCCATGGCATTCCACCTGTTCGATCGCATCGCCGTCGAGGAAGAAGGCGAAGGCCCAGTCGTCGTTTGCGTGCACGGCCTGGGCGGCAGCGGCAACACCTGGACGCCGCTGATGCCGGCGATGGCGCGGCACCGCGTGGTCCGCGTCGACCTGCCGGGCAGCGGCCGCTCGCAGCGGGCCGAAGGTGCGTTGAGCATCCAGAGATATGTCGATGTGCTGCTGGACGTGTGCAGCCGGTTGAACATCACCCGCGCGCATTGGGTCGGCCACTCGATGGGCACCATCGTCTGCCAGCACATCGCGGCGGCGCACCCGAAGCTCACCGCGAGCGTTGCGCTTTTCGGACCGTTGATCGCACCGCCCGATGCGGCACGCACGGCGATGACAGCGCGCGCCGCCAAGGCCCGCGAGGGCGCGGCGGGCATGCAGGAGATCACGCAGGCCTTGCTCAATGCCGCCATCTCTGCCGACACGCGCCAGCGCCTGCCGGTGGCGGTCGCGTATGTGCGTGAGAGCCTGATGCGGCAAGGCGGCGAAGCCTATGCGCGCAGTTGCGAAGCGCTGGCCGGCGCGCAGGCTGCGGCGGTCGATCGCATCGAAGCGCCCGTGTTGCTGGTGACCGGCGATGAAGACGGCGTAGCCCCGCCGCAGGCCGTGCGCGCCATGGCCGAGAAGCTGCACAGCGCGCGTTCCACCCAGGTCGTGGTGCTGCCGCGCTGCGGCCACTGGACCCCGATCGAGCGGCCCGAGGAATGCCAGCGCGAACTGCGCGACTTCCTCGCCGCCCACGCAAGGAGTTAGAGATGGCTGATGTGCTCTTCACGAACGTTCGCGTCTTCGATGGCGGCGGCGAGGCGCCTTTCACCGGTGATGTGCTGGTGCAGGGCAACCGCATCTCGCGCGTCGTGAAGACCGGTTACGGCCAGCGCTCCGCGCCTGTGATGGGCGCGCAGGTGATCGATGGTGCGGGTGCCTTTTTGATGCCCGGCATGGTCGAGGCGCACACGCACTTTTCGTGGAATGACCAGCCCAGCCTCGATGCCATCCAGCGCATGCCGCCGGAAGAGCACATCCTCTGGTGCGCCGAGGTTGCGAAGAAGTACCTCGACATGGGCTGGACGAGTTGCGTGGGTGCCGCCGCTGCCAAACCGCGGCTCGACGTGGTGATCCGCAACGCGATCAACGACGGCACCATCGTCGGCCCGCGCTACCTCGCTGCCAGCCAGGAGATCACCGTGCCCGGCGGCCTGGGTGACACCACGCAGCCGCACCTGCCGCAACCCGAGTTCGCCTTCGGCGCCATCGTGAGCGGGGCCGAGGAGATGCGGCGTTGCGTGCGCATGTTCGCCAAGTACGGCGTCGACTCGGTCAAGATCAATCTCTCGGGCGAATCGATCACCGGCATGCCGAGTGAGATGAGCCAGTTCACCGAAGAAGAAATCACAGTCTGCGTGCAGGAGGCCAAGGCCTGGGGCAAGCGTGTGGCGGCGCACGCGCGCTCCACCTGGGCCATCAAGCAGTGCGTGAAGCAGGGCATCGAGGTGATCTACCACGCGAGCTTTTCGGATACCGAAGCGCTCGACATGCTCGAGGCCCACAAGACCGAGCACTTCATCGCGCCTGGCCTGGCCTGGTTGATCAACACTTGCCACCACGCCAGCGAATGGGGCCTCACGCCCGAAGTCACGCGCAAGATGGGCTACCACCGCGAGCTGGAAGCGGCCATCGAGAGCATGAAGGCGATGCGCCGCCGCGGCATCCGCATCCTGCCCGGTGGCGACTACGGCTTTGCGTGGACGCCCCATGGCACCAACGCCAAAGACCTCGAATACTTCGTCAAGTACGTGGGCATGAGCACCATGGAAGCGCTGCTCTCGGCCACTGCCTGGGGCGGGCCGATGATGCGCATGGGCAAGGTGATCGGCTACATCCGCGAAGGCTACCTGGCCGACATCCTGCTGATCGATGGCGACCCGCTGGCCGACATCACCGTGCTGCAGGACAAGGCGCGCATCCTGGCGGTGATGAAGGATGGCGAGTTCCACCGCGCGCCGGTCGCGCGAGACGCCTACGGCGGCCATGTCGTGCGCCCCATCCACAGCAACCGCACGACCCGCTGGGCGGCTTGAGGAGAACGACGATGGCCGATGTTGTCTTCACCAACGTTCGCATCCTCGATGGCACCGGCCAGAACCCGTACAGCGGCAGCGTGCTGGTGCAGGGCAACCGCATCCGGCAGGTGGGCCGCAGCACGGCCGCCATCTCCGGTAGTGGCAGTGCAAACAGCGCGCAAGTGATCGATGGTGCCGGTGCCACGTTGATGCCCGGCATGTGCGAGGCGCACACGCACTTCTCGTGGAACGACGCGGCCACGCTCTCGGCCATCCAGTCGATGCCGGTCGAAGAGCACGTGCTCTGGTGCGCCAAGGTCGCGCGGCGTTATCTGCAGGCGGGCTTCACCTCGTGCGTGGGCGCGGCCTGCGCCAAGCCGCGGCTCGATGTGGTGATCCGCAACGCCATCAACTCGGGGCAGATCCCCGGCCCGCGCTACCTCGCCGCCAGCCAGGAGATCACCGTGCTCGGCGGCCTGGGCGACGAGACGCTGCCGCACCTGCCATTCCCCGAGTTCAGCTTCGGCGTCAACATCTCCGGCCCTGAAGAGATGCGCAAGGCGGTGCGCATGTTCCTCAAGTACGGCGTCGATTCCGTCAAGCTCAATCTCTCGGGCGACAACTTCACGCCGCAATCGCCATCCGAGACCACCTGGATGGCCGACGACGAAGTGGCCGCCGCCATGCGCGAGGTCAAGATCCGCGGTAAGCGCGGCATTGCGCATGCGCGCTCGTCCGACAGCGTGAAGCAGGCGCTGCGCCACGGCATCGACCTGATCTACCACGCGAGCTTTGTCGACAACGAAGCGCTCGACATGCTGGAAGCCGCGAAGGACCGCGTCTTCGTCGCGCCGGGCATCGCCATCCTCTACGCCATGCTGCACGAGGCCGAAGCCTTCGGCATTACCAATGCGATGGCGACCGACATGGGCTACCAGACCGAGTGGGATGCCGCGCTCGAATCGCTCGCCATGATGCACAAGCGCGGCATCCGCGTGCTGCCTGGGGGTGACTACGGCTTTGCCTTCACGCCGCACTGCGAGAACTCGCGCGACCTCGAATTCTTCGTCAAGTACCTGGGCTTCACGCCGATGGAAGCGATCCGCTCGACCACGCTCTATGGCGGGCAGATCATGATGAAGCCCGATGAGCTGGGTGTCATCAAGGATGGTTACCTGGCCGACATGCTGCTGGTCGATGGTGACCCGCTCGCCAACCTCTCTATCCTGCGCGACCCCAAGCGAATCCTCGCGGTGATGAAGGATGGTGTGTTCGCCAAGGCACCGACCACCGATGATGCCTTCGGGCGATTCGGATTCGACGCGCCACGCGCATGGGAACGCGCTGCATGACCCGAGGACTCACTAAGAAGCAGATGGCGCTGTGGCTTCTGTTCGGCGGCCCGGTCGTGGTCTTCGCCATCTGGGCGATCCCCGACAACCCGCCGCTCTTCTTCAAGACCCTGCTCAACGGCCTCACGCTGGCCTCGCTCTACTTCCTGGTCGCGAGCGGCTTCACGCTGGTCTTTGGCTTGATGCGCAACGTGAACCTGGCACACGGTTCGCTGTACCTCTTTGGCGCTTACGTGGGCTGGTTCGTCGGCGAGCACACCGGCTCGTGGGTACTCGCCGTGATCGCCGGCTTTCTGGCATCGGCGGTGCTGGGTCTCGCGATGCAGTTGCTGATTTTCCGGCACATGCAGGGGCAGGACTTGCGGCAGACGCTGGTGACCATCGGCCTCTCCATCGTGCTGGCCGATCTGATGCTCTGGATCTGGGGGGCAGAGATCTACACCTTCGACCCGCCGAGCTGGATCTACGGCTCGACCACGCTGCCACTCGTCAACAAGTTTCCGACCTACCGGCTGATGGTGTTCCTCGCTTCGATCGTGATCGGCGTGGGCCTGTGGCTGCTGCTGGCCCGCACCCGCGTCGGCATGATGATCCGCGCGGGGGTGGATGACCGTGGCATGCTCGCGGCTTCGGGTGTCAACGTGCAATTGGTCTTTGCGCTCACGTTTGCGATCGGCGCAGGGCTGGCGGGCCTGGCTGGTGTGGTCGGTGGAACGGCGCTGTCGATCTCGCCGGGCGAAGACACGCGCTACCTGCTGGCCTCGCTCGTCGTCGTGATCGTCGGCGGCATGGGCAGCGTGGTCGGCGCGGCCATCGGCGCCTTGCTGATCGGCCTGGCAGAGCAGTTCGGGCTCGCGTATGCGCCGACCTACAGCGTCGTCTTCACCTTCGTCATCATGGTCGTCGCGCTGGCCTTCAAGCCGCGTGGGTTGATGGGGAAGAGCACATGAGCGCCGCTCAATGGCGAAGGGCCATGAACTCGTCGGCAGCCGCCGCGACCGCTGCGCGCGGTGCCGTCTTGCCGATGCCCGTGCGGCGCGTGCCAACACCACTCGCACAAGGCGAAGCGCCGCTGTGGATCAGCCGGCTGTTCCGCCATGTCGGCTGGCGCCATGTGGTCGTCGCGGTGTTCGTGCTGCTCTATCCCTTCTTCGCACCACCGTTCTTCATCTTCCAGATCGGCGCGCAGTCGCTCGCGCTCGGGCTCATCGCGCTGTCGTTGACCTTTCTGGGCGGTTACGGCGGCATGGTCTCGCTGGCGCAGATGACGGTTGCGGGCATGGCCGGCTACCTGGTGGCGATCTTCGGCACGAGCAGCAACGCGGCCATCAGCCTGGGTTGGCCGTGGTGGTTGGCGCTGGCCTTTGCGCTCACGCTGGCGACGCTGATCGCGGCCGGCATCGGCTGGCTTTCGGTGCGCACCGAGGGCATCTACACCATCATGATCACGCTGGCCGTGGGCGTGGCGTTCTTTTACCTCGCGCAGCAGAACTACACGGTCTTCAACGGCTTTCAGGGCTTCAGCAAAATCGCGCCGCCGGTGATCTTCGATCTGGATCTGCGCGAGCCCATGCCGTTCTACTTTCTCGTGCTGGCCTGTTCGGCGGCCGGCTATTTCTTCGTCAAGCACCTGATCCGCGCGCCCTTCGGCATCGTGCTGCAAGGCATCCGTGACAACCCGCGCCGGATGTCCTCGCTCGGCTACAACGTGACCGCGCACCGGGTTGGCGCGTATGCAGTGGCCGGCTTTCTCGCGGCGGTCGGCGGCGTGCTGATGGTCTGGTACAACGGCCGCATCTCGCCCGGAACCGTCGGCACCGGCGCGATGATCAACATCCTCATCATCGCCGTGCTCGGCGGCATGCGGCACCCGATCGGCGCATTTGTCGGCGCCATCGTCTTCGTGCTCTTGCAGAACTTCGCCATCGACCTGGTCGACCGCGAACGCTTCAACCTCGTCATCGGCGGCGTATTCCTCGCCATCGTGCTGTTCTCGCCCGATGGCCTGCTGGGGCTCTGGCAGAAGCTGCGCATGCGCTTCACCACAAAAGGCTTTGGCGCGTCGCCAGGACACGTTTCCCCACCGCGGCAAAGACCGCATTCATCCCACTAAAACACTGGAGCGAGACATGAGCAAGCAACACAGTCCCCGCCGGGCGATCTTCGCGCGCAGCCTCGTTGGCGCCGCGGCAGCCTTCGCCCTGGCCGGTTTTGCGCAGGCACAGGAAACGCTGAAGATCGGCCTGCTGGCCTCGCTCGAAGGCCCGTTCGCGGCGCCGGGGCAAGACGGCATGCGCGGCGCCGACCTCGCTCTCAAAGAGCACAAGGGCATGGCCGGCGGCAAGAAGATCGAGTTCATCAAGGTCTCGTCCGACGCCACGCCCGACAAGGCCGTCAACTCCACGCGCAAGGCGGTCGAGCAGGACAAGGTCCAGATCATGATCGGGCCGCTCTCGGGCGATGAAGGCATTGCCGTCAAGAACTACGCCAAGACCCAGCCTAACGTGACCTTCGTCAACGGCTCGTCGGGCGCGCAAGGCGCCACGCTGGCCGACCCGGCACCCAACTTCTACCGTTTCAACACCGAAGGCGCGCAGTGGATGGTGGGCCTCGGGGAACACGCGCTCGGCAAGGGCTACAAGAAGCTCTATTTGATCGCCGAAGACTACGGCTTCCCGTACTCGCAGGTGCAAGGCTTCATGGCCAGCTACTGCGCCAAGGGCGGCAAGGTGCTCGACAAGGCCTGGGTGCCGCTGGGCACGAAAGACTACGCTTCGGTCATCGCCAAGATCCCGAAGGATGTGGATGCGTTGCTGGTGGTGCTGGGCGGCTCGGATGCCGTCAATTTCCTGACGCAATACGAGCAGACGGGTGGCGACAAGCCGATGATCGGCGGCTCGATCACGGTCGACCAGACCGTGCTCAACTTCAAGGGCAAGCGCCGCGAATCGCTGCTGGGCACCGCCTCCGCCGGGCCGATGGCCGACTCGATCGACACGCCTGAATGGAAAAAATTCGTGGCCGACTACAAGGCCAACTTCAAGGACGGCTTCCCCAGCCCCTCGCTCTTTGCCTACCTCTACTACATCAACACCAAGGCCACGCTCGATGCGCTCGATGCCGTGAAGGGTGATCTGTCGGGTGGGCAAAAGGCCTACCGCGAAGCCCTGCAAAAGACCAACTTCAAGGGCCCGGCCGGCGACGTGAAGATCGATGGCAACCGCAACGGCGTGGGCACGACCTACATCACCGAAGTGGCCAAGGCGGCAGATGGCTCCTTCTACAACAAGGTGGTGAAGTCGGTGCCGAACATCTCGCAGACTTTGGGCTTGTCTGATGCCGAGTTCAAGAAGATGGGGATGGGGACTCGGGACGTGCCTGATTGCAGGAAATGATCACACCGGGGGTTGCTGGGATTCCGAAGGGGGGCCTGACGGCTGGTGATGCTGAGCGGCTACGCCGCGCCCGGGCAGGCGTCGATGCTTCGCTTCGGCGGTCGGCGGGTACGCCGACTCCCCTGCGGTGCTCGGTCTTGTGGCCTGCCGCAGAACTCGCTACGTTCGCTTCGCTCACTGCACTCAGACAGCCGCGGCAAGTCAGTTTACGAAGCGCGCTGCGCGCGCGGCCGCAAGCCCTCCGCTCCTCGGCGCCGAAGAGGCGCACCGCCGCCTGCCTGGGCGCGCCTTCGCTGCAACAGAGGTGGTGCCTGTTCCGAATAGAACTGATGCACCCTTTGCGACCACAGTGGTCCGGGACGTCGCTGGAGACCTGCACCGACGACCACCGATGGACCCATCGCGACCTCGCGCACGGAGTCTCATCCGGCGGCTATTCCCCTCGACCACCGCCGATGGTTCGGCGCGGCAGGGGGCGCCCGGTGGGGGCGATTTCTGTGGCGACGGAGGCGCGGAGGTTCGAGGTCGGCGCGCAACGCGCGCTTCGTCATCTGACTCGCCGCGGCTGTCTGAGCGCAGTGAGCAAAGCGAACGAAGCGAGTTCTGCGGCGCGACCTCGGACCGAGCACCGCAGTGCAGTCGGCGT
>JAMFRW010000402.1 GCA_026224975.1 Rhodoferax sp. | reverse complement strand
GCGGTTGCGCACCGGTGCCAGGTAGGCGTCGTAGGCGCTCCACCGCCGGCCGTCGCGCTGGTTGACCTGGTAGTAGCCGAAGCCTTCCTGGTTGCCGCCGTTGTAGTCGTCGTTCGAGCGTTGACCGTCCTCGGCGGCAGCGGCGAGAAAGCCTTGCGCGATGGGGAAACGCTCGCGCACCTGCTCCAGTTGCACCGGCCCTTGCTGGCCGCGCGTGGCACCGCCGATGGCGTAGTTCTCCAGCTTGCGAAAGTAAGGCTCGACGGCATCGAAGCCCCAACCGTCTGCGCCGGCGCGTTGCCAGCCGTCGTAGTCCTCACGCTGGCCGCGCACATAGATCATGCCGTTGATCAAAGTCGAGCCGCCCAGGCCCCGGCCGCGCGGCACCGAGATCTGCCTGCCGTGTGTGTTGGGCTCGGGTTCGGTCTTGAAGAGCCAGTTGTAGCGTCGGTTGGTCAGCAGCTTGCTGAAGCCTGCCGGGATCGCGATCCAGCGGCTGCTGGGCTCGCCGCCCGCTTCGATCATCGCCACGCGGTGTTGGCCATCGGCGCTGAGCCGGTTGGCAAGAATGCAGCCGGCCGTGCCGCCGCCGACGATCACATAGTCGAAGGGTTCCACGCGGGTTCTCCGTGCTCAGGCTGACGCTGCCAGCATCGGCCGGTCGAGCATGAAGGCTGCCATGAGCCGTATCTGGCTCGCAAGCATGGGCGCGCCTTCGTGCACCCGGCAGCCGCGCGCTCGGGCGGCTTTCAGCAAGTCGGTCTCGGCCGGGTCCATGATGATCTCGGCGATGATCTGCGATGGATCGAGTTTCGATACATCGAGCGGCAACGCGTCACCCGGCCGCAAGCCGAGCGAGGTGGCGTTGACCACGATGTCATGGCCCGAGGGGTCGCTGGTGCCGACCGAAGCGGTGAGCGTTGGGTACTCGCGGCGAAGCCGTTCGACCAAGTCTGCGGCTTTCTCGGCACTGCGGTTGGCAATGGTCAGGTGGCGCACGCCGGCTTGTGCCAAAGAGAAGGCAATCGCGCTCGCCGCACCACCGGCACCGGCTAGATAAACGCTAAGTCCGACGGGTTCTATGCCCCCGCCACGCAGCCCACCGACGAAGCCATTGCCATCGAGCATGCCGCCGCGCAGCCGGCCATCGGGCAGGCGATGCACCACGTTGACCGCACCGATCTGCCGCGCCTCATCGCTCACCTCGTCGCACAGCGCCAGCGCCTTCGTCTTGTGCGGCACCGTCACCACGCAGCCGGAAAAGTTCGGGACATGGCGCAAGGCGTTCATCACCGTCGCCAGGTCTTCGGCCGCCACATGCAGGGGCACCATCACCGCATCGATGCGGTGCGCGCGCAGCAGTTCGTTGATGCGCTGCGGCGTCTTCACATGGTGGATCGGATCGGCCACGATCGCGAGGAAGCGCGTGTGGCCGGTGATCTGGAAGGGCTCGGTGTTCAAGGTTCAATGCCCAAGTTTCAATGCCCCAAATATGCTTTGCGAATGTGCGGATTCACCAGCAACTCCTGCCCGGTTCCGGAGAGCACCACCGCGCCGTTCTCCAGCACATAACCGCGGTCGGCAAGCTGCAACGTGTGGAACACGTTCTGCTCCACCAGCAGCACCGTGGTGCCCTGCTCCGCCACCTTGCGCACGATCTCGAACATCTGCTCCACCAGCAAGGGCGAAAGCCCCAGCGAAGGCTCGTCGAAGATCAACAAGCGCGGCCCGGCCATCATGCCGCGGGCGATGGCGACCATCTGCTGTTCACCGCCCGAAAGCGACACCGCCAGTTGCTTCAGCCGCTCCTTGACCTTGGGGAACAACACCAGCACTTCGTCGAGCCTCTGCACATAAGCCTCGCGCGCCGACTTCTTGAACGAGCCCATGCGCAGGTTCTCTTCCACGGTGAGGAAGGGAAAGAGTTGCCGGCCTTCGGGGATCATGGTCACGCCGAGTTCGACGATCTCGTGCGGCTGCCGCAGGTTCAGCGGCACACCATCGAGCTCGATGCTGCCGCCGGTCGCGCGCACGATGCCGCAGAGCGTGCGCAGCGTGGTCGTCTTGCCCGCGCCGTTGGCGCCGACGATGGTGACGATCTCGCCGCGCTGCACATCGAACGAGATGCCGCGCAGGACTTCGCTCTTGCCGTAGCCGGCGTGCAGGTCACGCACTTGCAGCATGGGTGTAGCCCTTTCCAAGATAAGCCTGGATGACCTCGACATCATTGGCAACTTCGGCCGGCAGGCCTTCCTTCAACACCTGGCCGAGGTGGATGACGACGATGCGGTCCGAGAGCGCCATGGTCGCCTGCATCAGGTGCTCGATCATCAGCACCGACACACCCGAATCGCGGATGCGCCGGATCATCACGATGGCACGGGCCACATCCGATGGGTTGAGCCCAGCCAGTACTTCGTCGAGCAGCAACACGCGCGGTGTGGTGGCCAAGGCGCGGGCGATCTCCAGCCGCTTCATGCCGCCGACGGTGAGGCTGCGCGCTTCGGTATCGAGCAGCGGCGTCAGCTCGGTGAGTTCGGCAACCGAGCGTGCAACCGCCTCGGCTTCGTCACGCCCCTTGGTGCGCAAGAAGGCGCCGATCAGCAGATTCTCGAGCACCGTCAGGCCGGAGAAAGGTTGCACGATCTGGAAGGTGCGGCCGACGCCGGCGCGGGCAAAGCTTTCGGGGCTGCGCGGCGCGAGCCAGTGGCCTGCCGAATCGCGGATGGTCACCGTGCCGGCATCGGGCCGCAGGAAGCCCGAGAGCTGGTTGAACACCGTTGTCTTGCCGGCGCCGTTGGGGCCGATCACGCCGAGGATTTCGCCTTCGTGCAGCGTCAGCGAAACCTTGTCGGTGGCCTTCAGGCCACCGAAGCGCTTCTCGATGTTCTCGGCCTTGAGGATGGGCTGGCCGCGGGTTGCGGTGGCTGTCGCGGCCGTCGGAAGCGGCGCGATGGCAATCGGCTTAACCCGGCCGAAATCGGGCAGCTTGTCGATCCACGGCAGCACACGCGCCCCGAGCTGGCCAACGAGCCCGCGCGGGAAGAACAGCACCACCGCGACGAGCACCACGCCGTACACGAAGCCGTGCGTCCCGTTGCCGAAGGCACTCAGCCAGCCCCGTGCCAGCTCGGCGATCGGCAGTACGACGACTGTGCCCAGCACCGGCCCGGCCACGGTGCCAAGGCCACCGATGAGCGCGAACATCGCGATCTGGATCGACATCTCGAGCGAGAACGCGGCCGAGGGTTCGATGAAGGTGAGGTACATGCCGTGGAAGCTGCCGATCAGGCTGGTGAGGCAGGCGGAGATCACCGCAGCACCGATCTTGATGCGCGTCGGGTCGATGCCGATGGCACGTGCCGCATCCTCCCTTTCACGCACCGCGATCAGGTAGTAGCCGAAGCGCGAATGCCGGATCGCGCGGCATATCCACAGCACCACCAGCAGGAAGCCGAACGCCACCAGCAAGTAGGCCCATTTCTCACGGAAGATCATCCACTTCAGGCCGATCTGCAGCGGCACGTTCAGGCCACCCGCGCCTTTTGTCCAAGCCTCTTCGTGGTTCACCAGCAAGCGCGCCACTTCGAGAAAGGCGATGGAGGCCAGCGAGAAGAACGGCCCGTGCAGCCGCAGCGTCGGGTAGGCGATGACGAGAGCGACAAGTGCCGAGACGCCCACGCCCACGAACATGCCCAGCCACGGCGAGATGCCGAAGCCCGCCACCAGCAGGCCGGCCGCATAACTGCCGATGCCGTAGTAGACCGCATGGCCTAGCGACAACTGGCCGGCAAATCCGCCGACGATGTTCCATGCCGAGGCCAGCGCCGCAAACACGCAGACCTGGATGGCGAGGTGGATGACGAACGGCGACTTCGTCAGCAGCGGCAGCACGAGCAGTGCCGCGAGTGCGAGGTACGCGATGTATCCGCGCGGATTCAACGGGTTGGGGATCATGCTTCGTGGCTCACGAGAAACCGCCTCATTCGGAACCCCTGCCCAAGCCGAAGAGCCCGGTGGGTCGCACGATCAGGATGACCAGGAAGATCACGAAGTACACGACCTCCTTGAGATCCGGCCCGACGTAGAACCCCGCCAGGCTGTCGATCAGCCCGATGAACATCGAGCCGATGACCGCGCCCGGCAAGCTGCCCATGCCGCCCAGCACCACGATCACGAAGGCGGTCAACACGAAGTAGGTGCCGACCGTCGGAAACACCGGGTATTGCAGCGAGAGCAGGCACGAGGCGATGCCCACCAGCGCCGCGCCGATGCCGAAGGCCAGCACATAGGTCTTGTTCACGTTCACACCCATCAGCGCCGCCGCCGTGCGGTTCTGCGCCAGCGCACGAAACGCGCGGCCGGTGTAGGTCGTCGTGAGGTAGACGTGCATGGCAACTGCCACCACGATGGCCGCCACGAAGGTGAAGATCTGCCCGCTCACGAAGGTCAACGGGCCCAGGCTCAGGTTCTGGTTGCCGAAGGCGAAGTCGACCTTGCGGATGTCGGCGCCGAACACCAGCAGTGCGAGGTTGAGCAGCGCGGTAGAGACGCCGACGGTTGCGAACACCTGGATGTGCGCGTCGGCCGAGAGCAGCGGCTGGATCACATAGCGCTGCATGAGGGCGCCGACGACGAACAGAAACACCACCACGATCGGCACCGCGAGGTACGGGTGCAGGCCGAGGCGGCTGGCGCAAAGCCAGGCCACGTACATGCCCACCATCAGGAACTCGCCGTGCGCGAAGTTGACGACGCGCACCACGCCGAAGATCAGCGTCAAGCCGATGCTGATGATCGCGTAGGCGCCGCCGAGCAGCAGCCCGTTGGCCACCAGTTGAAGCAGCAATGACATGAGACGCTCAGTGCTTCGATCGGTCGGCGTCGATCAATTGACGGCGATGGGTTTCGCGTTGGCCACCGATTCCGGAAACACCGTCACCAGCTTGCCCTGCTGCCACTGCATCAGGTTGAGTGTGCCCAGCGCGTTTTGCCCGTTCTCGCCGAACTGCACGCCCCAGCCAGCGGCGGTGCTGCCGGCCGGCACCTTGTAGGCCAATGCGGCCTCGCGGATCTTGTCCTTGTCGGTCGACTTTGCGCGGGCCAGCACTTCCAGCATGGCCTTGGCGCCCACGTAGTTGGCCAGGCTGTGGCCGGAGCGCGGTGCGGAAGAGAACTTCTTTTGATACGCGGCAACGAATTCGGGCAGGCCCGGCGCGCCAGCGGGGTTCATGGTGATCTGCGGGAAGTCCACGTCATACACGCCTTCGATCGGCGCGCCCACCGCTTGCGCCGTGTCGGTCAGTGAATGGCCACCGCCGCCACCGATGACTGCCTTGGGCTTGTAGCCCGCCGCGCCCGCCTGGCGGAAGAAGAGCACCGCGTCGTTCTGGTAAGCGGTGTGCAGCACCACATCGGCGCCGGCGCCCTTCAGGCGCAGGATCACCGAGGACAAATCGACCGTCTTCGCGGAATAGGCCTGCACCTCGACGACCGTGATGCCGAGCTTCGCGGCGCCTTCCTTCTGAGCCGCAGCCACCAGCGAACCATAGGGGCCGTCCTCATGGATGATCGCGAGCTTCAGCGTCTTCGGGTCGACCTTCAGCGTCGGCGCGACCACCTTGACGAGCGCCTCCAGCGTGCGGTCACCGATGTTCTTGGCGGTCGGGTTGACGCGGAACAAATACTTGAAACCGCGCCCGGTGATGGTGTCGGCGGTGGCGCCGAGTTCGAAGTACGGCACACCGGCCAGTTCGGTGACCTGCGTGGCCGCCTGCGAAATGCCCGAGGCGTAGCTGCCAAAAACCGCCACCACGCTCTCGACCGAAGTCAGCCGGCGCGCTTCACCCACCGCCTGGCTGGCATCGACCGCATCGGCCTTCACCAGCGTGATCTTCTGCCCGTTGACGCCGCCGGCCGCGTTGCGCTCGTCCACCGCCAACTGCACGCCGCGAAAGCTCTCGTCGCCCAGCAGCGCGAGCCCGCCGCTGAACGGGTACAGCGCCCCGAGCTTGAGTTCCTGGGCGTGTGCAGGCGCACTCGCGACCGCAAAAAACGCGATACCGATGGCCGCCGTGACGCGGCGCAAAGCGTTGAACATGGCTTGTCTCCTGAGTGGTTGCCGTGCAGATGAAGCGCTTCGAGCCATTCGGATCGAAGCGTCCGATTCACAGGCCGAGGCAGGAGACAAGTGTCACTTGAAGCGCTTCAAGTTCAATTCGGGTTGTCCCGTGTGGGGCGTGTTCGCCCCATCCAGTAACGTCTACCCAGCCACCACCCGATTGCGCCCCGCGAACTTCGCCGCGTACAAGCGCCGGTCGGCCAGCGTGAGGAGCGCCGGCCCGTCGGTGGCCTCGTGGGCCTCCGTGAGCCCGATGCTGACGGTGACGACGAGGCCGGCGCGCAACTGGCCCCAGCCCACATCGGCGACGGCGTGGCGCAGGCGCTGGGCGGCGGCGAGTGCGTCGTCGCCGGAGAGGCCGACCATGGCCAGCAGGAACTCCTCGCCGCCGTAGCGCACCGCGAGGTCACCGGTTCGGCAGTGTTGCTGCATCACGCGCGACACCTGGCGCAGCACTTCGTCGCCGATGTCGTGGCCGAAGTTGTCGTTGACTTGCTTGAAGTTGTCGAGGTCCATCAGCATGAGGATCAAGGACTCGCCGTGTTCGACGCGCGGCAGGTATTCGGCCAACCATCGGTCGAGCGCGCGGCGGTTGCCCAGGCCGGTCAGCGGGTCTTGCGTGGCCTGCAGCGCCCACTGGCTGGTGAGCCGCGCCAGCTCGATACGCAACTCGCGTTGTGACGCGTTGCCGCGGGCCGCTTCGTCGGCCTTGCGCGTGTCGATGGCACGCACTTCCCGCAAGGCGGCAAGCGCTTGGGCGAGGTCGCCGAGAGTCTCTTGCGTGCGGCTCAGGCCGTCGAGCGCCTGCTGCAGATCGTCGAGGGAACCGCCGTCACGCAGCAACGCGATGGCGTGCTCGAAATGCTGCTTGGCCGACGCGGCATCGCACCGGGCCTCGAAGCATCGCCCCAGCTCGTTATGGCAGATCGCCTCGTTCGGGCGCATGCCGAGGCTGCGGTAGCGTTCGAGCAGCGGGGTCAGCGCGTCGATGGCCGCATCCGGCTGGCCGCCTTCGTAGAGTGTGATCGCCAGATTGCCGAGCGCCATCACTTCGAGCCGGGTGTGGCCGGTGTTCGCGCAATCGTCAGCGAGTTCTCTCCATTTCTCGATCTGCATCGACAAGACCGTGGCCCCTTCCACATCACCCGGCACGGGCGTGCCGATGCGTCGGTTGACGGCGTTGAGAAGCGACTGGCGGGTGACGAGCCTTTCGGTGACGGTGCCGACTTCCGCCACCAATTGCAGGCTCTCGTTGAGGCACGAGAGCGCGTGTTGATGCCGCCCGAGGATCGAGCAGCACACGCCGACAGCCCGCAGCACCTGGGAGATGCGCACCGGCTCGCCTAGCGTGCGGGCGAGCGCCTCGGCCTGTTCCAGCGTGGTGAGCGCGCCGGCGTGGTCACCGCCGCCTCGCAGCACATTGCCGATTCGGATCAACGCATCGCATCGGCCTTCTGTCGAGCCGCACGCGTCGAACACCTCGGCGGCGGTGGCGGCGTGTCGCAAGGCCTCCTGCTGATGCCCGGCGGAGAGCCTGGCCCAGGACAACAACAAGAGCATCTGCCCGCGCGCGTTGCCTTCGAGCCCGGGCAACGCATTTCGAGCGGCGCGTGCTGCCGCATCGAGTTCACCGCGTTCGATCATCGTTCGGATGTTTTCGGGGTCGTGCACAGGCATGAGGTGGCAGTCGGGCAGTTGGCAAGGTTGCGATCGAGCGAACGATTGTGTGGCATGGCCGGGCACGAGATGCACAGATGGAAGCCAAACAGATGGAAGCCGTGGATAATGATGCGAACCATTCTCGTTTGCACGTACATGGCAAAAAAACCACCAACTCGCCCCATCGCTCACCGGCATCTACTCGAACGCCTACGACTCCGAGCGCGTGCTGTGCCCGACCAATACGGCAACACCCACCATGGCGCGCCTGCGAGCTATGCGCTGTCGCTGAAGTTTTGTTGACCATGCGCCCTGCCCCGGTCATCTCCCGCGTGGCCGCCAGCATCATCGGCGGCTGGGCCTTCGTGTGGGGCTTCGTCACGCTCGGCATCGCGCTGCTGCTCGTGGCCGGCATGCCGTATGCGGATGCGCAGACACTGGTCTACCTGCTCGCGTTCCTGGTGTACGTGGCAGCGATCTGCTGGTCGTTCGCCACCCGCAGCGCCACGCGTGCATGGGCTGTGCTGGCCGGCGGTGGTGCGGCCATGACGGCGCTGGCCTGGTGGCTCAGCCGCTCCCCTGTCTGACCGGAGGCCCCCGATGTTCCCCACCTTTCGCCTCTCGATGACATGGCTTCACACCTGGTTCGGCCTGGTGCTGGGCTATGTGCTGATCGTCGTTTTCTTCTTCGGCTCGCTGTCGGTGTTCGACCGCGAGATCGATCGCTGGGCGATTCCGCAAACCCGATTCGCGCCGCAGCCCATGCCGTCGTTCGACGCGATGCTGGCGCCCATCTTCCAGCGCATGAAGCCGGAGGTGGATGAACTCGACGCCGCGCGACAACGTGTGGGCGGCCCGCTGCCTGCGACGATGCCGCCACTGAACTGGGCCGCGTACACGACGCACCGCGACCCGGTGCTCGCGATGTATGCCGAATACGCCGTCACCAACAACCCCAACGATCCCGACGACCATGTGCATGGCCACGTGACCATCGATCCGCGCAACGGCCAACTGCTGCCGGACGATCAATTGAAGATCGGCAGCGAATTCTTCTACCCGATGCACATCGGGCTCAACCTCACGTGGAAGGATCTCGGTTACTGGATCGTCGGCCTGGCGGCACTCGCGATGCTGGCGGCGCTGGTCTCGGGCATCGTCATCCACCGGCGGATCTTTCGCGAGTTCTTCACCTTCCGGCCGCGCAAGCACATCCAGCGCAGCACGCTCGATCTGCACAACCTCACCGGCGTGGTCGCCCTGCCCTTTCACTTCTTCTTTGCGCTGACCGGTTTGACGATCTTCGCCGGCATGTACCTGCCGGTGTCGGAGACGATGCTCAAGCCGCAAGCGCAGGCCGCGGCCATCGCCGAGGCGAAATCCAAAGGGCTGGCGTTCAAACCGGCGGGCGTGGCAGCGCCACTCGCCTCCGTCGATGCCATGGTGCGCGAAGCCAAGCGCCTCTGGGCCGCGCGTGGCATGCCGGGGGAAGTGGGCTACCTCTACGTCAACCATGTGGGCGACCGCAACAGCTATGTCTCGCTGTTTCGCGCCGGCAGCGACCGTGTCACGCTCGTCGGCCAGGCGATTCATTTCGAAGGCACGACAGGACGCGTGCTGTACGAGGAGCCGCCGCGCAGCGTGGTCTCCAGCATCAACGACTTTCTCACCGGCCTGCACCTGCAGCATTTCGAGCACTGGCTGCTGCGTTGGTTCTATGTCTTCGGCGGCTTGGCGGGCTGCGTCTGCATCGCGACCGGCTTCATCTTCTTCGTCGAAAAGCGCAAGCGCCAGCATGCCAAAGCCGGCACCGGCGGCGCGCGCTGGGCCGATGCGTTTGCCACGGCGACGGTGACGGGAATGCTCATCGCCACGCTCGCCATCCTGGTGGCCAATCGACTGCTGCCGGCCGAATTGCCGGCGCGCGGCGATTGGGAGAAAGCCATCTTCTGGGGCGTGTGGGTTGCGGCCTTCGCCCATGCGGCGTGGCGAAGTGCATCGGTGCGAATCGCGCGCGTGTCGACAGCATGGTTCGAGCAGTGCTGCGTCGTGGCGGCGCTGGCCTTGGTGGCAGTCCTGTCTAACTGGGTGACGACCGGCGACCACCTGATCAAGACGGTGGCCAACGGCTACTGGCCGGTCGCCGGATTCGATCTGGTGTTGCTGGCGGTGGGCGCGATTGCCACGACCGCTGCCGTGTCGCTCGCACGTCGGCAGCGTGCCTTGCCGATGATTCAACGCGCTAACGACGAGCCGATGTCATCGAACGACCGGGGAACAGCCAATGCATAGGGCCTTGCTGCTCACCCTCGCCATGCTGTGCAGCGCCGGCGGCCTGGCCTGGCTGGCCCTGGCGATGGAGGTGCACTGGCAACAGGCGCGTGGCGCTCATGCGAGCGCCGCTCGCACCACGGTGGTCGGCCTGCGCCTGCTCGGTGCCGTGGAGCTGTTCGCCTCACTGCTGATCTGCCTGCATGCCGACCATCCTTCGATGGCCGTGCTGGTCTGGGTGATGTCGCTCGCTGCGGGTGCGGTCGGGGTCGCTTTGCTGCTCGCCTGGCGGCCGCACTGGCTCGCGTGGCTGGTGGCGTGGGCTCGCCACTCGTGATCCCATTCGATCACGCCACCGACTGAGGGTCCTGGCCACACCTTTCCTCGAGGCTTGGCGCGGCCAAGGCCTGCACGAGCAACTTCAGGCAGCCTTGGGCGCGAACCCCAACATCGCCTTCACCTCGAGGAACTCGCCGAACGCATGTTCGCCCCATTCGCGGCCATTGCCCGATTGCTTGAAGCCGCCGAACGGCGCCGTCAGGTCGAGCGCGGCGCTGTTGATGTTGACCTGGCCGGCGCGCAGGCGCGATGCCACCTTGCGCGTGGCGTCAACATCGGTGCCCGACACATACGCCGCCAGGCCGTAAGGCGTGTCGTTGCCGATCTCGATGGCTTCGTCCACGGTGTCGTAGCCGAGGATGGTGAGCACCGGGCCGAAGATCTCTTCGCGGGCGACGGTCATCCGGTTGTTCACGTTGCCGAGAACCGTGGGCTTGACGTAGTAGCCCGTCTCGAGTCCAGACGGCTTACCGGGGCCACCGGCCACCACCGTCGCGCCTTCTTCGATGCCCTTGTGGATCAACGTCTGGATCTTGTCCCACTGCGCTGCCGAGACCACAGGACCCAGCGAAGCGCCACTGTCCGGCGCACCGACCGTCGTGGCCTCGGCCGCCGCCTTCGCGATGGCGAGCGCTTCGGCCATTCGCGAGTTCGGCACCAGCATGCGCGTGGGCGCGTTGCACGACTGGCCCGAATTGCCCATCACACCGATCACGCCCGCGGTCACAGCCTTTTCGAAATCGGCGTCAGGCAGGATGATGTTGGGCGACTTGCCGCCGAGTTCCTGATGCACCCGCTTGACCGTGGGTGCCGCATTGCGCGCGACCTCGACGCCGGCACGGGTCGATCCGGTGAACGACACCATGTCGACTTCCGGGTGGCTGGAGAGCGCCGCACCCACTGTCGGGCCATCGCCGTCCACCAGGTTGAAGACTCCGGCCGGCACGCCTGCGGCATCCATGATCTCGGCCCACACATGGGCCGAGAACGGCGCGATCTCCGAGGGCTTGAGCACCATCGTGCAACCCACCGCCAACGCCGGCGCAACCTTGCAGGCGATCTGGTTCATCGGCCAGTTCCACGGCGTGATGAAGCCGCAGACGCCGATGGGCTCCTTCACCAACAGCGTCGTGCCGCGCTGTTCCTGGAACGAGTATTTGCGCAGCACGGCGAGGGCCGTCTGCAGGTGCGCCATGCCCATGGCGGCCTGCGCGTCGCGGGCGAGCGCGACCGGCGCTCCCATCTCTTCGGTGATGGCTGCGGCCATGTCGGCGTAGCGGTTCTTGTATTCCGCGATGATGCGTTCGAGCAGCGCAGCGCGCTCTTCGACGCTGGTCTGCGAGTAGCTCGCGAACGCCTTGCGCGCCGCCTTGACCGCACGGTCCACGTCTTCGGCCGAGCCCATCGAGATGCGCCCGGCAGACTTCTCGGTGGCCGGGTCGATCACATCGATGCTCTTCGCCTTGGCCGGGTCGACCCATTGGCCATCGATGTAGAACTTCAGGTAGTCGCGCATGGTCTTGTTGCTCCGTAAATGGCGGGTCACTCGTGCCGAGGATTCGGCGAACGACACACAGCAGGTGCGAACGGCTTGGTCACCTCCGTCAGCGTCGTATTCACAAGAATACATCGATTCTCGTAGGTGGGGCGAAGGGCAATCCCCGACGCCCGGGTCGGGCAATCCAGGTGCCCGGATATCGCCGCCCGCAGACGGGCCGCTACTTGCCGGCGAGGTTCGCCACGTAGTAAGCCAGCAGGTCCAGGTCCTCCACCGGCACCTGGCTCAGGGCCTCGGTCATGGCACGCGTGTAGCCCGGCCGGTCACCCGACTTGAAGCCCTGCAGCGTCGCCAGCACGTAGTCATGCTTCTGGCCGCCGATGCGCGGCACCTGCTGGCCGCCGGCCAGATCGGCGCCGTGGCAGAAGGTGCACTTGTGCTGCTGCGCGAGGGCCAGGCCCTTGCTCATCCGCGCCGCATCGGGTGGCGTGGCTGGCGCCGGCGCGGGCACAGGCGGCAGCGTGCCGATGTAGTCGGAGAAGCCACGCATGTCCGCATCGGTCATCGGCTTGGCCAGCGCGATCATCGCTTCGTTCTTGCGGCGGCCTTCGCGGAACAAAAAGAGCTGCGTGATCGCGTAGAAGGAATACTGGCCGGCCAGCACCGGTGTGCCGGCCATGTCGCTGCGGCCATCGTCGCCGTGGCAGGCCGCGCACACGTTGCGAAAGCGCTCCGCATAGATGGCAGAGCCCGCAGGGGCGGCGGCCGAAGCAGCACCGGCGGCCACAGGCGTCTTCTTCGCCTGCGCCGATGCGGGCGTTGCTGCGGCCCCCGCAAGCGACGCCAGCGCGACCGCTGCCGCGATGTGTCGCCAGGTCATCACGTCACTTGCCAGCGTAGCTGATGCGGTAGATCGCACCGGCGTGGTCATCGCTCACGAGCAAGGAGCCGTCCTTCAGGATCATGAAGTCGACCGGCCGCCCGAGGTACTGGTTGTTCTCGATGAATCCCGTCATGAACGGCTCGACCTTGGCGCTGCCGTCCTTCTGCGGATAGGCGACGTAGATGCCGTTCCACTTCTTGGTGCGGTTCCACGGGCCGTGGATGGCGATGAAGGCCGCGCCCTGGTACTTCGCCGGGAACATTTTCCCGGTGTAGAACTTCAGGCCGAGCGAACCGGCGTGCGGCCCAAGCAGCGCGGCAGGCTTCTGGAACTCATCGCACGAACGGCCCCATCCGAACTCGGGGTCGGGGATGCTGCCCTGGTGGCAATACGGGTAGCCGAAGTTCGCGCCGACCTTGGTCAGATGGTTGAGCTTGTCCTCGGGGATTTCTTCGCTGAGCCAGTCGCGCGAGTTCTCGCTGAACCACAGGTCGCCGGTCTTGGGATCGAAGTCGAAGCCGACGGTGTTGCGCACGCCCTGGGCCACGGTTTCGACGTTCGAGCCGTCGAGGTTCATGCGGTAGATCTTGGCCCATTCACCCGGGTCACAGATGTTGCACGGCGCGCCGACGTTGTAGTAGAGCTTGTCGCCCTTGAGCCGCAGGAACTTCCAGCTGTGGTCGCTGCCACCGGGCAGCTTGTCGGTGAGCACTGCCGTGGGTTCGCCGAGGGGCGCACCGAGTTTGCCGTCGACGTTGTCATACCGAACGATCTTCTTGTTGGTCGCGAAGAAGAGCGAGCCCTTCGAGTATTCGATGCCGGTGGCTTGCTCGGTCTTGTCGATGATGACCGTGGCCGCGCGGTTGCCGTCTGCGCCTGCCTTCTCCGGCAGCGAATAGACCTTGTTGCCGACGAACAGCGTGCTGACAATGATGGTGCCGGGAGGCCCCTGGCGCAGCTCACGCGCATCGAGCACGCCAGAGGCCCATGTCTCCACCTTGAAGCCGGGCGGCAGCTTGAACTTCTTGGTCGGCAACTGGTCGGCAGCCGTCGGGATCGGGAACGCGGCCACCGGCGCCATCTTCATCGCGGTGTCGGTCTTGGGGCGACCCTTGGCCCAGCCGGGTTCGGCATCCTGGGCCGATGCCAGCGTCGTCGCGCAGAGCAGCGCAACCGCGGCCATGATGGAAAGCAAACGATTCTGATGCATGTCTCACCTCTTTTATAAGTTGTGGCAGGGAATCATCTAACAGCGGTGAAGCGCCCGCTCATTGCGCGTCGAAGGCGATTCGAACCCTCTTCAGGGATCGGATCGCGTTGAACTTTCACGAAGCCGAGTTAAATCGTCACCCATCGAAGCAGCGATCGATATCGTCGTAATTGGAGCGCGCTTGGCGACAGGCCAGAACCGAGAATCAGTCTAGCGAGAGTCTCGATGGCAAGCAATCACAACAAGTGCTGATCCCGGCAATCTGGCAAAGCAGTTGTAGCCGTCGCAATTTGCTGTTTCCTTCGCTCGACGAACACGTCAGGCCGCGCTTCGAATCTCCGCCGGCTCGCGCTGGGCCAGCAACGCATGGCTGGTCATCGGCTGCGAGAACTTGAGAGAGTCGTTCGCAATCGCCGAGCCCTTCAAGATGCCGTACGGCGCGGCACCGAGTTCGCGGTAGTCCGGTTCGAAGCCGATCGGCACCAGCGCTGTTTCGTTTGGATTCATGATGCTCTCCTTGCGACGACGTCGCCACGTCCACTTGTATGTGGCTTGTCATGGGGAACTTGAGCACCACGGCATTGCCGGCCGCGAGGGCCGGCGCGACGGCGCGCCTCGCGAGATTGTGTGATTCGCCGACGCTGCTGCGATGCTCATGGCTCGACTTTGTGTGTGGGGATTGCAGGGTTACAGAGCAACGATATATCTTGACCAAAATATCGAGTCCCGCCCCACCCATAAACCCGAACCTCGGTTCGCACCGCAATACATAGAGGCCGAGCCGCGAACGCGCGCGGCGTGACCGATGTGGTCAAGGCAGATCGACCACGCTGATGCGCGTGACCTGCCGGACCCAGCGCGCACCGCGCGCGTCGCGCGGCACCACCAGGCGCCACGGGCCGTCATCGGCAGCCAGCGGTTGACCTTCCACGCGGTCGACCACATACACCTGCCGGTCGCCGAGCGACAAGTCGAGTTCGGCAAAAGCGAACACCACCGCGTAACCATCTGCCGCCCGCACCACGATCACCCGGCGCAGCATCGACCCGCGAAGGCGGTCCGGCGGCTCCACACCCGCAGCGCGCAGCACTTCGCGCAGATCGCTTCCGGCAAAGACGGCCGGTTTGTCGTGAACGCTCGCCGTCACCGACTCGCGTGGCAAGGCGCTCAAGGCGGTGGCCGTCAGCACCGTCGTCGTGCCATCCGGCCTGACGACGGCGAGCGTGCCAGAGGGTGCCTGCGCTAAGGCCAGCGTGGTGAAGAGCCAGGCGAGCGCAAGCATCAGCAGTTTTTTCATATCCATCATTGCGTCACGCAATGGTCCCGACCAGCACACTGGCCGCCTTGAACAAGGCCGTCGCTTTTTGCCCTGCCGCCAAGCCCATGGCCTGCAAGCTGCCCTGCGTCACGATCGCGGCGACGTGAACACCACCGCCCACATCGATCAGCACCTCGGCATTCACGGCACCCGGCGTCACCGACACGACAGTGCCGCCGAGTCGATTCCGGGCGGACAGCTTCACACCCTCGAGATCGGTCGCCACGATCACCGACGATGCCTTGACGAGCGCGAACGCCTTGGCACCCGCCTTCAGCCCGAGTTGCTCGGCGCTCTCGTGCGTGACGACCGCGACGATGCGAGCGCCACCCGCGATCTCGAGTTCGACCACGTCGTTGACGGCACCGGTCTTGTAGGCGATGACGGTGCCGTCGAATTGGTTGCGTGCGCTGGTTTTCATGGTGTGTACTCTCGTTCGTTGAGGATGTACCACCCTATCGGGTGTCGGACTGGATGGTGGGCGCTCCGTCGGAATCAGACGGCCGGCGTGCTTTCGATGGCAGAAAGACGACCCCACTCGTCGTCGGTGAAGAGCCGGGAGCGGGTGAGAAACCGCAAGCCCTCCGGCCCTTCGAGCGAGAACATGCCGCCGCGACCCGGCACCACATCGATGATCAGCGCGGTGTGCTGCCAGTACTCGAACTGCGGTCCGCTGATGTAGAACGGCACGCCGCCGATGTGGCCCAGCAGCTTGTCGTAGTCGCCCACGATGAACTCGCCCTGCGGGTAGCACATCGGCGCGCTGCCGTCGCAGCAACCGCCCGACTGATGAAACATCAGCGGGCCGTGCTTTTCGCGCAGCATGTCGATCAGGGCGAGCGCCGAAGCGGTCGCCGTGACCCGCAGAACGGGTTCACCCATCAGAAGAACCCGAGCTTGTTTTCGCTATAGCTGACCAGCAGATTTTTCGTCTGCTGGTAGTGGTCCAGCATCATCTTGTGGTTCTCACGCCCGATGCCGGAATTCTTGTAGCCGCCGAAGGCCGCATGCGCCGGATAGTGGTGATAACAATTGGTCCACACACGGCCCGCCTGGATGCCCTTGCCCATGCGGAAGGCGGTGTTCATGTCGCGGCTCCACACGCCGGCGCCCAGGCCGTAGAGCGTGTCGTTGGCGATGGCCAGCGCTTCTTCTTCGTCCTTGAAGGTCGTGACCGACAGCACCGGGCCGAAGATCTCTTCCTGGAAGATGCGCATCTTGTTGTGGCCCTTGAAGACCGTCGGCTTCACGTAGTAGCCGCCTTCCAGGTCACCTTGCAGCTTGGCGCGCTCGCCACCGATCAGCACCTGCGCGCCTTCCTGCCGGCCGATGTCCATGTAGGCCAGGATCTTCTCGAGCTGCTCGCTCGACGCCTGCGCGCCGATCATCGTGGCCATGTCGAGCGGGCTGCCCTGGGTGATGGCGGCCACGCGCTTGATGGCACGCTCGATGAACTGCTCGTAGATCGATTCCTGCACCAGTGCACGCGAAGGGCAGGTGCACACCTCGCCCTGGTTCAAGGCAAACATCGCGAAGCCTTCGAGGGCCTTGTCGAAGAAGCCATCGTCCTTGGCCATCACATCGGCGAAGAAGATGTTGGGCGACTTGCCGCCCAGCTCCAGCGTCACCGGGATCAGGTTCTGGCTGGCGTATTGCGAGATCAATCGGCCGGTAGAGGTCTCACCCGTGAAGGCGATCTTGCCGATGCGGTTGCTGGAGGCCAGCGGTTTGCCGCATTCCAGGCCGAAGCCGTTGACGACGTTGAGCACGCCGGGCGGCAGCAGGTCGCCGATGAGTTCCATCAGCACGAGGATGGAGACCGGCGTTTGCTCTGCCGGCTTGAGCACCACGCAATTGCCGGCGGCGAGTGCCGGTGCGAGCTTCCACACCGCCATCAGGATGGGGAAGTTCCACGGGATGATCTGGCCGACCACGCCGATGGGCTCATGAAAGTGGTAGGCATAGGTCTCGTGGTCGATCTCGCTCACGCCGCCTTCTTGCGCCCGCACGCAGGAGGCGAAGTAGCGGAAGTGGTCCACGGCGAGCGGCATGTCGGCCAGCGTCGTCTCGCGGATGGGCTTGCCGTTGTCCCAGGTTTCGGCTGCTGCCAGCATGGGCAGGTTCTGCTCCATGCGATCGGCGATTTTGTTGAGGATGTTGGCGCGTTCGGTGGGCGATGTCTTGCCCCAGGCTGCCTTGGCGGCGTGTGCGGCATCGAGCGCGCGCTCCACGTCGGCGGCGGTCGAGCGCGGGATCTCGCAGAACGCCTTGCCGGTCACCGGCGTGATGTTCTCGAAGTACTGGCCGTCCACCGGCGCGACCCACTCGCCGCCGATGAAGTTGCCGTAGCGCTTCTTGAAGTGCACCGCGGTGCCGAATTTTCCGGGTTCGAGCATGTCCATGTGATTGCCTCTGTGTTGAATGGTGAACGCGGCGGTGCGCAAGGCACCGGGTCGAACGGGTTCGAAGGTGTGGCCGCTCCACTTCAATGGCAGCTTGCGTGCCAGCGCGTCTGGCGCATCGAACGGCGTTTCTGGCGCCAAAACCTCAGGGAATCCACCCGTTCGTTTGTCCCAAACTGCCACAAGGCTCGCTATGGGTTGTGCCGTTACGGGCCGCGTGCGACAGGGGTTCAACGGCTGCTGCACCGCTTGCTCGCAAAGCACGGAAGTTGCTTCGATGACATGCAGGAGACAAACATGAATCGAATCTTCTTCGGCCTGATGGCCGTGCCGATACTGCTCATCGGCACAGCGCTGTCGCCGCCTGCAAGCGCTCAAACGGCAAACCCATCAACCGCTGAAGGTGACCCCTTCCGTTCGTTCCAGTGGCCCGATCTGAGACGCGAATTCTTCGCCAGCGGCCCCGTCCGTTTCGACGACCGCGTGCACGTGCGCGGGCCAGCGTTTGCCGAAGACCCGATGAACGTGCCCATCAGCGTCTCGGCCGATGGCATTGCCGATGTGGAAGTCATCACCGTCATCGTCGACCGCAACCCCATCCGCAAGGTGATCGAATACTTTCCGCTCGGCTCGCTGCCGCGCGTGAGCTTTCGCTTCAAGCTCGAACAGGCGAGCCCGGTGCGCGCCGCCGTCAAGACACGAGACGGCGTGTGGCATGTGGGCGGCGTGATGATCGATTCGAGCGGCGGCGGCTGCACCGCGGCGGGCGAGACGCGGCGCGATGGAAGCTGGGCGCGCACGCTGGGCGAGGTCAGCGCCAAGGTGTTCCCCCACAGCGTGGCGGCGAGCAACAGCGACGACAAAAACACGGACAAAACCACAGACAAGGCCACCCGCGTGCGCCTGCGCGTGATGCACCCGATGGACACCGGCCTCGTCGGCGGCATCCCGGCCTTCTACGTCAACCGGCTCTCGTTGCGCGACGAGGCAGGGCGCGAGCTGATGCGGCTCAACGCCTTCGAGCCCATCGCCGAGAACCCAGTCTTCAGCTTCGACTTTGCCGGCCCGCCACGAGGAGCACTGAGCCTGGTCGGCACCGACAACAACGGCAACCGCATTGCCGCCTCCATCCCGTCGGAGCCGGTCGAATGAAGCCTGCCGCCAAGACAGCCCGCAGCCTCTTCACCTGGGCCGTGCTGCTGGTGCTGCTCTGCGCCCTGCCCGCCGTGCTGTTTGCGCAACCCGCCACGGCCGATGCGGCGACCCTCGACTACCGCCTGCAGGCGCGCGAGCTCGCCGCAGGCGTCTATGTGGTCGAAGGCGCCAATGCCGACTTCGCTGTCGCCAACGGCTGCAACATCATCAACACCGGCTTCATCGTGACCGGCAGCGGCGTGATCGTCATCAACACCGGGCCTTCGCGCCGCTACGGCGAGCAGTTGCGCGCGCTCATCGGCCGGACCACGCGCGAGCCCATTCTCGAAGTCATTCACCTCAACCTGCACCCGGATTATTTCCTCGGAAACCAGGCCTTCGCCGATGTGCCGCGGCGCGCAACGCCCGTCACCCGCGACGGCATGCAGCGAGAGGCCAAGGGTTATGAGGACAACCTCTACCGGCTCTGCGGTGACTGGATGAAGGGCACCGAGGCGCGGCTGCCATCGGCCGATGCCGTGCCCGGCCTGCGCCGCATCGGCACGCACGAGATCGAGACGATGGAGATGCGTGGCCACACCGATAGCGATCTGGTCGTCGTCGATCGCAGCAGCGGCATCGTGTTTGCGGGCGGCCTCGTCTTCTCGCAACGCGTGCCGACCACGCCGCATGCGCAGATCGCACTTTGGTTGCAAAGCCTGCAGCAGTTGGAAGCGTTGCCCTCCAGGCTGATCGTGCCAAGCCACGGCATCGTCGGCAACCGTGAGGCTGTGACAGGCACACGCCGCTATCTGGTGTGGATCGACAAGGCCTTGCGCGATGCCGCCCTCGCCGGCTTCGACATGAACGATGTGCTGCGCATGCCGGTGCCCGAGGACTTCCGGCGCTGGGCTGCATTTGGCACGGAGTACACGCGCAACGTCGTCAACCTCTACCCGCGCTACGAGCAGGCGGTGCTGCTCAAGTCTCCCTGACGCAAGTTCCATCGAGCCCACGGAGGCCGTGTCACGCCGTGACGCGCGTTGTTCATGGCTGTGCGATGCGGTGTTCGAGGCTGTGACACCCCGGTGGGAAAACCCGATCGGCACTGCGCCTTCCAACGCTGGAATCGACCCGTTTCAGGCCGTTGCCATCCACTTTGGAACGCCAGGGAACTTTTCCCGCGATGGCATGCATGTTGCCCTTCATGTCCTCTTGAAGGCAGCGCGACACGCTGCCGGCAACCGCACCAACCTGGAGGAGACAACATGCGATCCACACTGTTCACCGCCCTGGCCGCCATCGGCGCCCTGACCACACTTTCGATGACCACGCTCACGGCCCACGCAGCCGTCACCGAGCAGATGATCGAGGACTCTGCCAAGAGTGGCAACGAGGTCCTCTCATGGGGCCTGGGCACGCAAGGCCAACGCTATTCGGCGCTCAAGCAGGTGACGACGGCCAACGTCGCCAAGCTCGCACCCGCCTGGGCGTTTTCGTTCGGTGGCGAGAAGCAGCGCGGGCGGGAATCGCAGCCGCTGATCCACGGCGGCAAGATGTTCGTGACGGCTTCCTACTCACGCATCTTCGCGCTCGACGCCGCCACCGGCAAGAAGCTCTGGAAGTACGAACACCGCCTGCCCGAAGGCATCATGCCCTGCTGCGACGTGGTCAACCGCGGCGCCGCGCTGTTCGACAACCTGGTGATCTTCGCCACGCTCGATGCGCAGCTCGTGGCGCTCGACCAGGCCACCGGTGATGTCGTCTGGAAGGAGAAGATCGACGACTACGCCGCAGGCTATTCGGCCACGGCCGCACCGCTGATCGCGCAGGGCCTGCTGCTCACCGGGGTTTCGGGTGGTGAGTTCGGCGTGGTCGGCCGCGTGGAAGCGCGTGACCCTCGCACCGGCAAGATGGTCTGGTCTCGCCCCACGGTCGAAGGCCACATGGGCTACACCTGGGACAAGGACGGCAAGAAGACCGAAAACGGCATCTCCGGCACCGCCAACAAGAGCTGGCCCGGCGACCTGTGGAAGACCGGCGGCGCGGCCACCTGGCTCGGCGGCAGCTACGACGCCAAGACCGGCATGGCCTACTTCGGCACGGGCAACCCCTCGCCCTGGAACAGCCATTTGCGACAGGGTGACAACCTCTACTCCTGCGCCACCGTCGCCATCGATGTGAAGACCGGCCAGATCAAGTGGCACTACCAGGGCACGCCGAACGACGGCTGGGATTTCGACGGTGTCAACGAGTTCATCACCTTCGACATGGACGGCAAGCGCGTGGGCGCCAAGGCCGACCGCAACGGCTTTTTCTACGTGCTCGACGCGACCAACGGCAAGCTCGAGAACGCCTTTCCCTTCGTCAAGAAAGTGACCTGGGCGACAGGCATCGACCTCAAGACCGGCCGCCCCAACTTCGTCCCCGAAAACCGCCCCGGCGACCCGACCGCCGGTGCCGATGGCAAGAAGGGCAACGTGGTCTTCGCCGCACCGAGTTTCCTCGGCGGCAAGAACCAGATGCCCATGGCCTACAGCCCCGACACCAAGCTGTTCTATGTGCCCGCCAACGAATGGGGCATGGAGATCTGGAACGAGCCGGTGACCTACAAGAAAGGCGCGGCCTACATGGGCGCCGGCTTCACCATCAAGACGCTGAACGACGACTACATCGGCGCACTCCGCGCCATGGACCCGAAGACCGGCAAGATCGTCTGGGAAGTGAAGAACGGCGCGCCGCTCTGGGGCGGTGTGCTGACGACGGCCGGCAACCTCGTCTTCTGGGGCACGCCGGAAGGCTTGCTGAAGGCAGCCGATGCCAAGACCGGCAAGGTCGTCTGGGAGTTCCAGACCGGCTCCGGCGTGGTGGCACCTCCCATCACCTGGATGCAGAACGGCGAGCAGTACGTGAGCGTGGTCTCGGGCTGGGGCGGCGCCGTGCCGCTGTGGGGTGGTGACGTGGCGAAGAAGGTCAACTTCCTCGAACAAGGCGGCATGGTGTGGGTGTTCAAGATTCCGAAGGCAGGCGGCGCGGCAGTGGCGGTGGATGCCCCGGCGAAATCCACCAACGCGGCGGCCAAGGTCGCGCAGGTGAACTGATGGCTGCGCCGTCGAATCCCGTGCAGGGTCATCTGCCGTGCGAGGCGGCGCATGGGGGCTGGCAGCCTCTGTCGCGCCGCGAGGTGATCATCAGGCTCGTGGCGGGCGGCGCGGCGGCCGCCGGCGCGGGCCTCGCGCATGCGCAAGCCGGTGCGCATGTCGAAGAGTCCGACGAAACGGCCGTGACCTTGGGCGACAAGCACGACACCACGAAGGTCGATGCGGCGAAGTACCCGAAGCACGCGGCCACCCAGCACTGCGCCAACTGCTCGTTCTGGCAAGGCAAGCCCGACGAAGCCTGGGCCGGCTGCGCGATGTTCGGACGCAAGCATGTGGCGAATGCGGGGTGGTGCCAGGTCTGGGCGAAACCGCCAGGCTGAGTTGCGGCCTCGAAGTTCACGCCGGCCGAAATGGCCGGCGTGGGCTCACTTGGCGGGCACGACGCCCATCACCGCATCGGGCAAGGCCGTCGAGATGCCGGGGAAGATGCAGATGAGGACGACAGACGCCAGCATCAGCACGACGAAGGGCAGCACGCCACGGATGATGCCCGAGAGCGGAATGTCGGGTGCGATGTTCTTGATGACGAAGATGTTGAGGCCGACCGGCGGGTGGATCAGGCCGGTTTCCATGACGATGGTCATCAGCACGCCGAACCAGATCAGGTCGAAACCGGCGGTCTTGAGCGGCGGCAGAAAGATCGGCGCCGTCATCAGGATGATGCTCACCGGCGGCAGGAAGAAACCCAGCACGATCACCAGCAGCAGGATGGCCGCGAGCAGCACCCACTTCGACAACTGCAGGGCCACGATCCACTGCGCCATCGACTGGCTGATGTGCAGGTAGCTCATCACATACGAGAACAGCAGCGACATGCCGATGATGAACATCAGCATGGTCGATTCCTTCAGCGTGGCCGAAAGGATAGGCGCCAGGTCGCGCACGCGCCACACGCCATAGATCACCGCGATCAGCAGCAGGGCCAGCAGACCGCCGAGACCTGCCGTTTCCGACGGCGTGGCAAAGCCGCCGTACAGCGCGACCATGACGCCGATCAGCAGCAGCACGAAGGGGATGACGCGTGGCAGCATCTCGAACTTCTGGCGCATGGTGAAGTGCTCGTCGCTCAGCAGCGGCGAGGCCGTGCCGTCACGTTCGTAGGCCACTTTTGCGCGACCGTATTCCTTGCGGTAGTTGACCATCGCATACGCCGCAAAGAGCCCGACCAGCAGCAGGCCCGGCCCGATGCCAGCCAGGAACAGCCGGCCCAGCGACTGTTCGGCCGCCACGGCGTAAAGAATCATCGTGATCGACGGCGGCAGCAGGATGCCGAGCGTCCCGCCCGCGGCGATGATGCCGGCCGCAAAGCCCGGCGAGTAGCCGCGCTTGCGCATCTCGGGGATGCCGGCGCTGCCGATGGCCGAACAGGTGGCCGGGCTCGAGCCGGCCATCGCGGCAAACAGCGCGCAGGCGAACACGTTGGCGATGCCCAGGCCGCCGGGCACCTTGTGCATCCACACATGCATGGCCGCATACAGGTCCTGCCCGGCCCGCGAACGGCCGATGGCCGCGCCTTTGAGGATGAAGAGCGGGATCGAGAGCAAGGTGATGCTCGACATTTCTTCATAGACGTTCTGCGTCACCGTGTCGAGCGAAGACGCCGGCATGAACACGGCCATGAACAGCACCGCCACGCTGCCGAGCGCGAAGGCGATCGGGGCGCCGGAGAACATCAGCAGCAGGGTGACCGCGCCAAAGAGCAAACCGATCGTGAGCATCGACATCAGCGCGCGCCCCGTGTCATGCGGCGGACGCCGGCCGAGCATTGCACCAGCAACTGCAGGCTCAGCAAGGTCATGCCGACAGCCATGAGGCCGTAGGGAATCCACAGCGGCGGCGCCCATGAGGACGAGGTCGTCTGGCCGTCGGCCCAGGCCTCGTGCAGCAGCCGCCACGACTTCCAGGCGAAGAAGGTGCAGAAGGCGAAGCACATCAGGTCGACCCAGCCGGCGCGCAGGCGGTTGAGGCGCGGCGAGAGCAGCGACGACACCGCCTCGATCCCGATGTGTCCGCGGATGGCCTGCACGAACGCGCTGCACATGAAGGTGGCGCCCACCAGGCAGAACACGGCCGCTTCGTCCTGCCAGTCGGTCGAGGCCTTCAGGAAGTAGCGCGAGAAGACGCTGTAGGTCAGCACGCACGAGGCGGCCAGCAGGGCCAGCATGCCGAGCGCCATGCTGAAGCGGTTGACGGCGCGCAAGGCCCTGGCGAGTGGCAGCAGCAGGCGCGGCGTGTCCGGGTCGATGGCGTCGGCGCTGGCGCCGGTGATGGCGTTGGACGTCCCGGGCAGGTGGGTTTGCTCTGCGACGCTCACAGCAGTTTTTGTGCGGCCGTCAACAGCGTCTTGCACGACTCGTTGCGATCGGCGAAATCCTTCCAGGCGGTCTCCCGCGCAATCGCCTGCCACTTGCGCACGGTGGGTTCGTCGATGTCGTAGACCTTCGCGCCGGCCTTGGCGTACACGTCAGCGGCGATCTTGTCGTCGGCACGCGCGGCGTCTGTCGCGAACTTCTCCTGCTCGGCGCCGGCGGTCATGATGATGTCCTGCTGCGCCTTGGGCAGCTTGGCGAACACCTCCTTGGACATCAGCAGCGGCTCGAACATGAACCAGTAGGCCTTGTTGCGGCCGGTGGTCAGGTGCTTGGCGATCTCTTCGAGCTTGAACGAGATGAAGCTGGTCGAGGAGGTCATCGCCGCGTCCATCGCGCCGGTCTGCATGGCGGCATAGATCTCGTTGGAGGGCAGCGAGATCACCGAGGCGCCTGCCCCCTTCAACATCATGTCCATCTCACGGCTGCCGCCGCGAACCTTCTGCCCCTTGGCGTCCTCGGGCGCGACGAGCGGCTGCGTGCGACTGGCCACGCCACCGGCCTGCCAGATCCAGCTCAGCACGAGGATGCCCTTGTCGTCCAGCGTCTTGGCCAGCAGCTTGCCCACCTCGGAGGTCTTCCACGCGGCACCCACCTCGTAGGTCGGCACCAGCGCCGGCATGAGGCCGATGTTGGTCTCGGCGACTTCACCGCCTGCATACGACAAGGGCACGAGGCTCATGTCGAGCGCGCCCTTGCGCAGCGCCGAGAACTGCGAGTTGGTCTTCATCAGCGAGGAGCCGGGATAGACAGCGGCCTTCAATGCGCCGTTGCTGCGCTTCTCGATGTCGGCCGCGAAACGCCGGCAGAGCCGGTCGCGGAAGTCGCCTTCCGTCAGCGTACCGCTGGGGAACTGGTGCGAGATCTTCAGGCTGCCGGCCTGGGCATGGGCGCCGGTCTGCAGGGTCACGCAGCCTGCAGCGGCGGCGCGGATCCAGTCGCGTCGGGTCAAGTCCATTCTTGTCTCCTCTGGGGGCCGGTCGGGCTCTGGTCGATAGTGGCCGCGATTTTGCACAAGGGTGGCGGGCCTGCGCGTGGGACTTACCCATGCGCTCACTCCCAGGCGCTCACTCCCAGGCGTCCAGCTCCAGCGTGCGCACACCGCCGGTCAGAAAGGCCGATTGCGCCGGCTCGTGCCGCTCCATCCTCACCAGGCCGACACCGGCGCAATACCACTCGGTGGTGGTGAGCGGCATGTCGCGCCAACCACTGGCCGGGTCGGCGTAGATGTGCACGCTGGCCGTACCCTTGACACGCAGGCAGCGGTCGAACGTGCCTGCCTTGACCGTCACCGATTCGTTCACCGCTTCGATCGCGTAGGCCATCGGCACGTTGGGGTGCGTGTGGCGTATCTCGCGCGGGAATTCGTTGCGGCGCATCAGCAGGTAGGCGGTGGTGCCCGCCTGCCATTGCGTGCCGACGGCATATGGCGCCTTGAGCACGAAGCGGGGTGGCTTGTCGGGTTGGGGCTCGGGGTCGAGATCGCTCTTGCTCGCCACGCGGTAGATACCGCTTTCGTCGGACTTCAACCAGTAGTCGATGCCGCTGTCGCTGCGGCGGTGCCAGGCTTTCTGGTCGCCGAGGGCCGGCACCGATTCGGCGCCGAGCGTGCGCAGGATCAGGGTCTCGCGCTCGCTGCTGCCGTCGTCGGAACGGGTGGTGACGGTGTAGGTCCAGCGGTGGCCGGCAGCCAGCGGGAACGGTGAATCGCCCGCGCCGCCGCGTTGACAAGCGCTGAGCGCGGCGATGGCGACCATCGCGGTGGCCGCACCCAGCGCGCCACCGGAGGTCCACGACCACACGCGAACGGCGCCACCTGCAGCGTTCGCGACTTTCGCCATCGACCGATTCGCGGCCATCACTTCTCCGGCAGCTGCGGCACCGGCAGGTCGCGCAGCTTGATGGCCTGCTCATCTTGCCCCGGCCGCAGCCAGGCGAGGCCGGCCTTGCCGGGCTTGGGCTCGCTGGTGCCCAACTGGCTCACGCCTTCGCGGACTTTTTTCATGCCTTCGTTCAGCAGGGCATGCACGTCTTTCGCATACGGCAGGCGATAGGCGCGCGGCTGGGCGGCCGGCTTGCCGTCTTCGAGCGCATTGACCCACACATAGAGCGCGCCGGGCCGCTTGGGGCCGGGTTCGTCTATCACCGCGGCGAGCAGCACAAAGCGTTCGGGCAAGGCATCGCCGCTCGGCCAGCCCCACATGCCGTGGACCACGTCGTCGGCGAAGAAGTAGAAGACCGTCACCCCCACCACCAGCAGGCCCTTGAGCCACACCGGCCAGCGCGACCACAGCAGCGCCAGCAAGGCGAGGAAAGCGAGCGCGGCAGCGCTCAGGGTCACGGCCAGCGTCATGATCGTTGCACCAGGGTTTTGGGCAGGGTGTTCACGTTGACCACCTTGCCATCGGGCAGCAGCGTGAAGCGCGCGGCCGTGGCTTCGTCACCGGGCCGGGCCAACTTGAGTTGGCCGTAGAACACCACCTCGGCGCGCGGGTTCACCTTGATGATGGAGACGGTCACGTCCACCGGCTGGCCATCGCGCGATTGGTAGTACTGCACGTTGACCGTGAACTCGCCCGGCACGATGCCGCGTACGGTGACGACCTCTTGCCGGAACGGGCTGGCGATGCGGTGGCCGTCGACCACGATCGCGTCGTTGGCATCGCCGCGGTCGTCGCGGTCCAGGTACATCAGGCCAGCCTCGCGCTGCCGGAACCACACCAGGTTGCCGGCCGGGTCCTGCACCCAGGTGTCGATGTCGTTCGGGTTGCGGTCGGGCCAGCCGACGTTGATGATGTATTCGGCCTTGGAAGGGATATCGCCCGCCTTCAGCGCCTTGGGGTTCATCGCGAGCAAGGCCACGATGAAGCAGAAGACGAAGGCGATCAGCATGTTGAAGAGCATGTCGTAGAAAGGGTCGGGCTCGGCCTCGCGGGACCTGCGGGTGCCGCGCCTCATGGTTGCCGCGCCCCGGCTTGTTGCAAGGCCAGGCCGGCGCGCTGCGTGTCGGCCACCAGCAGGTCGGCATAGCGGTCGAGCCGCGTCAGTTGCAGGCCGAGCAGGATGTTGGCGACCAGGCCGACCATGGTCGTCAGCAAGGCCACGCCCAGGCCGGTCGTGAGGCTGCGCAGCAGCTCCTGCGATTGCGAAGGATCGAAGCTCTTGGCGTTGCCGATGTCGAGCGCCAGGATCGAGAAGCCGATGACCTTGCCGAGCAGCCCGAGCTTGAGCTGTATGCCGTTGACCCACCAGGCGGTGGCGTGCGGGCCGTGGGCGTGTTCGAGCAGCAGGTCGAGGGCCGTGGCGCTGTCGGCGCCTTGGGTATTCGAACCATGCAGCGCATGCAGATAGTCAGCCGACCAGCCCGGCGCGGCGGCCCGTAGCGCACGCCGTTCGCGTTGCAAGGTGCGTGTGCGCGAGCCGGTCCAGAGCGTGGCGGTCGCGAACACCACGATGATCACCAGCGTGATGCCGGTCGGGTCGGAGCGCAGCAGCAGGCCCCAGACGCCGCGCGCGCCGAGCAGCCAGGTGGCGAACGCCAGCAGGCCGCCGAGCGCCAGCCATTCGAGCCAGAGCGGCTCTTCGGGTTGCGTCGGGCTCGATTGGTTCGGGCGTTCCGGCGAGCCGTTGACGGGTAAGCCAATGCGCAGCAGCAGGCCTTTCATTCGGTTGCGAACCGGTGGTAACGCAGAGGGGTCATGAGGTCTCCGAGGTCTTGTTCTTGTGGCGGCGGGCTGTTGGGCCAAAAGCTTGCTTCGTGTGTCGGACACATGAACCCGATCACATTGACAAACGCCGCGCCTGCAGGGCTCGTTCAGCAATACGCATGCCGCTGGTTGCGCTGGCCGTCTCGGCGTGGACCGGGCATCGTCGGCGTGCCAACGTGCCATCGCCGCCGAGACAAGTGCTCCATCTCGCGACACACCACTGGAACACCAGCACAGGGAAATCCCTCCGCGGCACAACGTTGCTGCAACGCTGCACATGGGGGGCTGCGGCGGGTGGGTTCGATCGTTTCGATCGCGTCGGCGTTGTTGCTCTTCGGCCTTGCGGCACAACCGGGGATGGCCGCCGAAGCACGTGCCGAGTTGCCGCCCATCGGATCGTCGACCACACCGATGCTCGAATCCGTGGGCACGGACTTGTGGCGCGTGCAGGCGGCGCATGGTGATCCCGCGGCCGCCAATGGCGGCGCCACGGCGCAGCTCGTGCTTGCCATCGACCACGACCGCCTTTGGCTCATCGGCACCGGCCCGACGCCGGCCTACGGCGCAGCCCTCGCCTGCACCATCGAGCGAACCACAGGCCGGCATGTCACAGACGTGATCGTGACGCGCGCGGCGCCGGAGTTGTCCATGGGCAACCTCGCCTTTGCCGATGCGCGGCTGTGGGCGCTGCCCGAGGTGATCGAGGCCATGCGCGCGCGCTGCGGCCAGTGCATGGCGCGTTCGAAGGCGCGGCTGGGCGCGGCGGGAGAGAGCCTGTCGGACGAGGCCATCCGCGTGCCCAATTTGCCTATCGGGGTGGCACATCAGATCCGGGGCCGTATCGGCCCGTTCGACTGGCTGAGCGTCGAGCGCGCGCCCGGCGAGCATCTGCTGGCCTTGAAGCTGACGGCGCCTCGCGCAAGCCGTCAAGCAGACCAGGCCAGTCCGCTTGTCATCGCGCAAGGCCTGCTGTGGGCCGGCGATGTGCCCGACCTGCGTGACACCCACAGCGAGGCCATGCTGGCCAGCCTGCGCGCCCTGCAACACCTTTCGGGCGGCGCACGTCTGCTGGGCGAACAAGGCGGCATTGCGCAGCCCGTCGAAATCGCTCGCCACATCGACTACATCGAATCCCTGCGGTCAGCGGTTCGCAGGCACCTGACGCGCGGTGACGTGCAAGGCGCTGCTGGCAGCGAGGTCGACTTACCCGCGTTCGCCACCTTGCCCGGGTATGCGCTCCGCCACCCGCTCAACGTGCAGCACGTCTGGCGCGAGCTGGAGCCGGAAGTGTTTCGCTGACAGCGGCCGCTCCGGTCAAGCTTCGGGATCGGCGCTATCCGCCCGCCCCGCCTTGTCGCCCACATTCCACCGCAGCTTCCGGTAAATGGTGTTGCGGCTGATGCCCAGGCGCTTGGAGGCGGCGGAGATATTGCCGCCGGCCGCTTCGACTGCGGCGCGGATCATCTCGATCTCGGCTTGCTCCAGCGTGTGCGGCGCCGCGGGTTCGCGGGGCTCGGCGCTGCGCGCCGACAGCACGGCCGCGTTGGCTTGCGATGCGTCACGAACGAGATCCGAGGTGAGGCCCGTTGCGGCCCACGCACCCTCCGCCGGCACGTCGTTCGAACGCGGCAACAGAGGTGGCAGAAGATGCGAACCCCCAGGCGGCGGCGCCACCGGCCGCATCACCGCCGGCACGCGGCGCACGTCTTCGAGAAAGTCGTCGGACAGATGCGCCGTGGTGATCTGCCGCTCGCTGCCCGCCATGATGGCCGCAGTGCGCAGCACGTTGGCGAGCTGGCGGATGTTGCCGGGCCAGGCATAGCGGCGAAAGAGCTCGAGCACAGGCGGGCTGATCTCGGGTGGCTCGCTCTGGGATTCGGCTTGCAGGATGCGCTTGGCGACGGCTTGCAGATCGGTGCGCTCACGCAGGGCCGGCAGGCGCAGGGCCAGGCCGTTCAAGCGGTAGTAGAGGTCTTCGCGAAACTCGTTGCGCTCGATCATCTCGCGCAGGTTGCGGTGCGTCGCGCCGATCACCGCGATGTCGACCGGGATCGATTTGACGCTGCCCAGCGGCGTGACGCAGCGCTCCTGCAGCACGCGCAGCAGGCGGGCCTGCAAGGCTTGCGGCATGTCGCCGATCTCGTCGAGAAACAGCGTGCCGCCGTGGGCCTGCACGATGCGGCCGGGTGCGCCCTTGCGGCGCGCGCCGGTGAAGGCGCCGTCTTCGTAGCCGAAGAGTTCGGCCTCGATCAGCGATTCGGGAATCGACGCGCAATTGACCGCCACGAAGGGCTGGCGCGACCGCGCCGAATCATGGTGAACCGCGCGCGCCAGCAGTTCCTTGCCGGTGCCGGTTTCGCCGAGGATCAACAAGGGGATGTCGCGGTCGAGAATGCGGCGGATCTTCTCGACCAGCGTGTCGACACGCGCATCGCCGGTGCGCAGGTATTGCAGGCCGGAGAAGCGCTTCGCTGTGCTGTCACGCGTGTCGGCCGACAGTTTGTTCGGCGCGTTGTTCGCTGTACTGTTCGACGGGTGGGCGAACGGGTCGGTGACGGCGTTCGGCGCGGTTTCTGTGCGAGGCTCGGCCTCATCGCCGTAAGCGGCCACTGGCCCGCCCATGCCGGCCACCACAGGCCGCGAAGGCCAATCGAACCGGGCCATCACATGGAACTGGTGGCCGCTCGGCAGGCTGAGCTGCATGGGGGCAGAGAGCGGCATGCGAAAGTGGTCGTACACGGCCGAGGGCGTGGTGCCGAAGAGGCTGGTGACGCTGTGCGCGCGGAGTGCGGCGCCGCTGATCCCGAGCAGATCGAGCGCGCCGCGGTTGGCGCCCAGGATGCGGCCATCGGGCCCGACGACCACGATGCCTTCGAGCAGCGAGCCGATGAAATCGGCGCGGCTGTGGAAGTGCAGGCGCAGGCGGTTGTTGTAGTCGTCCGAGAGCCAGTGGTTCTCGATCATGCGGGCCGACATGCGCACCAGCCCCATGGTGTGCTGGTGGTAGCTGCGGTGGTCGCCGGTCACATCGAGCACGCCCAGCATGTTGCCGCGCGGGTCGAAGATGGGCGCGGCCGAGCAGGTCAGGAAGCTGTTGGCATGGATGAAGTGTTCATGCGCATGCACAAGCGTGGGCACCTCTTCGAAGAGCGCGGTGCCGATGGCATTGGTGCCCTTGGCGTGTTCGGCCCAGTTTTCGCCCGGGGCCAATGCCACCTTGTCGGCACGCTCCAGAAAATCGTCGTCGCCGACCGAATGCAGGATGGTGCCCTGCGCGTCGGTCAGCACGATCATGCTTTCGGTGTTGACGATCTGCTCGAAGAGCATGTGCATGACCGGCGCCGCGTGCAGGTAGAGCCGCTGGTTGCGCTCGCGAGCCAGGTTGAGATCGCTGCGGATCATCGGATCGAGATCGCGCTGCTCGCCCCGCGAGAGGCCGAGTGCGGCGCTGCGCTGATGCGAGCGCTCGATGAACTCGATGCGCGGCGGCCGGCCCGGTGCCGCGCCGGAACTTGCGCCCGCGCCCGCGCCGTTGCCCGACGCCGAGCCCGCGCGGCCGCTGCCGCCCGGTGTGCCGGGCGGATAGGGCTGGCCGATCAGGTCACGGGTGGCGGTCATGGGGGCTTGTCTTCATGGGTCTTGTTTCTCGTGGGAGCGTTCGCTCGGTGGTCGTTGCGCCGGTTTCCCGATGCTGTGTCAAAGCGGACGGCATGTCCAGTTGGCATTGTCCCGCCCGCCAGCATCAGTGTTCGAGCCTGGAGCACTGGGGCCGCGAAAGCAGGCTCATTTGCGTGATTTGCGCGTGGCATGTGGTTTGCGCTTCAAGTGTGGTTTGCAGGATTTGCCAGAGCCACGCTCTTGCAAACAGATTTCGCCAACAAGACCGGAGACCCCACCATGACTTCACTTCTACGAACCGCCGCGCGCAAGCTGGCGCCACGCCACCATCCGCGAACCTACCGCCTGCTCGGCGCGCTGGCGCTTTCCAGCTCGTGCGCGCTGATCGGGCTGGCCGGTGCTGGCGCCTGGGCGCATGGCGATGTGACGCCGCAGGCGGTCGATACCTCGTCGCTGCCCAAGGTCGGCACCGACTGGCTGGCCGAGAACCCCTATCGCCAGAACGACACGGCCGTGAAGGTCGGCACCTCTGCCTATGGGCAGAACTGCGCGCGCTGCCACGGGCTCGATGCGGTTTCGGGCGGCATCGCCCCCGACCTGCGCAAGCTCGACAACGACTGCGCCACCGCCAAGGACCCGGCCCGCAAGGCCGCCTGCGTGAAGGAGAACGACGAATACTTCCTGACCACCGTGCGCCACGGCCGCTCGCGCAACGGCGCGGTCTACATGCCGCCCTTCGAAGGCACCTTCGACCAGGAAGCCATCTGGGCCATCAAGGCGTATCTGGAGTCGCGCCGTGAAAAGCCGCTCTGAGCTGCGCGGCCCGATGGCCGCCACACGGCACCCCTTCTCGTGCCGCAACTTCTCGCGCCGCAACTTCCTGCGCGGCAGCATCGGCACGGCGGCAGCGCTCGCCCTGGCGCCGCTGATGCACAACGCCGCCGCGACCACACTCGCCAAGGTGCGCGAGCGCGGCACGCTGATCGTGGGCATCTACCAGGACATGCCGCCGTTTCACGCGGCCGGCAAAGGCATCGACGTGGACCTGGCGCAAGCACTCGCCGATTCGCTGGGCGTCAAGCTCTCGCTGCTGCCGTTCAATGCCGACGAAAGCATGAACGACGATCTGCGCAACATGGTCTGGCGCGGCCACTACCTCGGCTACGGGCCGGCCGATGTGTTGATGCATGTGCCGGTCGATCGCCCGCTGATGGAGGCCAACCCGCAAGCGCTGATCCTCGCGCCCTACTACCGAGAGCATGTGGTGATGGCGCGCAACCTCGACCGTGTACCGAAGCTCGACGCGATGGCGCAGCTCGCCGACCAGACCGTCGCCGTGCCGGGCCAGACGCTCGCCGGCTGGCTGTTGATCGGAGCCGACGGTGGCGCCTACAAGAACCGGCTCAACACGCAGTGGAAGGATGGCACCGAATGCGCCCGCGCCTTGCAGCGCGGCGAGGTGACCGTCGCCGCGGGTTTGTCGTCGGAACTCGAATCGGTGCTGCGCGGCGATGCGCGCTTTGCCATCGAGCCGATGCCCTCGCCGCGCGCCCCGCGCGATGGCTGGGCCGCCGGGCTGGCGGTCAAGAGCGATGCGGTCGACCTGGCGCAAGCGCTGCAGGGCGCGATCAACCAGCTCGGGCAGTCGGGGCAGATGAAGGAGATCTTCGCGCGCCGCAATGTGGGCTGGCGGCCGGCTTGAGCGGCGCATCGCCGGCGCGTCGCCGACACCGCGCCGCAGTGATGTAATGCGGGTGGCCGCGGCGCTCATCGCCGCGCGACCCACATCACCATGCCTTCCAAGAAAAAAACCGATCCTTCCGCCGCGCTCGGCACCAAGCCGGTGGCGAAATTTCGCATGCGCGTCACCGTCGGCGACGTGATCGCCATCGGCCCCGGCAAGATCCAGTTGCTCGAAGCGATCGGCGAGACCGGCTCGATCACCTCGGCCGCCAAGAGCCTGGACATGTCGTACCGCCGCGCCTGGCTGCTGCTGGACGAACTCAACCAGGCCTTGCGCAAGCCCGCGGTCGATTCGGCCAAGGGCGGGCAGAACGGCGGCGGCAGCCTGGTCACCGACACCGGCCGCCAGCTCATCGAGCTGTACCGCCAGGTCGAAACCAACGCCGCCATCGCCTGCAAGCCCGAGCTGACCAAGCTGATCGGCCTGCTCGTACGCTGATCGGCTCGGTCAGCTGTCGAGGGTCGAGGCAGTGCATGTCGCGGTATCGAAGCGCATGCGGTCGCCCACCTGCAGCCCGGCAACGGCCGCCACGCGCGCGGTTCGCCAGCGGCGCATGAAGCGCGAGCCGTCGCGGTAGCGCAGCACCGCGAACTGCGGGTCGCGCCCGGAGCCGCCCGCGTCGGCAGCACAGTCGCGCGTGAGTGGCTCTGTCCATGCGGCCAGGGGCCCCATCGCGATCACCTGCGCAGCGCGTGTCGTCTCGGCAGGTTCGGCGTCGACACCGGCGCACGAAGCAATGCCGCACAGCGTTGCGAGTGCTGCGACCAGCCCGGTCCAGCGCGTTGCTCGCCTCACAGCGCGGGCCTCATGCCGGCGTTGAGTTGCAGCCGCAGGCTCGCGTTCGCGAGGTCGGCCTGGGCCTGCAGGTGGTCGAGCGCGATCTCGTCGGCGGTGCGTTGCGCGTTCAGCAGCTCGAGCAGCGAGCTCGCGCCCTTGCGGTAGCTGATGCGCGCGCCTTCGAGCACGCGCTCGGCGTCTTGCTGCACCTGCTCGCGGTAGTGGCGCTCGTTGTCGGCCACGGCTCGATACCGCGCCTGAGTTGCGCGCACATCGGCCTGCGCCTTGAGCAGCACCGACGTCAGCTGGAGCTGCGCCTGCGTCAGCGCGGCCTCGGCCTGGGTTTGCTCGCCGTGCTGCAGGCGCGAGAACGGGATCGGCACGGTGACTGTCAACCCGAGGGCGAGCGATCGCTGCAGCGTCGGCGAATTGGTGACATTGCCGCCGCCATCGACGACGGGCGAAATGCGTGGAGTGTTGGTCACCCCGACGTTCACGACCGGATCGACCCAGCGGTTCGCCCGCGCCAGTTCGGTCGCGTCGCGGGCGTTGTCGACGGCGGCCTCGGCGGCACGCACATCGCGGCGTTGGTCGAGCATGGCTTGCGTGATCTCACCGTCGGCCTCCGCGCCCTGGCTCGGCGCGGCGAACTCGCAGACCAGTGCCGCATCTCCGTACACCACCTCGAAAGGCTGGCCGAGCGGCAAGGCGAGGCCGATGCGCGCGCCGATCGCATCGGCCATGGCGCTGCTCACATCGGCCGCGAAGCGCTCGGCCTCCACGCGCGACTGGCGCAGTTCGAGCTGGCCGATGTCGCCGGCTTCGAAGCGGATCTGGTTGGCGCGCACCACCTCGCGCAGCGCGCGCAGGCTCATCTGTTTGCGCGCCAGCACCTCGCGGCTGCGGCAGGCTTCGACGAAGGCAGCGCCGGCATCGAGCATCAGCTGGTCGTGCGCGGCATCCATCGCGGCCTGGCTCAGCCGCACGTTGCTCTCGGCGGTGCGGATGCGTGCGCCGCGTTTACCGGCGGTCTCGATCGTCAAGGCCAGGCCGGCGGTCAGCGGGGTCGATGCGTTCGGCCGGTTGGCCGCCCGCAGCTCGCGCGAGACGACGCCGAAGTTCATCAGAGGGTCGGGCCGCACGCCGGCGATCGACACACCGGCGCGCGCGCTCACCACGTTCTGTTGCTGCGATTGCATGTCGAGGTTGCCGGCTTCGACCGCCCGCAGGTACTCGGCGAAGCCGAGCTGCGGGGGCGCGGTTTGGGCGTGGGTCTGCGCGGCGAAGATCACGCTTGCGGCGCAGGCGAGCGTGCCTATCCACCTCGGGTGCGAGCACCTCATGGGTTCACCACGACGGCGTCGCCCGGCGCGCCTTGCAGTGCCACCGCGTGCTGCAGTCCCTCGGCCCCGCGCTCGGCCCTGCGCTCCACCCAGCGCTCGACCAGAAAGTACAGCGCCGGCAACCACACCAGCGTGAGCCCGGTCGCGGTCAGCAGGCCGACCACCACGACGGTCGCGAGCGGACGTTGCACATCGCTGCCGAGACCGGTCGCGAGCGCGGCGGGCAGCAGGCCGAGCGCCGCGACGGTCGCGGTCATCAGCACCGGCCGGAAGCGATCGCGCGCACCGGCGATCACCGCCTCGCGCAACGGCATGCCGGCCTCTGCCCGCAGGCGGTTCAGGTTCGAGACCATCAGGATGCCGTCCATCACCGCGACGCCGAACAGCGCGATGAAGCCGACCGCGCTCGACACGTTCAGCGTCATCCCGCGCAGGTGCAGCGCGGCCAGGCCGCCGAGCGCGCCCAGCGGCACGGCCATCAGGATCATCGCGGGCTGGTGCAGGTTCTTGAACTGCGCGAACAGCAGCACGAACATCAGCGCGATCACGACCGGGCCGATCAGCGCAAGCCGTGCCTGCGCGCGCTGCTGGTTCTCGAACTGGCCGCCCCAGGTGAGCTGCACACGCGTGTGGTCGTAGTGCACGTCGGACTCGATCTTCTGCTGCGCCTCGGCCAGGAAGGAGGCCAGGTCGCGCCCGCGCATGTCGAGCCGCACCGTCAGGTGGCGCCGGCCCATCTCGCGCGTGATGGTGCTCTCGCCCGAATCGAGCCGAATGGTCGCGACCTGCGCCAGCGGCACGCGCGCGCCGCTCGAGGTCGTCAGCAGCAAGTCGCCGAGGGCGCCCGGGTCGCTGCGCGTGGCGTTGGTGAAGCGCACGCCGATGCCGTAGTGGCGCTCGTCCACGAACACCTGCGCGACCGGCTTGCCGCCGATGCCGGTGCCGATCAGGTCGGCGATGTCGCCGGCGTTGATGCCGTAGCGCGCGCTCGCCGCGCGGTCGACCTCGATGCGCACCTGCGGCAGCGGCGGCTCCTGGTCGATCATCACGTCGTCGGCGCCGGGCACGGCCTGCAGCGTGCGCGCGACGTCGGCGGCGATGCGGCGGGTCTCGGCGAAGTCGTTGCCGTAGACCTTCACGACCAGGTCGCTGTGCGCACCGGCGAGCTTGTCGAGCACGCCGTCGATCATCGGCTGGCTGAAGCCGACGTTGGTGCCGGGCAGCTGGTCGAAGCGCGCACCCATCGCGGTGATGAGCTGCTGCTTGTCGCGGCCTGTCGTCCAGGTGTCGTAGGGGTGGAGCACCACGGCCGACTCGATGTGCGAGGGCGTCCACGGGTCGGTGCCGTCATCGTTGCGCCCCAACTGCGTGACGACCGAGGCGACCTCGGGGAACTCGCGCGCCGCGGCGCGCAGCGCATCGGCCATCTCGGTCGCCTTGGTGAGCGAAATGCCGGGCGGCAGCGTGACCTGCATCCAGATCGAGCCTTCGTCGAGGTAGGGCAGGAAGTCGCGGCCCACCGTCGCGCCCAGCACGCCGACGCCGGCGATCGCCAGCACAAAGGCAGCGATGGTGATGGCGGCCTTGCCGACCAGCCCTTCGAGCAGCCGGGTGTGCTGCGAACGCGCCCATTCGAGCACCGGGTTGCGCCAGACGCGGCGTGGCTTTCGGTAGGCCACGAACGCGAGCCCGGGGATCAGCGTGAGCGACACCACCAGCGCACCGAACAGCGCGAAGCCGATCGCCCAGGCCATCGGCGAGAAGAGCTTGTATTCGATGCGCTGGAACATGAAGAGCGGCAGGTACGCGGTGATGATCACCACCATGCCGAAGAAGATCGGCCGCGCCAGGCGATGCGCGATGCCGAGCACCTCTCGCGCCGTCAGGCCCCTGCCCTCGTTGTTCTCGAACGCATGCAGGATGCCTTCCATCATCACGATCGCGCCATCGACGACGATGCCGAAATCGATCGCGCCCAGCGACAGCAGGTTCGCCGGGATCTTGAAGTGGTGCATGAAGATGAACGCGGTCAGCAGTGCGAGCGGCACCGTGAGCGCCACGATCAGCGCCGCGCGCGGGCTGCCGAGGTAGAGCAGCAGCACCAGCGTGACCAGCAACATGCCCTCGAGCAGCGTGTGCGAGACGGTGTGCAGCGTCGCGTGAACGAGCGACGAGCGGTCGAGGTAAGGCACGAGCCGCACGTCCTTCGGCAGCACCTTGTCGTTGAGCTCGTCGACGGCCGCGTGCACACCGTCGAGCACCGCCGAGGGGTTCTCGCCCTTGAGCAGCAGCACGATGCCTTCGATGGTGTCGGCGTTGCCATCCTTGCCGAGGATGCCGCGGCGCTCCTGGTGGCCGAGCTTCACCTCGCCCAAGTCCTTGACCAGCACCGGCACGCCGCCCTTGGTCGAGACGACGACGTTGCCCAGGTCGTCGAGGGTGCCGATGAGCCCGACGCCGCGCACCACGAAGCCTTGCTGCCCGCGGTCGATGATGCTGCCGCCGGCACTCGCGTTGTTGGCATTGATCGCCGTCTCGATCTGCGTCAGGCTGAGGTTGTATTTGGCGAGCTTGGCCGGGTCGAACTCGAGCAGGAACTGCGTCGTGAGGCCGCCGAAGTTGCTGACATCGGCAATGCCGGCGACCTGCTTCAGGCGCGGGATCACTTTCCAGAACTGCAGCTCCGACAACTCGCGCAGGTCGCGGGTTTTCGATTCCAGCGTGTAGCGGTAGATCTCGCCGATCGGCGAGGTCAGCGCATCCAGCCCGGGCTGCGCGTTGTAGGGCAGCGAGACCGCGCCGATGCGCTCCTGCAGGCGCTGGCGCGACCAGTAATCCTCGACGCCGTCCTGGAACACGACCGTGATCAGCGAGAGGCCGAAGGTGCTCTTCGAGCGCATCACCTGCATGCCCGGCGTGCCCATGATCTCGCGCTCCAGCGGGATCGTGATCTGGCGCTCGACCTCTTCGGCTGCGAGGCCATCGACCTGCGTGACGACCTGCGAGCTGGTGTCGGCGATGTCGGGGTAGGCCTCCAGCGGCAACTGGTTCCAGCACCAGATGCCATAGGCGGCCACCAGCAGCGCCACCAGCCAGACGATGCCGCGGCGCTCGATGCAGATGGCGACGATCCTGTCAATCATTCAGCAGCACCCCGTCCTTCACGACGATGCGCTCGCCGGCTTTCAGGCCCGAGGCGATCTCGACCTGCGAGCCGATCTGCGCGCCGGTCTTGACGTTGCGCGCCTCGAAGGTCCACGGCGAGCGTTCGATGAACACGCGGGTTTCGAAGCCGTCCTGGATGAGTGCGCTGGCCGGCACCGTGATCGCCTCGTGCGAGGCGCCGCTGAACACCGCGCTGGCGAACATGCCGGGACGCAGGCGCCCGGCGGCGTTGTCGAGCGCGACGCGGACCTTGACGGTGCGCGTGTCGGCATCGAACACCTGGCCGACGTAGGCGACGCGGCCCCTGAGCTGCTCGCCGGGGTAGGCGTTGAGCACGATCTTCGCCTGCTGGCCGACGAAGACCGCGGCCAGGTCCTTCTCCTGCACGCTGGCGGTGAGCCAGACCTTCGAGAGATCGGCGACCGTCATCAGCGGCGCATTGGTGTCGTTCCAGAAGCCGCCTTGCGCGCCGCTCAGGTCGATCACATGGCCGCTGATCGGCGCGTTCAGCGTGTACTCCCGGCCGTTGCCGCGGCCGAGCGCGCCGCCGAGTTGCGAAAGGCGCGATTGCGCGCGGTGCGCTTCACTCTGAGCCTGCGCGTGGTCGCTCTGCGCCTGCTCCAGATCCTTGCGCGCCGCGATCTCGGCGTTCACCAGATCCTGCTGGCGCGTGAGTGCGTGCTCGGCAAGCGCCAGCGCGGCCTGGGCCTTGTGGGCGTCGCTGGTGGCTTGCGCGAGGTCGGCGGAATCGAGCGTGAGCAGCGGTTCGCCGGCGCGCACCGCATCGCCCAGGCCCTTGTAGACGCGTTCGATGCGGCCGCCCACCGGCGGCACGATCTTCACGAGCCGGGCCGGGTCGGCCTCGATCACGCCGGGCACGCTGATCGGACGTTCGAAGGTGGTCTGCGCGGCCGGCGCCATCTGCAGCGCCTTGCGCAACGGCGAAGCGGCCGGCACCGCGATGGCCGAGCCTTCGCGTCTCAGCGCGGTGGCGACTACAGCATCGGCCGGCGGCGCGTGCGGGCCGCAAGCCGCCAGCAGCGCGCACGCGGCTGGCAGCACCCAGCGCGCACGCCTCACGCTGTCGATCATTGGTCTGCCATTCATGTGTGCAAGCCCCCGCTGCCGGAGCCCATCTCCAGCGACCGCGAGGCTAGTGGCCGGCACCTGAAGAAAGGCCCAAGAAATCCTGAATTCGTCTTCAGGATCGGCGCTGGGGCCACATGAAGCCACATGAGCTGGCAGTCGGGCGCTAGAGTCGGCGCCCATGAGAATCCTGCTGGTCGAAGACGATGCCAAGGCGGCGCGGCTGCTGGCCCGCGGCTTTGCCGAAGAGGGCTTCGTCGTCGACATCGCCGGCAGCGCCGAAGAAGGCGACGAGCGCGCCTTCGTCACCGACTACGACCTGATCGTGCTCGACTGGATGCTGCCCGGCAAGAACGGCCTCCAGCTCTGCGCCGACCTGCGCCGCCGCGGCACCGAAACGCCGATCCTGATGCTGACTGCACGCGATGCGCTGGCCGACCGCGTCGCCGGCCTCAACACCGGCGCCGACGACTACCTCACCAAGCCCTTCGCGTTCGAGGAACTGCTGGCACGCTCGCGGGCCCTGCTGCGCCGCTCGGAACTCACGCGCCCGCCAGTGCTGCAGGCGGCCGACCTGAGCCTGGACCCGCACACCCACGCCGTGCTGCGCGCCGAGAGCCCGCTCGACCTCACGCCGAAGGAGTACGCGATCCTCGAGATCCTGCTGCGCCACGCCGGCGAAGTGGTGAGCCGCTCGCGCCTGGCCGAGCAGGTCTGGAAGGCCGACCTGATAGCGATCGACAACCTCATCGACGTGCACATCAGCAAGCTGCGCCGCAAGGTCGACGGGCCGGGCCAGGCGGCGCTGATCCAGACGGTGCGCGGGCGCGGCTTCAGGCTTGCGGCCGGCCCGGATGCCGATGCTTAGCTTTCGGCAGCGGCTCGGCCTGGTGCACCTCTCGGTGATCGTCGTCGTGCTGGCGCTGGCGGCGTTCGCAGCCTACTGGGGGCTGGCGCGCGCGGTGCATGGGCAGCTCGATGCGGCGCTTCTGGCGCTGGCCGAGACCGAGGCGGGCATGCTGGCCGAAGAGCAAGTGGACGCGGTGCATGTGCACGAGGCACCTGCAGCGCGTGGTGGCCCGCTCTCGTTCGTGCGACTCGACCGGCTGGTGCAGATCGTCGATACGCAGGGCGAGCCGATCGCCCGCAGTGCCAACCTCGGCGCGGCGCGCTTGCCAGCCCACGCCACGACGATGGCTCAGGTCGAAAAGGGGCAGGTGGTGTTCGAGACCCTGCACGATTTCGGCGAGGAGCCGACGCGGCTCGTGACCGTGCCGGTGCGCACCGGCAACGCATTGCGCGCAGTGCAGGTCGCGGGATCTCTGGACGACGTGCACAGCACGCTGAAGGCTGCGGCGGTGCTGTTCGTGATCATGTCTGCGGTGCTGCTGCTCTCGGTCGGCATGGCCGGCGCGCTGCTCACCGGCCGCGTCTTCCATGCGATCGACGACGTGGTCGACAAGGCGCACCGCATCGGCGATGCCGACCTGAGCCAGCGCCTGCCGCACCCGGGCACCGCCGACGAGATCGGCCGCCTCGTCGACACGCTGAACGAGATGCTCGCGCGCATCGAGCAAGGCGTGGGCGTGCAGCAGCGCTTCACGGCCGATGCCTCGCATGAGCTGCGTTCACCGCTCTCGCGCCTGCGCACCGAGCTGGAACTCGCGCTGCGCAGGCCGCGCGAGCCGCAGGTTTATGTGGAGACGCTTCGATCGGGGCTGGAAGAAGTCGAGCGGCTGAGCCTGCTCGTCGAAGAGCTGCTCGCGTTCGCGCGGCTCGATGCGGGCCAGGAGCGCGAGCGTGTCGAACGCACCCTGCTGAACACCCTCGCCGAAGAGGCCATGCTCCGCATGGAACCGATCGCGCGGGCGCGTGAAGTCACACTGGCGATCGACGCGCCCCTCCCTGTTCACGCCAAGGTCGCGCCGGGTTCGATCAGTCTGGTGCTGGACAACCTGCTCGACAACGCCATCAAGTTCTCGCCGGTCGGTGGCCGTGTCACCGTGACGCTGGCGCAGCAAGGCGAGCAGGCGACGCTGCGCGTTCGCGACCAAGGGCCGGGCATTCGCAGCGACGAGCTGCTGCGCGTCTTCGAGCGCTTCTACCGCGGGCCCTCGGCACGCAGTGGCAACACGCCGGGCATGGGTCTCGGCCTGGCACTCGCACAGGCGATCGTGCACGCACATGCGGGGACCATCGTTGCGACGAATGCCGGCGACGGCGGCGCGGTGTTCGACGTGCGGCTGCCGTCGATCGGCTGAAGGCGCGTGAGCGCGACAAGCACGAAGCGCCGCTTCGCACGCACCCGTTATGCATTGCGATATATTTCGGTGAAGCCGGGCCGCAAGCGCCGCGGCCTTGCATCACCCAAGGAATCGCATGACCCCGACCACTTTCCGTCGCGCCTTTGGCCGCGCTGTTGGCCGCCCTCTCGGCGCCGCCCTGCTGCTGTGCGCCTTCACCGCCCAAGCCGCCGACCTTACCGTCTCGGCCGCCGCCAGCCTCACCAATGCCTTCAAGGAACTCGGCCCCGTCTTCGAGGCGCAGAACCCCGGCACCAGCGTCGTCTTCAACTTTGCCGCGTCCGATGCATTGCTGGCGCAGATCGCCAAGGGCGCGCCCGTCGACGTGTTCGCCTCGGCCGATCAGGACGCGATGGACCGCGCTGATGCGCAGAAGCTGCTGGCCGCGGGATCGCGTCGCAACTTCGTCGCCAACACGCTGGTGATGATCGTGCCGAGCGACAGCGCGCGCGCGCTCAAGGCCTTGCCCGATCTGCAAAAGCCCGAGGTCAAGCGCGTGGCCATCGGCAACCCGGCCAGCGTGCCGGTCGGCCGCTACACCAAGGGCTCGCTCGAAGCGGCCAGGCTGTGGGCTGCTGTCGAACCCAAGGCCGTCAACGCGCAAAGCGTGCGCCAGGCGCTCGACTATGTGGCGCGCGGCGAGGTCGAAGCCGGCTTCGTCTATGCGACCGATGCAGCCATCATGAAGGACAAGGTCAAGGTGGTGGCCGCCGTGCCGACAGAGACCTCCATCACCTACCCCATCGCCTCGATCACGACCGCGCCGAACCCCGACGCAGCGCGCAAGTTCCTCGACTTCGTCGTCACGCCCGCCGCGCAAACGGTGCTGGCGCGCTACGGCTTCGGCAAGCCTTGAGAAGCCAAGAGAACGATCCCTGATGACGGCTCCCATCTGGATCACGCTGGCGCTCACCCTCAAGGTGGCCGCCTGGGCCACGGCCATCAACCTGGTGCTGGGCGTGGCGGTCGGCTGGGTTCTGGCGCGGCGCCGCTTCATCGGCCGCGAGTTCGTCGACGCGCTGCTCACGCTGCCGCTCGTGCTGCCGCCAACGGTCATGGGCTACTACCTGCTCGTCGTCATCGGCAAGCGCGGCTGGCTGGGCCACTGGCTGCAGGAGTCGCTCGGCATCAACCTCATCTTCACCTGGCAAGGTGCGGTGATCGCCGCGACCATCGTGGCGTTTCCGCTGGTGCTCAAGTCGGCAAGGACTGCTTTCGAAGCGGTCGACCCGCAGCTCGAAAAAGCCGCGCGGGTGCTGGGCCTGAACGAATGGTCCGTGTTCTTTCGAGTCACCGTGCCCATGGCCTGGCCCGGCATTCTGGCCGGCGTGCTGCTGGTGTTCGCGCGCTCACTCGGTGAGTTCGGCGCCACGCTGATGGTGGCCGGCAGCATCCCCGGGCGCACGCAAACGCTCTCGGTCGCGGTCTACGAAGCGGTGCAGGCGGGGGAGGATTCGACCGCCAATTTCCTCGTCGCCATCACCTCGATCACCTGCATCGTGGTGCTGCTGGCCGCGGGCCGGCTGGCGCCCGCGGCGCGGCGTTGAGGGTCACGGCAAGCGCATGAGTTTCTCGGTCGACATCCGCAAAATCGTGCGCAGCGAGCGCCGCAGTTTCGAGCTGCGCGTGCGCTTCGAAACCAAGGCGCGGCGCACGGTGATCTTCGGCCCATCGGGTGCCGGCAAGAGCCTCACGCTGCAGGCGCTCGCTGGCTTGATGACGCCCGACGAAGGCCGCATCGTGTTCGGTGATCAAGTGCTGTTCGATGGCGCAGCGCGCATCGATGTGCCGGCACGCCACCGCGGCTTTGGCTACCTGTTTCAGGACTACGCGCTCTTCCCCAAGCTCAACGTTCGGCAGAACATCGCCTTCGGCTTGATGCCCGGCGTGCGCAACCCGCCCAAGGATGCGGGCGGTGAGGTCGTCGACCGCTGGCTTCAGGCTTTCGAGCTGGTCGAAGCCGCGGCGCAGCGGCCCAGCGAACTCTCTGGCGGCCAGCGGCAACGCACGGCCCTGGCCCGCGCCTTGGTGCACTCGCCACGCGCCTTGTTGCTGGACGAGCCCTTCTCCGCCCTCGACCCTGAATTGCGCGAACGCATGCGCCATGAACTCGATGCCTTGCTCCGCCGCATCGACATTCCCGTGCTGATGATCACGCACGATCCCGAAGACCTCGCATGGTTCGGCGACGAGGCGTTTTACCTGCGGGATGGGCAGATTGCCGAGCGGCCTGCGCCGCCTGTTCGGCCGGGTGCGACACGCCTCAAAGCGGTCTGAATCCGGCCGCGTTTACGGCCCGATATCGACACCGTTTATCGACACCGTTCGGCCACCGCCGAATTACCTCGCCATTGGGCTTCGAACACCCCGCCGAGTATCCGGATTCGACCCCGTGACAACCCGGAAACCGGCGGTTTCCAATATAGGAATAAACTACGGGCTCCTTTGGCAATCTATCGACGAAAACTTCATGGCACAAACTTACGCCCAGATCCAGAATCAAATCGCAAAGCTTCAGGCCGATGCGGAGAAAGCTCGGAGAGAAGAACTTGGCGCCGTCATTGCCAAAGTCCGGCAAGACATCGAGATTTACGGCATTACGTCGCAAGACCTTTTCGGTGGCAGTGGCCGCAAGTCGGGCAAGACCAAGGGCAAGGCTTCGGCCAAGTCCGATCAAGCCAAGTACGCCGATGGCACCGGCAATGTCTGGGTGGGCCGCGGCCCGCGTCCGCAATGGTTGCGTGATGCCTTGACCGCCGGCAAGAAATTGGAAGAGTTCCTGTTCGGCGCTTCGCCGGCAGCCGCCGATTCGGCGCCGAAGCCTGCCGCCAAGAAGGCTGCTTCGAAGAAAGTCGCAGCCAAGAAGGCTGTGGCGAAGAAGGCCACCAAGAAGTCTGCCGGTGATTCGGCTGCGAGCTGATTTCCACAGGCCGCAATAACACGCGCTATCGAAAAGGCCGCCTTGTGCGGCCTTTTTTGCGTCCGTTCTTTCGCCACCAGTTCGCAAATCGTTACATGGTGACAACGCTCCCATGGCGCCTCGCCCCATCGGGCATTTCCTACAGAGATCCACGCAGACGCCCGACGCCGCTGGGCCGGCTTGACGCCTACGCTTGATTTCAACCGAGTCCCCGGGCCGGTTTTATCGCAGCCGATATTGATCACGTAGCGATATCGGGAACCCGATTTCTGCCTCGTGCAGATCACAACCCCAAGGAGCTTCACCATGAATGCCACCAAATTGATTACGTCGTTTGCCACCGCAGCAGTCGTCGCCGGCAGCATCGGCTTGGCCTATGCCCAAAGCAGTGACAGCACTGCCGCGCCAAGTACCGAGGCAATGCCGGCTCAGACGCAGGTTCAGCCAGAAGCCGCGCCCATGACGCACCCCGCCATGCCGGCCGACCAGAAGGCGCAGCCTGCCGGCAACATGGGCAGCACCGATGCCGCCACCAATGCCAACAGCACGCCGATGGACAACAGCAGTACGCCGGCCGCAGCGCCTGCGACCAGTTCCAATGCGGCTACGCCTTCGGATGCCAACAGCAGCGTGACCCCGAGCACGGCCGATGCGCCTGCGGAGCGGCCTGCCCAAGCGGATCGCAACTGATCGGCGATAGAACGACCTGAGGTCGATGATGTCGAAAACCGATCGTCCCGCAACCAGCCGTATCGGCTCCGACATTGCCGATGGCATTCGGCGCGGGTTGGTGATGGGGGCAGCGGCGCTTTGTGTGCTGCTGCCCTTCTCCGATCGCAGGACTTCTTCTGTGGAGCCGATCGAGTCGTCAGGCGCCAAGCCGTCGGCGTCGATTTCCGTCACTCACAACCCAGCGCTAGCGGTGGCCCGCCAGTTGCCTGCAGCGCCCTCCATTCGCTTCGCCGACTTCGGCCAGCAAACCCCATCGGCCGACATGCGCCACGTGGCCGACTGGGTCGCCGATTCGCGGGACAACCGCGGCATGGCCTTCGTCATCGTGGACAAGAAGAACACCGCGGTGTTCGTGTTCGATGCAGATGCCAAGCTGCGTGCGGCCACACCTGTGCTGCTCGGCGGCGCGCGAGGTGACGATTCGGTGCCCGGCATCGGCTCGCGGCCCATCGATCAAGTCAGGCCCGAGGAACGCACCACGCCGGCCGGCCGCTTCATTGGCGAGCGTGGCACCAATGCCATCGGTGAAGATGTGGTGTGGGTCGACTACGACGCCGCCGTGTCCATGCACCGTGTACGCACCACCAACCCCGCCGAACACCGCCTGGAGCGGCTGGCTACGCCAACCACCTCCGACAACCGCATTTCCTACGGCTGCATCAACATGCCTGTTGCGTTCTACGAGACCTACATCCGCCCGACCTTTGCCACGCAGCGAGCGGTGGTGTATGTGCTGCCGGATGTGAAGCCGGTGGCGCAGGTGTTCGGGTCTTACGACGTGGCGGCGATGCACGGCATTTCCCGCGAGGTGGCACGCGCTGGCTCTGCCAAAACCGCGTCGCTTTGACGTGCGACTCACGAAGCAGGAAAACCGAAAAGCCCCCACAACACGCCGGTATTCGGCGCTATGAAACGCGAATCGCCACATTAAAATTTCCGTCTGATCCGGCCCCGCGATGGGGCCGCTTGTGTGATCGCGACGCGTGATTCTCCAAGTCACCGTCTCAGGGCGGTGGTGGCGGCATGCGTTATTCGGCGTGGGTGTGGGCGGCGATGGGGGTGGCTGCGTGGTGGGGCTGTGTGCCTGCCATGGCGGCCAATTCTTCTTCTGCGGCGATCCAGGTATTGGCGCCGTCCGCGGTCGAACCATCGATGTCCGCCCGTTTGCTCGCACACCGTGTACTTGCCGCACGCGACAACCAGCAGCGCCCTTTCGCCATCGTCGACAAGAAAAACGCCTCGCTCGCAGTCTATGACCGCAACGGCTCGTTCGTCGGCACCACCACCGTGTTGCTCGGCCAGACCCCCGGCGACCACTCGATGCCAGGCGTCGGCGCACGCACGCAATCCGGCCAGTTGAAGCTCGGTGACCGCACCACACCGGCCGGACGCTTCGACTCCGAACCCGGTCACAACCGGTCCGGCGAGGGCGTCGTCTGGATCGATTACGGCAAGGCGCTCGCCATCCACCGCCTGCGCCCCGGCCCCACGCTGGAGCGCCGCGCCGAGCGCTTGGCCTCGGTCAATGTGGAAGACAAGCGCATCTCCGCCGGCTGCGTCGTCGTGCCGGTGGCTTTTTATGAAGCCGTCGTCGAGCCGATGCTCGGCCGCAGCGCCGGGGTCGTCTACGTGATGCCGGAAGACGAGGCCTCGCCCGATCTGCAGCAGGCGTCTTCGGGCACCAGCATCTCGCGCTGATACGACGGCCCGGTTCGCGCAAGGGAGATCGCAAGAGGCAGGCGCAACGAAGAGCAAGACTGTATATTCATCCAGTATCTTGCTCCGGCCCGACAGGGCGTGCCCATGAACCTCGTTCGCAAGCTTGCCGTGCTGGCCGACGCCGCCAAATACGATGCCTCCTGCGCGTCGAGCGGCACATCCAAACGCAATTCCACCGGCGGGCGCGGGATAGGCTCGGCCGAAGGGGCAGGAATCTGCCACAGCTATGCGCCAGATGGCCGCTGCATCTCGCTGCTCAAGATCCTTTTGACGAATTACTGCCTGTACGACTGCCTCTATTGCATTAACCGGGTCACGAGCAACGTGCCGCGCGCGCGGTTCACCGTCGAGGAGGTCGTGCAACTCACGCTCGATTTTTATCGGCGCAATTGCATCGAAGGCCTGTTCCTCAGTTCCGGCATCATCCGCAGCGCCGACTACACGATGGAGCAGGTGGTCGAGGTGGCGCGCGTGCTGCGCGAGGTGCACGACTTTCGCGGCTACATCCATCTGAAGACGATTCCCGAAGCCAGCCCCGAGCTACTTGCGCGCGCCGGCCGCTACGCCGACCGCCTCAGCATCAACATCGAGCTGCCCACCGTCGAAGGCTTGCAGGCGCTCGCGCCGGAGAAAGACGGCCAGGCCATCCGCCGATCGATGGCGCGCCTGCGCATTCACATCGAAGACGCCAAGGAGGCGGCCAAGCCGCAAGCCGTTACCTCGCAACCCGCGATCAAACCGCGTCGCGCCAGGGCGCCGAGCTTTGCGCCCGCCGGGCAAAGCACGCAGATGATCGTGGGCGCCGATGCGGCCGACGACCGCAGCATCCTCACGACCAGCGCCAGGCTCTACGGCGCCTACCGCCTGAAGCGGGTCTACTACTCGGCCTTCAGCCCCATCCCCGATGCGCCGCGTGCGCTGCCGTCGAAGGCGCCGCCGCTGGTTCGCGAGCACCGGCTCTACCAGGCCGATTGGCTGATGCGCTTCTACGGCTTCGCGCACGACGAAATCATCAGCGCCGACAACGGCATGCTCGCGCTCGATATCGACCCCAAACTCGCCTGGGCGCTGGCCCACCGCGAGCGCTTTCCGGTCGACCTGAACCGCGCGCCGAAAGAGATGCTGCTGCGCGTGCCGGGTTTCGGCGTGAACTCGGTGAAGCGCTTGCTGCAGGCTCGGTGCGCGCGCACGTTGCGGGTCGAAGACCTGTCGCGCTTGAACGTTCCTCTGAAGAACGTGCTGCCCTTCGTGACGCTGCCAGGCCATCAGCCCGGCGCGCGGCTGGATGCAGCCGACCTGGCCGCGCGGCTGCGGCCGGCGCCGGTGCAGCAGTCGTTGTTCGAGATGGCCTGAACAATGGTGCGCCCCATGGCTTCGGTCGTGCATCGGCATGTTCATCTCGAGAGCGAAGCCGATGTGGCCGGCTTTCGGCGCGCGGCGCGAGAGCTGCTGCTGGCTGGCGTGAAGCCGGGCGATGTGAGCTGGCATGTGAAGGGCGCGGCGGACGGCGATCTGTTCGCGGCTGGCGATGATGAAGCGTCGCCAGTCGAAGCTGATTCCGAGCCCGTAAAGGCGGCGGCAACGACCTTGGCAGCCGAGCCGACCATCACCGTTCCCGCCTTCTTCGTCCCTTTGTACGAACGCGCCCTGCTGCATGCCGACCCCGGACGCTTCGGCCTGCTCTACCGCCTGCTGTGGCGCCTGGCGCGCGAGCCTGCGTTGCGCCACGACCCGCTCGATGCCGATCGCCAGCAAGCCGAGCAGATGGCCCGCGCCGTGCGGCGCGACATGCACAAGATGACGGCCTTCGTGCGCTTCCGGCCCATCGGCAGCGCGTTGCCCGAAGAGCAGCCGTGGCACGTCGCCTGGTTCGAGCCGATGAACCACATCGTCGAGGCGACCGCGCCCTTCTTCGCCCGGCGTTTTGCGCAGATGCGCTGGTCCATCCTCACGCCCACGCGCTGCGTGCGCTGGGACGGCCACGCCCTCGCCTTCGGCGCCGGCGCGCGCCAGCAGGATGCGCCCGCGGCCGACGCCGGCGAAGCGCTCTGGCTTACCTATTACGAGCACATCTTCAACCCGACGCGGCTCAAGCTCGCGATGATGCAAAAGGAGATGCCGCGCCGATACTGGCACAACCTGCCCGAGGCCGCACTGATCCATCCGCTCGCGATGAAAGCGGCCGAGCGCAGCGGGCAGATGGTCGAGCAGCCGGCCAGCGAACCCGTGCATCGGCGGCCGACGGCTTCGGTGGCGCTGCGCCTGGTACCCAGCGACTCGCATGCCGCACAAAGCACGGTCACCACGCCAACGCTGGCCGTACTCAACGAATCCCTCGAAGCCTGCCGCCATTGCCCCATCGGCCAACACGCCACGCGATCGGTCCCAGGCGAGGGCGCATCGAACGCCAAACTGATGCTCGTCGGCGAGCAACCCGGCGACCAGGAAGACCTGCGCGGCCGCCCCTTCGTCGGCCCGGCCGGCCAGTTACTGGACCGCGCCCTGGCGCAACTCGGCTGGCCGCGAGACGCGCTCTACCTCACCAACGCCGTCAAGCACTTCAAGTACGAACTGCGCGGCAAGCGGCGCATCCACAAGACCCCGGCCCAGAGCGACGCCGCCGCCTGCCTGCAATGGCTCGAGCGCGAGATCGACCTCGTGCAGCCCCAAGCCGCCATCGCACTCGGCGCCACCGCCGCGCGCGCCTTGCTCGGCCGGCCGATCGCCGTGATGACCGAGCGCAGGCAATGGCTGCAACGCGCAGACGGCCTGCGCGTGCTGGTCACGCTGCACCCTTCGGCGCTGCTCCGGCTGGAGGCCAGCGAGCGCGATGAGGCGTTTACGCGGTGGCTGGAAGACCTGGAAGCGGCCACTGCCTTCGCCCCGACCGGGACCCCGTCCACGTCTGTCGGAAGAGCGTGGGAGTGAGTGCCCGGACACTGCCGCCGTGTCTGCCCGGGCCCCTCACCCCTGCCCTCTCCCCATAAGGGCGAGGGAGTAATACGACGCGCCGCACCGAAATATTCTCACTCTCAGCCTGATTCCCCGCTACTGCAGATTGCCCCAACGCGCCACCGCCGGCTCGGCCGCAGCCCACTTCCATTCGCCATCCGACTGCCGGCACATCTGCGTGATGAAGCGCTGGCGCACCGGCGCCTCCGGCTTGCCGTCGATCACCGAGAACATCACTTCCCTGCACGAGGCCAGCGCGTTGTCGATGACGCCGACCACCTGCAACTCACCGCGCTCGTCGCTGAAAGGCAAGGCATGGTGAATATCCCAAGCTCGCGTTTCACCGACCGCCATGCTGCCGGCCAAGGCCGCGATGCGATCCTGCTCGGCGCCCTGCATGTTGCGAAACACCGTCTGGATCGCCGCATCGGTCGCGGCCTGCACCGCAATGCCCACGCCGATGCCAACCGCAGGGTTGGTCGACGCAGAACCGGCCGTCACGCCAGCCACCGCACCGGTGATCGCACCGATCGATCCGCAGCCGGCGAGGCTCGTCGACAGCGCACACACGACGCCTACTGTTACCACTTTGCGCATCACACAAAGCCGGCCACGCCCCCGCGTCATTGCAACGCTCCCCATCGCGCCGTGGCCGGCTCTGCCGACGCCCATTTCCATTTCGAAGCATCCTGGCAAATCGTCGCCACATAAAACGAACTGGCAGGCGCCGCATTGGCGACCGACGAATCGGCCATCTCCTCGACCGAGAAAACAATCTCCTTGCAATTCAAGGAATTGCCTCCGATCAGCCGACTCACCGTGACCTTGCCACTTGCATCCGGCTCCAATTGAATCGTGTGCCGACTCTGCCAGCGCGCGACTTGCCCGACCGCCAACGGCCCCGCGATCTCGGCGATCTGATCCTGCTGATCCCCGTGGTAATTGCGCTCGACAGTCTTCACCCCAGCCTGCGCCGCCGCCAGCACCCCAAGACCGATGCCCGACGCCACCGTCGCATTGCGCGTCACCTTCGACGCCAGCGCCGTACCCGCCACGCCAGCACCCGTGGCCGCGCCTTCATGAAACAACGAGCTACACCCAGAAACACCAAGCGAGAGAAGCAGCGAAAACCCAAGTCCAACAAGACGAACCCGGCAACGAGACCTATCCGAAACAAAACGCAGAGACTCGACCATGAGAAACGTGCCAACCCTCGAAAACCAGACGGCACAAACTATCCCTCACCCCAACCCCCGCACAAATTGTCACGAGCCAACACCGCCAAAAGACTCCAGATCAGTCCAGCAACAAGCCAATTCATCCCACCGAATGCAGCCGCAACCCAACAGCCGTTCCGGCAGGCAGTGGGGCCGCCAACGGAGTGAATCAGAATTCCCTGAACGGAGCCGGCGGCCCCACTGTCTGCTGCGAGCAACTCAACGCAACCATCGAGCGAAGAATCAGCCCGCGAGCCTCAACGTGATGTTGATGCGCCTTCGACCCAACACAGGATGCTCCCCCTCCTTCAACGGCAACACCCCGTGATACCGCAAACGCGACGCCCCACCCCACACCACGACATCCCCATGCCCCAACTGCACCCGCAAAGACTTGTCCGCCCGCTCATCCCCACCGAACAAAAACACCGCCGGCAAGCCGAGAGAAATCGAGACGATGGGAGCGCCATAGTCACGCTCATTCCGATCCTGATGCAATGACAACCGCGTCCCAGGCTGGTACTGATTCACCAGACAAGCATCCGGCTGGAACCCCTCGAACCCAGCAGCGGATGCAGCACGCGCGGCCAAGCCGAGAAACACCCCGGGCAATGCAGGCCAAGCCAAGCCACTCAGCGGATCCTGTTCGTCATACCGATAACCGCGCCGGTCGCTCACCCAGCCCAGTCGCCCGCAGTTCGTCATCGCGACCGACATCTCGAAGCCGCCGGGCGTGACCATGTGGCGCAGCGGTGCCGCCGCGATCACGACATCCAACGCCGACAGCAACGCCGCTTCATCGTCGAGTGCAAAGCCGCGCAACACAAAGGCACCGGGCCCAAGCGGCTCCGTCCAGCGCTGGCGCAATTCCGGCGCGTCGAACAAGTCCGACGTCATGGCAAACCTGTCGATCGAGCAACGACCGATCACCCACGCCGGCCACGTGCACGCCAAGCATCGAGCCGCGCCACGCCCTGCCCCGGGCTCAAATAGGTCGGCACGATCCCGCCGATGGCAGCCGGCGTGATACCCAGACCCGCGAGCCCAGGCAAGCTGCCACTCGCCACATTCGGCGAGCGCATCGAATCCAGGTTGTCGCGCGACATCAGCGGCTGGCCGGGCAGCATCTCCATGAACCCGGCTTGCAACCGACCCACGCCATCCGGCAATGCGATCCGGTGATGCCAGCCGAGCCGATGGAGCCGACCGACGTCAAGCAGCTTCTGCGGCATGCCGACAGGTTTCGATCGATCGAATGCCAGGATCGCCTGTGGATACGCCGCATCTCGAATCAACTCCGCCAACTCGCGGATGGTGAGGTCCTCGCCGGTGCCGACGTTGATGT
>JAMFRW010000401.1 GCA_026224975.1 Rhodoferax sp. | reverse complement strand
GGAGGGTGCTCGACCGCATCCTTCGCCAATACTGAGCCCCGAACTTCGCTTGCGGACTCGGGGCTCTTTCTTTTGTGGCGCTGACTTCTCTTTCGATCGATCTCTGTCGATCGACGGTTATTTCTTCTGCTTCTCGTAAGCTTTTTCGGCTTCCGGCGCGCGGCTGGTGTCCTGCAGGCCGCGCTTCACATCGCGGTGCGCTTGCTGCACGGTCTTGCTGGGAACGCCATCGGTCATGCCGACTGTTTGATCGCGCTCATGAGGCAAGGATGCCTCGCCAGTCTTGGGCGCTTCCGTGAGGTCCACTGTCTTGTCGACATCGGGTTTGCCGGGTGCCTTGGGCGCTGGCGTGTTCGGCGCGCGCGCAGCCGATTTGTCTTCGACCTTGTCGTTCTTCATTTGGTAAATCCTGGTGTTCAGAAAGAGCTGCGCATGTAGACACCGACGGTGCCCTTGCGCACGCGCAGCGTCATGCGGCCACCGCCATCGAGCTGCATGCCGAGGCCGCCCTGCGTGAACCTGACAGGCGACGAGGCCGACTTCCATTCCATGCCCACCTTGGCGGTGTAGGCGTCGTGACCGTTGGCCGCGAAGCCGCGAGCGCTGGAGGTGTCTGCGTACACGGCCGAACGCTCGGAGGTGCGGTAGCGCATGCCGACGCTCAGCAAAGTGGAAGGGTTGACCAGGCTGGCAGACGAATCCATCGCGCCCTGGGCCGGCGGGCGAACCACATAGCCAATGGTGCCGACGCCCATGCCCACATCGAGCCCGGGCGCCGACGGCCCCACGCTCTTCCACCAGCGAACGCTCACGCCCGACACATCGGCGCGTGAGCCGGGTGCTGCGCTGGCGAGCGCCGGCGCGGCTAGGTTGGTGCTGCGGTCCATCTCTGTGCGCGTCACCTGCGGCGCATCGGCCAGCGTGGTGGTATGCGACGCTATCGCGCGCTCCGATGCAGAGTCCATCGCCCCGGCCGATGTGGCCCCGGCACACGCCAGGCTCGCCATTCCAATGCGACAAGCCAAGCCCGCAACGCTGGTGCGTGCGGGTGGCCGAGTGTCGAATCGGAGAAAGCGCATGTCGTGTGCCTGTCGCAGCTTGTGAACGAAGAGAGGACGGTGAAAGTCTGCAGCGTTTTATTTGGTGCGTAGCCCAATGAAGCGCCGTGTTTGCGCCTCAATAGCGGGCGCGCAACTCGCGGATCTGCGCGAGCGCTTCTTGCTGGCGGATGCTGTGGGTGATCTGGCCCTTGGCCGACACGCGCTCACGGTCGCGGCGCGAGCCATCATGTTCATGCCGCAGCACATGCCCCCATTCCTTGCGGGGCGAGCCCGTGGTCGGCTTCGGTTGGCTTCCGGCGTGATCGCGTTGCATGTGAGCTCCTGGTGATGACAATGAGTGGCCGATGGTTCGCTTCAACCTGACTTCGCGCCCGAGTCACACCACGCGACCACATGAACAGAAGACTACCCACGCATGCATTTGTCGTAGATCGGTGAACAGCCGTGTCTTGCAGTGAGAGCGAGCCCGGAAGTTGCGTAGGAGAAAACCCACAACCGGGCGCTGCCTGAAGCGCGCATCGAAACGTGCACGCCGCGTGCAGGCGGTGCCCGGATGAATCGGACGATTCCTACGTGACCCGCGTGCGACGTCGGACGTGTCTTGTGGCAAGTGCGTGAGACGATGGTGCGATCGACCCAGAACTTTTAGCGCAGGAAAACTTCAGCATGCTCATCAAAATTGGCTACGACATCGAGCTGGCCGTGACATCCCCGATGGCGCTGATCTATCTGCTCCACGTGCATCCCTCGCGTCGCGACGATCTGGTGGCGCCGGAAGACTTTCGCCTGAGCAACGGCTTGCAGGCCGAGGAATACATGGATGCCTTCGGCAACCACTGCGGCCGCGTCAACGTGCCGGCGGGTGTAGGCTCGGTCCGCTTCACCAACCACGCCGTCGTTCGTGATTCGGGCATGCTAGACGACGTGAATTACGGCGCCTACCAACACGACCCGACCGAGCTGCCCTTCTCCACCTTGCAATTCATCTTGCCGAGCCGGTATTGCGAGGTCGACAGCGAATTGCTCAATTTCGCGTGGAACCAGTTTGGCCAGACGCCGCTGGGCTGGGCGCGCGTGCAGGCGATCTGCGATTTCGTGCACAACCATTTGCGGTTCGACTACCAGCAGGCGCGCGCCACCCGGACTGCGCTGCAGGGCTTTCAGGAGCGTGTGGGTGTGTGCCGCGATTTCACGCATCTGGCCGTGACGCTGTGCCGTTGCATGAACATCCCGGCGCGGTATTGCACTGGCTATCTGGGCGACATCGGCGTGCCGCAGGTGCCTTACCCCATGGACTTCAGCGCCTGGTTCGAGGTGTTCCTCGGCGACCGCTGGTACACCTTCGATGCGCGCCACAACCGCACCCGCATCGGCCGCATCGTGATGGCGCGCGGGCGTGATGCCGGCGATGTTCCGATCACCATGGCCTTCGGCCCGAACACGCTGACCAACTTCCACGTGGTCACCGAAGAAGTCTTCGATCCGGGCTACCAGATCGCCGCGTAAAGCCTACGGGACGAGCCGTCAGATCAACGGCCGCGGGGCAGGTTTGCCATCGCCATACAAGTCGGCGATGCGCGCCAGCGCCTTCAAGTCGCCCAGGTAGAGCCGGCCATCGACGATGCGGTGCAGGCCGCGCCGCTCCAGCTTGCGCAGGGTCTTGTTGGTGTGAACCAGTGAGAGCCCCAGCGCATCGGCGATGTGCTGCTGCGTGAGCGGAAAAGCCACGCCGTGCTCCGGCCCCTCCGCTTGCAGCGCGGCCGCGCGCTTGAAGGTGATCACCAACAGGCTGGCGATGCGCTCTTCGGCACTGCGCCGGCCAACCGACAACAGTGAATCATCGACCAACGATTCTTCCTGCGCCGTCAGCCAGGTCACGCCGAAGCTCAGCCGCGGCGCCTGCGTGTGAAGCTCCCACAGCGCATCGCGCTGGAAGACGCACAAGGTCACGTTGGTCAAGGCCGTGACGCCATGCGCCGAGGCATCGGCCATTTTTTGCTGCACGCCGATGAAGTCGCCGGGCAGCAGGAAGTTGAGGATCTGCCGGCGCCCATCGCTCAGCGTCTTGAAGCGAAACGCCCACCCGGAGAGCAGCGTGTAGAGCGGCGCGTTCTCCTGGCCTTCGTGGATGATGCTGTCATCCGCGACCACGCCGATCTGCCGGCGCTTCAGCGTTTCGATGAAGTCCAGCTCCTTCGCCGTGGCCGGCAAAAAGAGCGGAATCTCCCGCAACGGGCATTCCTTGCAGTCGATGATTTTCATGCGCCCATGATACGAACTGCTGCTATGTCTTTCGACATATCGAGAGGGCGCGAGCATCGTTACATTCGGGCGCCACAGCCCCCCGACGAACGAATGACTTCGACAGAACCCCGGCTTCAGCACCTCTACCTGAGCCACCTGGCGCCGGCCTTCGACTTCGGCGCGTTCAAGCTCATCCTCGATGTCTCACGGCTGCGCAATCCTGCGGCCGGCATCTCGGGCGCCTTGATCTTCGACGGCGAGCGCTTCTGCCAGTTGCTGGACGGCCCGCAGGCGGCTGTGCAAGCGCTGATCGACCGCCTTGGAACCGACAGGCGCCATGTCGGCCTCACCGTGCTGCACAGTTCAGCCAACCCGACGGCCAAGCCGCAGCAGGGATGGTCCAACGGCTATTGCGGCGCGAACGATCTGGATGTGTTTGCGGGTGAGGATGGCTTGCGGGGCGAAGCCGCGCTGGCGGCCTTCATGGCGATCGTGGCGGGGTCGGATATGTCGGACTAGGCACGGCTAACGGGCGGAAGGATTACGTCGCCGGACGCGACGCGGAACCGGGCTCCGCTCGCCGCGTAGTGTCCGGCGGCGCGAAGGGTTGGCCTTACTTCGGTGCCGAGCGGGTCAGCTTTTCGGCCATGCGAGTTTGCCAACCGGGCTCGGTAGACCGCCAACGCTCGATAACATCGTCGGTCAGGCGGATCGAGATGAGCCTCTTCGGATTAGAAGATCGTGGCCGCCCGCCTTTGTCGATGGTTCCGCGTGCCAGCATTTCATCGGTCAACTCCGGCAGCTCGTCGTACTCCTCCGGCTTCAAAGGGTTAGGTGGCGGCTCAGAATTGCACATGATTTGTGGAGCCACCATCAACGTACCAGTTGGCGCCAGCAACGAAACTTGCGGCCGGACTGGAAACGAACACGACAACACGAGCAATCTCCTCTGGCGTGGCGAGCCGCTTCATCGGATTTCGTTGAAGAACCGTCTCAAAGATCTCCGGCTCATTGAGCCGCACGCGGTCCCAGAGCCCACCCGCGAAAAGGGTATCACCGGGAGAAACCGTATTCACGCGGACCGTTGGCAGAAGGCGCAATGAAAGCGACTTCATGTAATGGGCTACGGCGGCCTTCGCCGCCCCGTATGAAGCTGACTTCGGCGCAGCCAGCGATCCAGCTTTGGAACCAATGTACGTGATGGCTCCGTGAGGCGACTTAAGTAAAAACGGCACCGCAGCCTCAGTCGCGTCGACTGTAGCCTGGATATCGGTATGTAGTGAGTCCGTCCAATCTGCGCTGAGTGCACTGACGTTTGGGATGAAGATATCGAAGGGCTCGAGCGTTTCGAGCCACTTCGTGAAGTTGGTGCTATCCGTAACGCTCACAGCTTTGGCCTGAACTGTTCCAGGAAGATGGGCGACCAATGCAAGTGCTTCGTCGATCTGCGCTTGGCGTCGAGCGCAGAATGACACTCGGCAACCTTCAGCGGCGAGTGTATGGACTATTGCGGCGCCGATTCCCGAAGAGCCGCCAGTGACGACGGCATGAAGACCTGCGAGTTGAAGGTTCAAATGAGCCACCTAACGAATAGGTTAAGGGGCAAACCCGCGAAGCGGGTTTGCCCCCTTGAACCGAGTGTTAGATGACAGCTCTCTCGCAAGGCTGTTTGGGTTGTCCACTATGGCTCCAGCTCCTGCCAGCTCAAGCTCCTGGCGAGATCCATAGCCCCACAATACGCCGATGGACGCCATTCCATTGGCTTTTGCTGCCCGCACGTCATGCAGGCGGTCGCCAACCATGACCGCCAAGCCGGGGTCGATGGCTTCTTCTTTCAGAATCTTGGCGATCAACAGGCGCTTATCGGCATTCGTTCCGTCCAATTCTGCTCCGTAGATTCCGGAGAAGTGGGATGCGAGATCGAAGTGAGCAAGGATTCTGGCTGCAAAAACACGTGGCTTTGAAGTCGCCAGTAGCAGCCGAAACCCGGCGGTCGTCAGAGCCTTGAGCAAGGCAGGAATGCCCTCGTAGACCGAGCACTCGAAGATTCCAGAACTGGAGTAGCGGTCTCGGTACAGGGAGACCGCGCCCTGCAGTTGGGCTGCCTGGTCTCCGAGTAAGAGAGTAAGTGTG
>JAMFRW010000400.1 GCA_026224975.1 Rhodoferax sp. | reverse complement strand
TCCGCGGGGCCGCCATTCCTCTGCTGCGTAACTTTGTCGTCGGTTCGATGGCGGGCGGTGCGCTGTACTGGGTGCTGTTTGTCGGATTGCCGGCGTTGGCCGGGTCCGAAGTCGATCCCCCACGCGCCGACGGCATCGCCGGGGTCCAGTCGTACGATTCACGCGTGTTGTTGTGGAAGCTGGCGTGGTCCGAGGCTGCGCACTCGCCGTGGTTCGGCATCGGTCCCATGGGGTTCGCGCGATTCCAGGAGCAGGAGGCCGCACACCCGCACAGCATCTACTTTCAGGTCGCGTCGGAGTGGGGCATTCCCATGGCGTTGATGCTCGTGGCGCTGGCGGGCTGGGGGTTGTGGCGCATGGCGAGGGCGATCAGGGCGTGCAGCAACAACAGCCAGAGCGACATCGGCATCGGCTTGTTCATCGCTGCGGTCGCGGTGGCGATCGATGGACTCTTCTCCGGCAACTTCGTCATGCCGATGTCGCAGGTCTGGATCGCCGTCGTCATCGGCTCCGCGTACGCTTGGACGCGCTTGAACACCGCTGCGAACGTCGAGCTTCGTCCGGTGCAGTTGCCGTACTGGTTCAAGACCGGCGCCGGCGCCTTGCTGGTGGCGACCCAGCTCTGGTTATGCGCTTCGGCATGGTCGCAGTTGCCGCACCTTGATGCTTACCTGGCGCATGTGCGCAGTGATGTCTCGCATCGAGGTCAGGCCAGCCCGCGCTTCTGGTCGAACGGCTGGCTCTGACCAGTCACGCGATGGGGTTGCTGGCGCCGCCGAATCTCGGCGATCGGGCGCCCTGATCTCGCGTGCCGCCCTCATGGACAATCGCGCCCATGCCCTCCACCCCTCTTTCGGCGCCCCGCTCCGCCGCCATTGCGCCCGTCGGCACCGATGGCTGGGCCGTGCTGGCTTGTCTGGCGGTCGCTTTTCCGACGGTGATCGCCTACAACGTGCCTCCGTCGGCCACGTTCCTGAACCAGGCGGCGGCGCTCGTGGGCTGGGGCGGGTTCCTGACCTTGATGGTGTCTGCGATGCCTTCGGCTCGCACGGGAGGCATCGGCGGCGGGCTCATGGCCTTGCTGGGCGCTTTCGGGCTGCTGTGCCTCGCAGCACTTGTGTCTCCGCTGTGGACCGGCCTGCCGTGGTCGCTCTCGCTGTCGTCGGCCGGGATGATCCTGGCAGCCGTTCTCGCGGTGCTGACGGGCGCCACCGCCGGGCGAGCGGGCGTCGGCATCGCGGCGTTCAAGGCGTTTTGCATCGGCATGGTCGTGGCCGGTGTGGCGAGCAGCGCGATCGGGATCGTGCAGGTGTTTTTCACGTCGTTGGCCGATGGCAACTGGATCGCGGCCAGCGTGTTCGAGGGCCGCGCGGTGGGCAATCTTCGGCAGCCCAATCACCTGAGCAGCTTGCTGCTGTGGGGCATCATCGCCGCCGTCTGGCTCGGTGAACAACGCGTGTTGAACCGAGTGGCCACGGCTTTGCTGGCCTTGTTGTTCGTCTTTGTCGTGGTGCTGAGCGCCTCGCGCACAGGTGCGGTGGGCGCGGTGATGCTGGCGGTATGGGGCCTGCTCGATCGGCGGCTGTCGCGCCAAGCGCGCGGGTTGCTGATCGCGATGCCTGTGGCCTATGCGGCGTTCTGGCTGGGCACGGCGGCATGGGCGCATTTCAGTGCGCATGTGTTCGGCGGCGAAACGCGCTTTTCGGGGCAGGGCGACGTGTCGAGTTCGCGCTTCGGCATCTGGTCGAACACGCTCGCGATGATCGTGGCGCACCCGTGGTTGGGCGTGGGGTTCGGCGAGTTCAACTTTGCCTGGAGCCTCTCGCCGTTTCCGCATCGGCCGGTGGCTTTTTTCGACCACACCCACAACCTGCCCTTGCAGTTTGCCGTGGAGCTTGGCTTGCCGCTGGCGGCGTTGGTGCTGGGGCTGATGTTGTGGGCGCTTTGGCGTGCTTTCGCTGGCGCGTTTTTGGGGGCGTCGCGTGGGCAAAGCGTCGACCGGACTGGCAGCGATCAGAGCGCCAGCGACGAGAACGCCGACGAAACAACGCCGATGCTGCGCGCCGCGTTCGTGATGGTGCTGATGGTCGTGGTGCACAGCCTGCTTGAATACCCGCTGTGGTACGCCTACTTCCTGTTGCCGACGGCGTTTGCGTTCGGCCTTTGCCTGGGCGGCGCCACCTCAGCGCCCGCCGCAACCACGCGCCCGGGCACCTCACGCCCGCTGTTCCTCGGCGCCATGCTGCTGATGTGCGCCGGCCTGCTCTCACTGGTCGACTACCTGCGCGTCGTCGTCATCTTCTCGCCGCTGGAAGACTCGGTGCCGCTGGCCGACCGCATCGAGTCCGGCCGCCACAGCGTGCTCTTCGCCCACCATGCCGAATACGCCGCTGCCACCACGGCCGAGCGCCCCGCCGACACCATGCGATCGTTCGATTCGGCCTCGCACTACCTGCTCGACACACGCCTGATGATGGCCTGGGCCAAGGCCTTCGACGAAGCCGGCGATACCGAGCGCGCCCGCCAGATCGCGCAGCGCCTGCGCGAGTTCCGCAACAGTGCCTCGAAGGCGTTTTTCGACGAATGCGATGCGCCGGCCAAGTCCAAGCGCGCAGATGGAAAGCTGCCGTTCCAGTGCACGCCGCCGGCTACCGATGTGGACTACCGCGCGTTCGAGCGGCCCTGACGCCGCATTTGCCGAAAACTCTTCAGGGCGCCGACCAATCCCCCGATTTGCCCCCGTGTTTCTCCAGCACGCGGATCTCGCCCATCACCATGCCACGGTCGGCCGCCTTGCACATGTCGTAGACGGTGAGCAGGCCGATCTGCACCGCGGTCAGCGCTTCCATCTCGACGCCGGTGCGGCCCAGCGTTTCCACCTGCGCCGTGCAGCGCACGCTGCTGCTGGCGGCATCGGTCTCGAACTCCACCGTCACGCGCGTGATCGGCAGCGGGTGGCAGAGCGGGATCAGCTCCGAGGTGCGTTTGGCGGCCTGTATCGCGGCGATGCGCGCCACGCCGATCACGTCACCCTTCTTCGCCGTGCCGCCTTCGATCAGCGCGAGCGTGGCCGGCATCATGCGGATCACGCCGCTCGCCCGCGCGATGCGGTGGGTTTCCAGTTTGGCCGACACATCGACCATGTGGGCCTGGCCGTGGGTGTCGAAGTGGGTCAGCGCAGAGGTCATGAAACACACCGGGGAAACGTTCGTCGGGCATCATAGGCCGGATCATCGTGAACTCGACGCGCCCGGCGCGCTCTCACCGGCTTGCCACTCTGTCGCCCGCATTGACTGCTTCTGCCCCTCTTCCCGCCTCCCGGCCCGCCTTGTCGCCAGGGTTCGCGTCGTCGGTTCGCCCGCGCTGGCGTGACCGCCTGTGCGCCGCGGCCTGCGCGCTCGCGCTGATCGTGCCGGTGGCGCCGGCACGGGCGCAGGAGCCGGCGACCGAACGCAACGGCCTGCCCTCGTTGGGAGATTCGTCGTCGGAAGACTTCAGCGTGGGCACCGAACGCAAGATCGGCGACGAGATCCTGCGCGAGATACGTGTCGACCCCGACTACATCGACGACCCCATCCTGCTCGAATACCTGCAGACGATCTGGCAGCCGCTCGTCGCCCAAGCCCGCGCCCGCGGCAACATCAGCAGCGACATCGACCAGCGCTTTGCGTGGGAACCCTTTCTCGTGCGCGACCCGAGCGTCAACGCCTTCGCGCTGCCCGGCGGATATGTGGGCGTGCACCTCGGCCTGATCGCGATGACAGCCACGCGCGACGAACTGGCCTCGGTGCTGGCGCACGAGATGTCGCACGTGACGCAGCGCCACATCGCGCGCAGCATCGGCAACAGCAAGCGCCAATCGCTGGTCAGCATCGCCGGGCTGATCCTCGGCATCCTGGCGGCCAGCCGATCCGGCGGTGCCGATGGCGCGCAGGCGGCGATCGCCGGCTCGCAGGCGCTCGCGGTGCAGGGCCAGCTCAACTTCTCGCGCGACATGGAGCGCGAGGCCGATCGCGTCGGCTTCGCGGTGATGTCGGGCGCGGGCTTTGCGCCGGGCGGCATGGCGGCGATGTTCGAGAAACTCGACCAGAACTCGCGCCTCAACGACAGCGGCGGCTTCCCCTACCTGCGCAGCCACCCGCTCACCAGCGAACGCATCGGCGAGGCCCGCGCGCGCCTGGGCACCGCGCCGCCGGTCGCGCCTGTGAGCGTGCTCGAACACACCGCCGCGCAGGCCCGCGCTCGCGTTCTGATGGACACCCGCGTCGACGCGCTGCGCCGCTGGCAAGCACTCGACACCGAGCGCAACCTGGCGACCGCCGTGCCCGACAAGCTGCTTGGCGCCTACGAAAGCGGCCTGGCCTCCACGCTGCTGCGCGATTGGCCGCGCGCCGATGCCTCCATCGCCTATGCGCTCGGCATCGTCCGCGGCAACCCGCGCAGCGATGCGCGCGCCGAGCGCGCGGTGGCGCTGCTCAACGTGCAATCGCTGCTGGCCCGCGGCGACACCGCCAAGGCCGCGAGCGCGCTGCAGCCCTATCTTTCGAAGAGCTTGAACAAGGACGCCTCGCGCCCCGTCACGCTGTTCGCCGCGCAGATCGCGCTCGCTGGCCCAGCCGACGACGCGGTGATGCGCCAGGAGGCATCCGACCTGCAAACCTGGGTCGCGCTCTACCCCAACGATTCGATGGCCTGGACACTGCTCAGCCAGCTCTGGCAGCGTCAATCGCAGCCGTTGCGGGCCATCCGCGCCGATGCGGAATCGCGCTATGCATTGGGTGATTTGAGCGGGGCTGCCGAACGGTTGCGCGCCGGGCAGCGGCGTGCGCGCGAAAGCAGTTCGGTCGACTTCATCGACGCCTCGGTGATCGATTCGCGGCTGCGTGATGTGGAAGCGCAGCGGCGGGCGATTGCGGCGGATGAGAAGGCGGGGCGCTGAGGGAGCGCTTCGGGCGCGGGCTTCGGCAGGCTCAGCCTGAGCGAGGGGCGGCAGGCTTCGACAGGCTCAGCCCGAGCGGGGTG
>JAMFRW010000399.1 GCA_026224975.1 Rhodoferax sp. | reverse complement strand
CGTGCCGCTGGTTGACGTGCCGATGTATGTGATGACGCCCGAATTCGGCGCCGCGAGCCAGCTCGAGAAGATCGACATGCTCGACTTCGCCGCGTTCGTGGCGATCAACAAGTTCGACCGCAAGGGCGCGGCCGATGCGCTGCGCGACGTCGCCAAGCAGGTGCAGCGCAACCGCGAGGCGTTCGGCAAGCGGCCCGACCAGATGCCGGTGTTCGGCACGATGGCGAGCCGCTTCAACGACGACGGCGTGACGGCGCTCTACCAGGCCCTGCTGCCGAGGCTCGAAGCGCTCGGCATGAAGGTCGGCGAGAGCACCCTGCCGATTGCCGCCACGCGCCACAGCACGCACCAGGTGCCCATCGTGCCTGGCGCGCGCTCGCGTTACCTGGCCGACATCGCCGACACGGTTCGCGGCTACAAGAAGCAGGCGCGAGACCAGGCCACGCTGGCGCGCGAGATCCAGCAACTGCGTGCCAGCGCCAGCATGCTCGAGGTCGGCAAGCCCGACCGCTCGCGTGCCGCCGAAGCCGTGGTCAACCTCGCCGAGCAACGCGAAGCGCGCCAGTTGCCCGAAGCCAAAAAGCTGCTGACCATGTGGCCGCAGATGCAGAAGGCCTACGCCGGCGACGAATACGTGGTGAAGATCCGTGACAAGGAAATCCGCACCGAACTGGTCTACACATCGCTCTCCGGCACCAAGGTTCGCAAGGTGGCGCTGCCGGCCTACGAAGACCATGGCGAACTGCTCAAGTGGCTGCTGCTCGACAACGTGCCCGGCTCCTTCCCCTACACCGCCGGCACCTTTGCCTTCAAGCGCGAGGGCGAAGACCCGACCCGCATGTTCGCCGGTGAAGGCGATGCTTTCCGCACCAACACCCGCTTCAAGCTCTTGAGTTCGGGCATGGCGGCCAAGCGGCTCAGCACGGCCTTCGACAGCGTCACGCTCTACGGTAACGACCCGGCGGTGCGGCCCGACATCTACGGCAAGGTCGGCAACTCGGGCGTGAGCATCGCCACGCTGGACGACATGAAGGTGCTCTACAGCGGCTTCGACCTGACCAACCCTGCTACGAGCGTGAGCATGACGATCAACGGCCCGGCGCCGTCGATCCTGGCCATGTTCATGAACACCGCGATCGACCAGAACCTGGCCAAGTTCGTGGCCGACAACGGCCGCGAGCCCACCGCCGACGAAGCGCACAAGATCACCGCTTGGACGAAGGAGAACGTGCGCGGCACGGTGCAGGCCGACATTCTGAAAGAAGACCAGGGCCAGAACACCTGCATCTTCTCGACCGAGTTCAGCTTGAAGGTGATGGGCGACATCGCCGAGTACTTCGTGCAGCACAAGGTGCGCAACTTCTACTCGGTGAGCATCAGCGGCTATCACATCGCCGAAGCTGGCGCCAACCCGATCAGCCAATTGGCCTTCACGCTGAGCAACGGCTTCACGTTCGTGGAGGCGTATCTGGCGCGCGGCATGCACATCGATGATTTCGCGCCCAACCTGAGCTTCTTCTTCAGCAACGGCATGGACCCGGAATACACCGTGCTCGGCCGCGTGGCGCGACGCATCTGGGCCGTGGCCATGCGCGACCGTTACGGTGCCAACGAGCGCAGCCAGAAGCTCAAGTACCACGTGCAGACCAGCGGCCGTTCACTGCACGCGCAGGAGATCCAGTTCAACGACATCCGCACCACCCTGCAGGCGCTGATCGCGATCTACGACAACTGCAACTCGCTGCACACCAATGCCTTCGACGAGGCCATCACCACGCCGACCGAAGACAGCGTGCGCCGCGCGATGGCGATCCAGTTGATCATCAACCGCGAGTGGGGCCTGGCGAAGAACGAGAACCCGAACCAGGGCGCCTTCATCGTCGACGAGCTGACCGAGATCGTCGAAGAGGCGGTGCTGGCCGAGTTCGAAAAGATCGCCGAGCGCGGCGGGGTGCTGGGCGCCATGGAAACCGGCTACCAGCGCGGCAAGATCCAGGAAGAGAGCATGCATTACGAGATGCTCAAGCACACCGGCGAGTACCCCATCGTCGGCGTCAACACCTTCCGCAACCCCCACGGCGAGCCGGTGGTCGACACGCTGGAACTCGCGCGGTCGACCGACGACGAAAAGCAGAGCCAGCTCAAGCGCCTGGCCGACTTCCACGCGCTGCACGCCGCCGAATCACCCGCGATGTTGAAGCGCCTTCAGCAAGCCGTGATCGACAACCGCAATGTGTTCGAGGTGCTGATGGAAGCGGTGCGCTGCTGCTCGCTGGGGCAGATCACGTCGGCGCTCTTCGAGGTGGGCGGGCAGTATCGGCGGAGCATGTAGCCGCCGACGCGTACGAGCCACGCATGCGGCGCGCCGGCCGCAATCTCCACCTATGAATCAGCTTGTTACGCGCTAGAGTCCCTCCCGATCAGACAGGGAGTTCGGGCATGGGGAGATGGCTGGCGCGGATGCTCGCGGTGTGGGGGTTGTGGCTCTGCTGTGCCGCGGCGTTGGCACAGCAGGCACAAATACTGACTCAATCGCCTGCGCCGACACCGATCGCGCTCACCGCCGCCGAACGCGCCTGGATCTCCGAGCACCCGGTCGTCAAGGTCGGCCTCTCGCGCGAGTTCCCGCCGTATTATTTTTTCGATGCCGGCCGCGCGCAGCCGCACGGCTTTGCGGTCGAAATGTTGGACCTTTGGGCGCAGCGCACGGGCCTTCGCTTCGAGTTCGAACAATTCCCCTCTTTCGGCGAGACGATGGTCGCGTTGAAACGTGGTGAGATCGACTTCACGCCATTCACCACGCCGACCGGCCCGCAGCGCGACTTCGCGAGCTTTCCGCGGCCAGCCTTCATCACCAACCTGGTGATGGCGGCGCGGCGCGATGTGCCGGATGTGTCAGCCACGGCCAACTTCGGTGGGCGCCGCGTGGCGGTCGAGCAAGGCCCAGGCATCGAGGCGCTGGTGCGCGAGCGCTACCCCGAGGCGCAGCTCGTGCCCTATGCCGACGCCGAATCGGCCCTGCGTGCGGTGGCCAGCGGCCAGGCCGACATGTTCATCGGCTACCAGCACGTGATCGTCTACCACGTGGAAAAAGCGTTGCTCGCCAACATCGAGCTGCGCATGAACCTGGGCCCGAGTGCCACGCCGCTGGGCCCCGCGGTGCGGCGCGACCTGCCGCTGCTCGCGGCCATTCTCGACAAGGCCATCGCCTCGGTGAGCCAGGCCGACCGCTCCAAGCTCGCCGAGCGCTGGCTGCCCACCGGCTCGACCGCCCTGCGCCTGCCCACGCTCACCGCCGAGCTGAGCCCGGCCGAGCGAGCCTGGGTGCAGGCCAACGGGCGCATCCGCGTGGGCTACGACGCGAGCTTTGCGCCCATCACCATGCGCGGGCCGCTGGGCGATTTTCGCGGGCTGGGCGCCGAGGTGCTGGCGCTCGCGGCGCGCAAGGCCGGCCTGGAAGTGGAGCAGGAAGTGGGCGGCAGCTTTTCGGAGGTGTATGCCAAGGGCGCGAGCGGCGGGCTGGACGTGATCGTCGGCATGGCGCGGGCGGCGCAGCGGCGTGCCGACTACGACTTCGTCGGCCCCTTTATCAGCGTGCCCACGGCCTTCGTCATGCGTGACGACGACCGCTCGCTCATCACCGAAACCCACGAGATCGGCCTGCGCCGGCTGGCGCTGCTGCACGATCACTTCCTGATCCCCGAACTGCGCGCGCGCCACCCCGGCATCACCCTGATCGAACTCGACCGCCAAGACCAGGTGCTGGCCGCCGTGGCCGAAGGCGCGGCGGATGTGGCGCTGGGCAACATCCAGGTGATCAACGAGCTGATCCAGACGCGCTTTGCCGGCCAGCTGCGCATCACCGGCACGGTGCGCGATGGCGACAGCGAACTCTTCCTGGCCGTGCCGCGCCGCTCCCCCGAGCTGACGCGCGTGCTGCGCAGCGGGCTGGAAGCCATCAACGAAAGCGAGATGGCCGCGCTGCGCGCGCGCTGGCTGATGGTGGAGGTGCGGAGCGGCCTGAGCTGGCGCACCGTGCTGCAGGTGGCGCTG
>JAMFRW010000398.1 GCA_026224975.1 Rhodoferax sp. | reverse complement strand
TGGGCGTGGCGATGTTGTAGAACACATCGGCGCCCGAGCCCTTGAGTGTGATGAGCTGGCTGTCTACCGTCGGGTCGGTGACTTCATAGGTCGCCTGCGCCACGACCATGGTCTTGGCCTTGTCGCCGAGCCGGTCCATGAAGCCCTTGAGGTTGTCTTTGCCGAAGTCGTCGTTCTGCATCAGGATGGCGACCTTGGCATTCGGCTTGGTCGCCAGGATGTGCTCGGCGTAGATGCGGCCTTCGGTCTGGTAGGTCGGCTGCCAGCACATGGTCCAGGGGAAGTTCTTCGGGTCGCCGAAGCGGCTCGCACCCGTCGCCACGAAGAGCTGCGGCACCTTCTTCGCGTTCATGTACTTCTGGATCGCCGCGTTGTGCGCGGTGCCCAGCGCGCCGAAGATCATCAGCACTTCATCTTGCTCGACCAGCTTGCGGGTTTGCTCCACCGTCTTGGCCGGGCTGTAGCCATCGTCCATCGAGAGCAGCACCAGCTTGCGGCCGCTCACGCCGCCTTCGGCATTGATTTTCTCGAAGTAGGCGGCGATGGTCTTGCCGATGGTGCCGTAGGCCGAGACAGGGCCGGAGTAGGGCACGATGTGGCCTATTCTGATCTCGGTATCGCTGGCGCCGGTGTCGTACTTCTTCTGCGCAAAAGCCGAAGGCAGCCAGGCGATGCCACCGAGTGCCGCCAGCGTGCCGGCGAATTTGCGTTTCGAGACCATGACCATCTTGCGTGCTCCAGTTTTTGTTGTCGCCCGTTCGGGCGGCGAATCTTATGGAGTGGCGGGGCGGCCGGTCATCGTCGAAAGCGACGAACCGGTCGCGATAATGCGCCGATGACCCAGCGCGCTCCTACCCGTGTGCCCGACCTGCCCTCGTTCGACACGGTGATCGACGCCCGCTCGCCGGCCGAGTTCGCGCTCGACCACATCCCCGGTGCCATCAACTGCCCGGTGCTCGACGATGACGAGCGCCGCATCATCGGCACGCTCTACAAGCAGACCGGCGCTTTCGAGGCGCGGCGGCTCGGCGGCGGCATGGTGGCGGCCAACCTTGCCAAGCATCTGCGCGAGCAGTTTTCGGACCGGCCGCACGACTGGAAGCCTGTGGTCTATTGCTGGCGCGGCGGCCTGCGCAGCGCTTCGATGGTGACCTGGCTGCGCATGGTCGGCTGGGATGCGCAGCAATTGGCTGGCGGCTACAAGAGTTATCGCCGGCATGTGATGGCGGTGATCGAAGAGGTGGTGCCACGCGTGCAATGGCGCGTGGTGTGTGGTGCGACCGGCAGCGCCAAGACGCGTGTGCTCGAAGCCTTGCGCTCGCGCGGCGCGCAGGTGCTGGACCTCGAACATTGCGCCAGCCACAAGGGCTCGCTGCTCGGCGCCTTGCCGGGCGTGGCGCAGCCATCGCAAAAGCAGTTCGAGACGCGGATTGCCGAGGTGCTGGGCGCGGTCGATGTCGCGCGGCCGGTTTACGTGGAAGGCGAGAGCGCCCGCATCGGCCGCGTCGCGCTGCCGATCCCGCTCGTGGCCCGCATGCGCGCCAGCCCTTGCATCGAAGTGGCCGCCACGTCGGAAGCGCGGCTCGCCTACCTGCTGCGCGATTACGCCTACCTCGGCGACGACCGCGAAGGCTTGAGCCAGAAGCTCGGCATGCTCAAGGAGTTGCAGGGCAAGGAGACGGTGGCGCGCTGGCAGGCTTGGGCATTGGCGGGTGACTTGCCGCCCTTGTTTGCGGAGCTGATGTCGCTGCACTACGACCCGCACTACCGGCGCTCGCAAGCGAACCACTTCGATGAATGGGCGCAGCGGCGCGTGGTGGCGGCGGAGGACTTGTCGGAGGCCGGCATCGCGGCCGTGGCCGAGGCAATGCTGGCGGGGTGACCGGCGCGTCTTTTTGCGCGTCTCTTGTGTCGTCGGTCAACGCGTCTTTTGGCGCATCATTCAGCGCGCTCCTTACCGTATCTCGAGGCGCACCGCGCCGTCGCCCTCGCTCAGCACTTCACCGATCTCCGCCGCATCCTCGAAGCCATGGCGGTGGAACACCGCCAGCACATCCGCCACTGCCTCCGGCGCGCAACTCACCAGCAAGCCGCCGCTGGTTTGCGGGTCGCTGAGCAGGCTCTGGTCGACGGCCGCAAAGCCTTCGGGCAGGCGCACTTCGCCGCCGTACCCCGCCCAGTTGCGCGCCGAGGCGCCGGTCACCATGCCTTGCAGTGCCAGCTCGCGCACACCGGGCAAGAGCGGCACGCGCGCCCAGTCGATCGCGATGCCGGCTTTGGCACCACGTGCGATTTCCAACGAATGACCGGCGAGGCCGAAGCCCGTCACGTCGGTCAGCGCATGCACGCCGTCCATGGCCGCGAGGTCAGGGCCGGGCGTGTTCAGTCGGGTCGTGGCGCCGATCATTTGTGCATAGCCGTCGGCCGAGAGCGCATCCTTCTTCAACGCCGCCGAAAGCACGCCCACGCCGATCGGCTTGCCCAGCACCAGCCGGTGGCCGGGCCTCGCATCTGCATTTCGTTTGACGCGTTTCGGGTGGATAACGCCCAGCACCACCAGCCCGTAGATCGGCTCGACCGAATCGATGGTGTGCCCGCCCGCGATCGGAATGCCGGCCAGCGCGCAGACCGATTCACCGCCTTCGAGGATCCTGCCGATCACCTCCACCGGCAACACATTGATCGGCATACCGACGAGCGCGAGCGCCATGATGGGTTTGCCGCCCATGGCGTAAACATCGCTGATCGCGTTGGTGGCGGCGATGCGGCCGAAGTCGAACGGGTCGTCGACGATGGGCATGAAGAAGTCGGTGGTCGCGATGAGCGCGATGTCGTCGGTGAGCTGGTAGACGGCCGCGTCGTCCGAGGTCTCGATGCCCACCAGCAACTGCGGCGGGATCGGCATGCGGTTGGTGTTCTTCAATATCTCGCGCAGCACGCCCGGGGCGATCTTGCAGCCGCAGCCGCCGCCGTGTGAGAGCGATGTCAGGCGCGGATGAAGGGGAAGGGCAGCAGGAGAGTTCATCGGTGTGGCTCGATAATCCGCGGTTGTTCGAATGACAAGGACTCGATGATGCCGGATATGAATCGACGCGATGTGATCGCAATGGGCGCCGCGGCGCTGGCGGGTGCGGCGTCGCCGTTGTCTGCATGGGCGCAAGCCGCCTCTGCACCAGCCACTGCAGCGCCGTCAACAACGGAGCGCGTGTTCGCACCGCGACCCGGCGCGTGGCGCAGCTTCGAGGTGACGACCAGCGTCGAAGTGCTCGATGCCAAGGGGCCCACGAAAGTGTGGCTGCCGCTGCCCTCGGTCGACCGTGAATTTCAGCAGAGCCTGGGCCATCGCTGGTCGGGCAATGCCAAGAGCGCGCGCGTGGCTTCCGACGAACGCTACGGCGCGCAGATGCTGTATGCCGAGTTCGATGGCTCGGCATCAAGCGCGCCGCAACTCAGCGTGACCAGCAGCGTGCGCACCCGCAGCCGTGCCGTCGACTGGAAGCGCGCCACGCCCGCCACCGAAGACGCGGACACCCTGCGCGGCTGGACCGCGCCGACCGAACTCATGCCCACCGACGGCATCGTGCTGGCCACCGCGCGCGAGGCCATCGGCGACGCGAAGAGCGACGAAGACAAGGTCCGCCGCATCTACGACTGGGTGGTCTCGCACACCTACCGCGAGCCCAAGGTGCGCGGCTGCGGCGTCGGCGACATCAAGACGATGCTGGAGACCGCCAACTTCGGCGGCAAATGTGGCGACATCAACGGCCTCTTCGTCGGCTTGTGCCGCTCGGTCGGCATTCCGGCGCGTGATCTCTATGGCATCCGCCTCGTGCCCTCGGCCTTCGGCTACCGCGAGCTCGGCGGCAACCCCGCCAAGCTGCAAGGCGCGCAGCACTGCCGCGCCGAGGTCTTCCTGAAGCGCCACGGCTGGGTCGCGATGGACCCGGCCGACGTCGGCAAGGTCATGCGGCTGGAAACGCCGACGTGGATCAAGGACACGCAGAACCCCCTGGTCGCACCGGTCGAGCGGGCGCTCTTCGGCAGCTGGGAGGGCAACTGGATGGCCTTCAACAACGCGCACGACGTGGCACTGCCCGGCGCCAAGTTCGGCAAGCTCGGCTTCTTCATGTACCCGCAGGCTGAGAACGCGAATGGGCGGTATGACCCGCTGGACCCGGATCAGTTCAGGTACACGATCGCGGCGCGGGAGATATAGGGCTATTGGGTTCGATGGTTGTAGTTCTTCGATCGGATGCGCTCGCGCAACGGGGGCGGTAGGCTCGGAGCCCGAAGCGCAGATAGAGTCGACGCGCCGGTTTTGACGAATTTGATAGTGCTGTGCAAACTCAGTCAACTCAAGCTTCAATAGCGTTGTGGCCTAACTCTTCCAACGAGCGGACCTCCACCGGCTTGGCCCACTCCACTTCCCAGTTTCATGTTCCGTTGCGTGGGCCTAGCCGGCTCCGGCGCGTTCATGTCAAACGATAGGCGTCTCTCGGCCTCCGCCCATCATTGTTGATTTTATGTACGTTTTAACGTACGCTGCAAGGCAATAGGAGAGCACCATGATCACACCCATCACCGCCAGCGAGGCGCGCGCCGATCTGTATCGACTGATCGACCAGACTTCTGAATCCCATCAGCCCATCTTGATTTCCGGCAAGCGCAGTAGCGCAGTCTTGGTTGCGGCCGAGGATTGGCAGGCTATCCAAGAGACGCTTTACCTCCTGTCGGTTCCGGGCATGCGTGAGTCCATCAAGAAGGGGATGGCTGAACCCCTGGGCAAGAGTGCAAAGGCAGTTGCCTGGTGAAGTGGACCGTCGTCTTTGCCAAGCATGCGCTGAAAGACGCCAAGAAGCTCTCGGCGGCCGGGCTGAAGGCGAATGCCGAAGAACTACTCGCGGTCCTGGCCGTCGATCCATTTCAGAATCCACCGGCCTACGAGAAGCTCGTAGGCGATCTCGACGGCGCCTACTCGCGCCGAATCAACATCCAGCACCGCCTCGTCTACGAAGTATTCAAGAAGGAACGCACCGTGCGTGTACTGCGCATGTGGTCGCACTACGAATGACCCAAAAAGCCAACGATCAAGGATAGAAGCTTCTTTACCGGTTTCCGGGGCGAGAAGTGCGAGTTGGGTACTTGGAGCAGAAGCTCGGTTAGTCAATCCTTCGCACGGTCCGCCGCGGCCCCAGGCACCTTCCCCACCATCACCGCCGCCCGCATGAAGTCGAAATCCACCCCCTGATCCGCCTGCGTGACCGTCTGCAGAAAGAGCTTGCGGTAACCCCGATCGGCAGTCGGTTCAATGACCGGGTTGTCACGCGCCCGCTGCGCCAACTCGTCAGCAGACACCAGCAGCGCAATCTCCCGGTTCTTCACGCTCAGCCGAATCCGGTCGCCGTTGCGCACATGGGCCAGCGGCCCGCCGATGGCGGATTCGGGCGTCACGTGAAGCACGATGGTGCCGTAGGCTGTCCCGCTCATGCGGCCGTCGGAGATGCGCACGATGTCTTTCACGCCGGCCCGCGCGAGCTTCATCGGGATCGGGATGTAGCCGGCCTCCGGCATGCCGGGCGCGCCCTTGGGGCCGATGTTCTTGAGCACGAGGATGTCTTGCGCGGTCACGTCCAGCGCATCCGAATCGATGCGTTCGGCCAGGTCTTGTGCGTTCTCGAAGACGACCGCGCGGCCTTCGTGCTCCATCAGTTCGGCGCTCGCCGCCGATTGTTTGATGATCGCGCCGCCGGGTGCCAGGTTGCCTTGCAGCACGGCGATGCCGCCTTGCGGGTAGATCGGGTCGGCGATGCTGCGCACCACGTGCTGCGTGAAGCCCGGGCCGGCGCGGTCTATCTCTTCGCCCAGCGTGCGGCCGGTGACGGTCATGGCCTCCAGGCGCAGCAGCGGCTTCAACTCTCGCAGCAGCGTCGCCATGCCGCCGGCGTGGTGGAAGTCTTCCATGTAGTGCTGGCCGGAGGGCTTCAAGTCCAGCAGCACCGGCGTCTCGCGGCCCATGCGGTCTAGCGCGGGCAGGTCGATCTCCAGCCCGACGCGGCCGGCAATCGCGGTCAAGTGCACGATGCCGTTGGTCGAGCCGCCGATGGCGAGCAGCACGCGCATGGCGTTCTCGAAGGCGGCAGGCGTGAGGATCTTGTCGATGGTCAGCTTGTCGCGCGCCATCTGCACCGCTTGCGCGCCGGTTTGCTCGGCGATGCGGATGCGGTCTGCGGTGACAGCCGGGGGCGAGGCGCCGCCGGGCATGGTCATGCCGAGCGCTTCGGCGATGCAGGCCATGGTGCTGGCGGTTCCCATCACCGAGCAGGTGCCCACGCTCGCCACCAACTGGTTGTTCACATCGGCCACTTCGTCGGCATCGATCTCGCCGGCCCTGAACTTGCCCCAGTAGCGCCGGCAATCGGTGCAGGCGCCGACGCGCTCGCCGCGGTGCGAGCCGGTGAGCATGGAGCCGGTGATGAGCTGGATGGTCGGGATGTTGGCCGAGGCCGCGCCCATCAGTTGCGCCGGCACCGTCTTGTCGCAGCCGCCGATCAAGACGATGGCATCCATGGGCTGCGCGCGGATCATCTCCTCGGTGTCGATGGACATGAGGTTGCGCAGGAACATGCTGGTCGGCGCCGCAAAGCTCTCGTGGACCGAGATGGTGGGGAAGGCCATCGGCAGCCCGCCCGCGAGCATGACGCCGCGCTTGACGGCCTCGACCAGTTGCGGCGCGTTGCCGTGGCAGGGGTTGTAGTCGCTGCCGGTATCGGCAATGGCGATGACCGGGCGGTCGAGTGCCGCATCGGTGTAGCCGGCGCCCTTGATGAAAGCCTTGCGCAGAAAGAGCGAGAAGCCCTTGTCGCCGTAACTCGTCAGGCCCTTGCGCATGCCGGTCGGGGTGGGTGGGTCTTCGCGCCCCGCGTTGTTGTTCTTGTCATCGTTCGACATGTGATGTCTCCAGAGAAATCCGCATGAATGTGCAATTGAATTGGCAACTAACTTGCCATATATGAATGTTTATATCATTTATAATTGGTGTAATCGGCAATACCAGAAAGTTATTGGTTGCAAGCTTCATACGAAGGCCAAATGGCCGACAAAGAGCCATCTGCCGTCCTGTCAGGCAGCCACCCGTGCGCGCCTACGATGCACGGCCGATCGACGACCAGAGAGCCCTCAAAAATGCCGAACGCTTCCGGCTTCGCCTCAGCAACACGCGCCGATCTTGCCGCCGTGGCGCGGAGCAGCGATCTCGTCATGCTAGCCGGCTGAAGATACCGGTCAACCGCGCCCGCCAACCCGAGAGAGGCATTGCGACCTCCTGCATGCAGAACCACATCGCCGCGCTTCTTGCCGCCCTGACGATCAATCTTTTCACCATGGCGATCGCGCTGCCCCTGGTCATGGGCCGCGTGAACGAGGCCGCGCGCCGCGCGCAATGGGGCGTGGTCCTGCACGCGGCCGGCTGGGGATTGCTGCTGCTGTCCGGCCAGATGGACAGCGGCGGCTGGGCCGACCGGTTGTTGTCGTCGGCCTCGATGGCTTGCATCTCCGGCAGCCTGGTGTTGCTCGGCACAGCCTTCGATTTGTGGTGCGGGCGAGCCGCCTCGGACCGCTGGCCACTGTTCATCGCGGTGGTCATGACCCTCGGTTATGCGCTCGGCTTTTCGAACTACCAGTTCCGCGTGGCATGGGCGAATGGGCTGCTCGCGCTGCAGATGGTGATGGTCGCGGCAGTGCTGATTCGCCAACCCGCGCAGCCGGTGGGCCGCTGGCGCTGGGTGCTGGTCGTGAGCCTGACGGGGCAGATGGTCGTCACCGCCTGGCGCGGCACCCTCGGCGGTTTTTATCCCGAGAGTTTCCCGAGCTTCTTCTTTCCGCACCCGGTCAACTACGCCTTCGTGGTGATTGCCAATGCGACCACCGTGCTCTCGCTGGTCGGCATCCTGCTGGCGCACCGCGACGAGGCTGCGCGTGCGCTGGAGCGACTGGCCTCGCTCGATGGGCTCACTGGTGTGTTCAACCGCCGGGCCTGGCTTGCGCATGCGCAGACCGAGATGGCGGTGAGCGTGCGCTACGACCATCCGCTGGCCGTGCTGATGATCGACCTCGACCACTTCAAGCAGATCAACGACACCCGCGGCCACGAAGCCGGTGACCGCGCGCTGCAGAGCGTGGCGAGGGCCTTGCAGCGCTCGGTGCGAACCGGCGATCTGGTGGGCCGCTACGGCGGCGAGGAATTCTGCGTGCTGATGAACCACGCCGACAGCGCCGCGGCCGTCGCCTTCGACCATCGGCTGCGCCAGCACATGGCCCACACGGCCACGCGCGAGCTGGGCTTCGAACTGACCTACAGCGCCGGCATCGCCATGCGGCTTTCGCCCGCAGACACGCTGGAGGCGATCCTGCGGCGTGCCGACGCGACCTTGTACCGCGCCAAGGCGCAGGGCCGCGACCGCACGCTGACCGACGTCGGCCCACACTTGTTGGCTGCCTGATGTTCTCCGCTTGACCCCGAAAGACAAGCCATGCACTGCATCCGATCCATCGCTCTCGCAACTTTGGTCATGACGTCGACCGGGTTCACGCTCGCCGGCTGCGCATCGCAGCCCTTCGTGGTCGCGCCCGACACCAGCCAGCTCCGACGCGAGCCCGACGCGCCGCCCAGGAGCAAGGCGATCGTCGGTGTTCTCATCCCCAACGCCTACCGCCAGAGCGAGATCAAGGCCATCGGCGATGGCGGCAGCTACTTCCCTTACCGCGACATCGAGGCCGGCTACCGCCAATTGCTGGGCAACCTGTTCGAGGGTGTGTTCCGGCTCGAGGCGTTCGACGATGTCGAAGCCATCCGCGCGGCGGGCGTGCAGTACATCGTGGTGCCCGAACTCGTCACCAGCTCCGTTTCGTCGCACACGCTGGCCGGTGGATCCTCGGTCTTCACCGTCGAGCTGACGAGCAATGTGCGCTGCCCCGGAGGCACGCTCGTCGCCAACCCGCAAGTCATCGCCCAATCGGCCGGCGAGATGCAGGAATCGCTGCTCGACAAGGGAGCGGCCGGCCGCCGCGCCATGGGCGAGGCCCTGGCCAAGGCGCAGAAGGCACTGGCCGCCCTCGACTTGAAAGCGGATGCGGCCGGCAGCCTTTGCGGGGCCAGGCCGGGCCGCTGACAGGCGGCACCGTTCCGCCGCGCCGCGGGTTCGGGCGCGATCACGCGACAGGCTCGGGCATGATGGGTCGGTGTTCGAACCCGACCAACGCCCACCGTGATCGTCCGCCCGCGCCCCCATTGGTTTCGCATGTTGTTCGTGTGGCGCGGTTCGGTGCTGCGCGACATCGCGCCCCAGCTCCTGGCGACCACGGCGCTCGCCATCGTCGTGGCGCTGGTCCATGGCCAGATCTACCGATGGAAGATCTCGCTCAACTTCGTGCCGTTTTCCCTGATCGGCCTGACGCTGGCGATCTTCCTCGGCTTTCGCAACAGCACAAGCTACGCCCGCTACTGGGAGGCTCGCACGCTGTGGGGTGCGGTGCTGAACGAAACCCGGGCGCTCGTGCGGCAGGCGCTGACGCTCACCAGCGACGCCTCGCACGCCCAGCCGCTCGCGATGCGACTGATCGCCTTCGTGCACGCGCTGCGCCACCAGTTGCGCGGCAGCGACTCGCAGGCCGATCTGGTCCGGCTGCTCGCGCCGGCGGAGGCCGCGCGTGTGGCTGCCGCCCGCTATCGGCCAGCCGTGCTGCTGCTGATGGCCGGAGAGTGGCTGCGTGACCGTCTTCGCGCCGGGCAACTCGAGCCCGCCTTGGCCCAGGCGATGGAACTGCCACTCGGCCGCTTGAGCGAGGCACTCGGCGGCTGCGAGCGCATCGCAGGCACGCCCATTCCCTTCACCTACGCCGTCATCATCCACCGCACGATCTACTGCTATTGCCTGCTGCTGCCCTTCGGCCTTGTCGATTCGATCGGCGCGATGACGCCGGTGATCGTCGCCTTCATCGCCTACACCTTCTTCGCCCTCGAAGCACTCGGCGCCGAGATCGAAGACCCGTTCGGCACGGCACCGAACGATCTGGCGCTCGATGCCATGTCGCGCATGATCGAGAACACGGTGCGCGAGATGCTGGGCGAGACCGTGCCGGCCGCCGATCCGACGCCGACCGACTTCGTGCTGACCTGATTCCTGCTGACCGACCCGCGCTTTGGCGAAGGGCTGCGAACCGCGTTTTGGCGCGGGGACAACACCGGCGCCCGATATAGGGTCAACGCCTGTACCTGCAGTGGCCCCGGCTGGCGACAATCGAGGCATGCAGCCGTCACGCCTTCGCGAGCCTTCGTCCAGCGCCCGAACCATGCCGACCTCGACCGAGGCCAAGCTGGCGTGGATCGATGGCTACCGCTTTCGCCTGGTCGCACTGCTGCCCGACCTGGCGCCCATCGATGCGACGCTCTTGGCCGTCGATGCCCATTCGGTTCATGGCACCCGCGGCGGCTGCTCGCTGCAGGCGGCCGAGTGTTACGCCGCGCTGCGGGCCGGCTGGGTGGCAGAAGCGATGCCGGTAGGCTTGCCGATCAGGGTCGAAGTGCAGGAACGGCCCTGACCCCGGCCATCGCCTGCCAGCCTTTCGACGACGCATGACTCTGGTAGGCGCGCACCCACGGCAGGTGCCCGCACCGGCGCCGCTGCTGCGGTGCTCACGTTGCGGGTGAGCCACCGAACTGCGGGTGCTTGAAGGACCAGACCGCGGCTTCGAGACGGCTCTTGAGCTTGAGCTTGCGCAGCACGTTCTTCAGGTGCACCTTGACGGTGGCGTCCGAGATGCCGAGTTCGCGCGCGATCTCCTTGTTGCTCAGGCCGGCGGCCACGCGCGCCAGGATCTCGCATTCGCGCCCGGTCAGATCGACGGCTTCCGGCGTGAGGTCCGGCGTCGCTTGCGGCGTGGCCAGCGCGTGCGCCAGCAGGCCGGCGATGCTGCTGCCCAGGACCACGGCGCCGGTCATGGCCACGCTGATCTGCGCGTAAAGCTCCTCGGGCTCCATGTCCTTCAGCAAGTAGCCGTCTGCGCCGGCGCGCATCGCGTCGAGCACGTTGCGCTCGTCGTCCGAGACCGTCAGCATCACGCAGCGCGCGCGCAGGCCGGCGCCTTTCAGACCGCGCAGGGTCTGAATGCCGTTCATCGGCTTCATGTTCAAGTCGATCAGGATCAGGTCGGGGTCGAGACGCTGGGCGAGCACGATGCCGCTCGCGCCGTCGCTCGCGTCGCCGGCCAGTTCCAGGCCCGCGCCGGCGCTGACAAGCTGGGCCAGGCCCTTGCGGAACAGCGGGTGGTCGTCGATCAGCAGAACGTGGGTGGTCATGGTGGTACGGGCTCGTCGTCGGGGTCGGGCTGTGGGGCGTCGCCGGGGAAGCGCTGCGGCGCGAAGCTCAGCACCACGCGGCTGCCGCCGCCTTCGCGCGGCGCCGTGTTCAGCGTGCCGCGCAGCGACTGCGCCCGCTCGCTCATGATGCGCCGACCGTAGTGGTCGCCCGGGGCGATCACCGAAGCCTGGCCGTTGCCATCGTCATCGACCGTGACGCTGAAGTGGTGCTCATCGGCGCTGTAGCGGGCCGCCACCCAGACGTGGCCGGCGCCGGCATGGCGGACCGCATTGGTGATGGCCTCGCGCACCAGCTGCAAGGTGTGGAACTCCTCGTTCACTTCGAGCTGGCAGCGGCCGATGCGATCGTCGAAGAAAATCTCGAGGTTGCTGCGCTGGGCGAACTCGTCGATCGCGTCCTGCAGCGCCACCCGCAGGCCGCCGGGGCCCATGCGCACCCGAAACGCCGCGATCAGTTCACGCACCTCGTGGTAGGCCGCCGACAAGCCCTCGCGCAACGCGGCCGCAGCCTGGTGAACCGTGGCCGGGGCCGCGTCGCCGCCACCGCTCCCACCCTTCAGCCCGGCTTGCAGCCGCGCCACCTGGATCTTCATGAACGACAGCGACTGCGCCAGCGAATCGTGCAGTTCTGCGGCGATGGCGCTGCGCTCCTCCATCAGCGCCACCCGGCGCTCGCCCTGGCTGCGGCTCAGGCTCGCGATCGCCAGCGCGGCGATCTGCGCAAAACTCTCGGCAAGCTGGATCTGGGCGTTCTCGACGCGCGCCGAATCGGTGAACTCGGCCACCAGGGTGCCGATCGCCAGCGACTGCAGGCTGATCGGAAGGATCAGGGTGTAGGCCGGCACCGCCTCGGTCGGCGGCACCACGCGCGGCCCGGTGTCGCGGGCGCCGGGGTTGGCTTCGGGCAGGCTGGCCAGCAGTCGTGGCTCGCCGCGTGTGGCGACCACCGCGCCCGCCGCCAGGGCCTCGCGCGCGCTGCTGTGCAGGCGCAGCGCGACCGTGCGCGCGCCCAGGCCGGTGTCGAGCAGCTGCAACGCGCGCTGCAGACTGAACTCGGAGATGTCGCCGCGGCTGAGCAAACGCATGACCTGCTGCAGGGTGCGCAGGGTCGAGTCGTTGCGGCGCGCCAGTTCGGCACCGAGTTGCTGCTGCCAGCGCTTCTGGGCCGCCAAGCCGGCGTGGCGTGCGTTCAGCTCGGCCAGGCCCTCGACCAAGCCTCCGAGTTCGTCGCGCGCCCGCTCGCGCGCCGACGCGCTGCAGAGCTCGAGTGCCTCCCGCGTGCGCCGCACGAGCACGTGGTAGCCCTGATAGGCAAGGACGAGCGCGCCGATCAAGATCAACGCCGCGCTCAGGCTTTGCAGCAACAACATCGCGGCGAGCTGCTGGTCGAGCGCTTGCCGCTGCGACAAGGCCTGTTGACAGGCCGGCTCGGCGGGCGTCGCGACGCACTGCTGCAGCCACGCATCTGCCGCGCCAGCGACCAGTTGCCGACTCTCGAAGCTGCCCCACAGGCTCATCCCGGCCAGCAAGGCCATGAGGAGGAGGGTGGCCGACAGGCCCGAGTACAAGGGGTAACGCACGCCTGGCCCGAAGGACGAAACGATCACCATGACCCTTTACGCATTTTCAGCCTGGATACTGAGTCTGTTCTTCGCCATCGTGATCGGATCATGGCACGGCGGCAGCGCCGGCCATGCCGTGCCGCTGATTGTCGGCGTGGCCGGCCCGCTGCTGCTCGCCGTGCTCGGATCGATGCGCGCGCCGTGGCGCCTGCGGCCCCGCCGCGGTGACGGCGCGTTGGCCGAGCGCCAGCAGCTCGCGTGGGCCGAATCGCTCAGCAATGGGATCTCGACGCCGATGGTGACCGTGCATCAGGCCGTCGTGCAGGTCGCCAACCAGGCCTTTTTGTCGCTGCTGGGCTATCGCAATCGCAATGACGAAGTGGTCGGCCTGCCGTTTGCCAACTTGCTGCACCCGGTCGACCACCTGCTCTTTGCCAGCCTGAGCACGGCTGCGGCGGGTGCGCGTTCGTCTGGTGCCGAAGCCATGCTGCGCCTGATCGGGGCCGGCGGCGGGCTGGTGAGGATTCGCGCCAGCGTCTCGTGCCTGCCCGCTGCACCCGAGGTGCTGCTGATCCAGTTCGATGCCGCGCGGGGTGCTGGTGGCACAAGCGAGGCAGGCGGTACAGGCCGGGTCGTCGATGACTCCTTGTCGGTGGTGTTCGACCAACTCGCCCTGACGCTTTTCAGAACCGATGTGCACGGCAACATCGTCTATGTGAGCCGGGCCTGGGAGCGCATCACCGGCCGCACCGTCGAGCGCAGCCAGGGAGTCAAGCTGGTGGCCGCCGTGCACCCGGACGACCGCGCCGGCGCCGAGGCCTCGCTGCTCGCCATCGGCGGCGGGCGGCTCGACCAGTTCGAGGGCGAGTTGCGCATCGTCGCGGCCGACGGTGGTGTGATCTGGGTCTGCCTCAGCGCCTGCGCCTGCACCTTGCCCGAAGGTGAACTGATCGGCGTGGTCGGCACGCTCAACGAGGTGACCCATCGCAAGCGTGTCGAAGAAGGCCTCGGCTCGACACGCCGCTACCTCAACACCTTGCTGGCCAATGTGCCCGGCATGGTCTACCGGGCCCGCAACGACCGTGACTGGACCATGCACTTCGTCAGCGACGGCTGTCTGGAGCTGACCGGCTACGAGCCCTATGAGCTGGTCGAGAACCAGCATCGGTCGTACGGCAGCCTGGTCGACCCGCTCGACCGCGAGTTCGTCTGGACCGAGGTGCAGACCCATCTGGCGCGCCAGCAGGCCTACCGGATCTCGTACCGCATCACCGATGCGAACGGCCGCCAACGCTGGGTCTGGGAGCAGGGCCGCGGGGTGTTTTCGGCGCAGGGCGAACTGCTGGCGGTCGAGGGCTTCATCACCGACATCGTGCAGCGCCAGGACGGTGGCTCGGAGCTGCGGCCGGCGCCCGACTTCGAAGCGCGCACCGGCCTGCAGAGCCACGCGCTGTTCGAGCAGTTGGCCGGCCACGTGCTGCGCCAATCGCAACTGCACGGCCTGCCGTGCGCGCTGCTGTGGATCGAACTCGGCTGGCCTGAGCCGATGGGCGCGCCGCGCGGTGACGACGATGAACGCGTGCTGCTCGAACTGGCGCGCCGCTTCGCCGCGGTGCGCGGCCCCGGCGTGAGCGTCAGCTACCTTGGGCACCACCGCTTCGGTGTGCTGCTGAGCGATATCGAACCCGGTGCCGCCCTTCCGCCAGGCGCTGCGCATGATGTGATCGTGCTGGTCTCGGCGCGTGCCGCGGCGCTGGTGCGCGCGCTTGCGCAAGCCCTGCATGTCGGCGAGGTCGAGTTGCGCGCCGAGGTGGCCTGTGGCATCGCGCTCGGCGCGGTCCGCTATGCCGGGGTCGACATGATGTTCGAAGCGGCGCGCCAGGCGGCGCAGCAGGCCGCGCTGCTCGGCCCCGGGCGCTGCGAGGTTGCCGACAATTGAGCGCACCCCGGGGCTACTCGGGCTGGGTGCCGAGCGCCAGTTCGCGGCCGTCGTCATGCGCCGCCAGCCATTCGATCACCGTCGGCCGATAGCGCGTGATGCCCTTGTACTCGGCCAGTTCGTTCGGCAGCGTGCGCAGCACGCGGTGCAGGCGCGCCGCCCAGCGCGGGTGGGTCGCGAGTTCTTCCAGCGACGCCAGGTAGCCGCGGATGCCGAACAGCAGCGCATTGCTGCGCGGCAGCCTGAAAATCGACTGCGCCTCGACCCGCAGATGCACCTTGCGGCCGACGTTGCCGGGCGTCACGCTGGCGCGATCCGGGCCCCACTCGGGGTAGGTCTCGGGCGCGGTGTCGAGGCGCGGGTTGATCGTCATGGTCCAGTTCAGCCGACGCACCGGGCCGCCGACCTGCACCATCATCAGGAATTTCAGCGCCCGCTCGAAGATGCCCATGTTGCCGGCCAGGGGCACCGGCGCATGCCATTCCATGAAGTTCATGCCGAGGTCGAAACTGAGCGACCAGTCGGCCTGCGCGGTGGCGATGCCGGCGTCCATGAACAGGTTGTTCTCGCGGTGGTCCATGATCACGAAGTCGCCCTGGACCTGGCGCGCGATGTACTCGAACGGCCCCTGTGGCAGGGTCAGCGGCTCGCCGAACACGAAGGCCTGGCGGATCTGCAGCGGGCGGTTGATCCAGGTCCAGCGGTTGCCCTCGCGCAGCAGCTGGAAGTGCTCGGGGTAGTCGTTCGAAAGCGACTCCATCAGCAGTTCGAGGGTGTCCCATTCGGCGTCGAGCATGTGCGGCAGCGACTGGCAGCGCTCGGGGTCACGCGCGAGGGTGATGGCGCGGTCGCCGCATTCGCCGACGTAGTGCTCGTCGATGTCGAACACATGCTCGAACGGCGAGCCGACCGAGCCGTTGCCGTGCGGCTCGATGTTGACCGAGTACATGTACGTGTCCTCGGCGAACGGGAACGGAAAGCGCCGGATCCCGGCCGGTGAATTCTGGTACGCGTAGTGGTCGCGGAAGGATTCCTGCTTGAAGGCGGTGGCCATGAGGGTTCTCTTTCGGAGCGTTGCAGTGATTCGGGGCCGAGCGTCGATGATCCTCAGAGGTTCAACACCAGACACATGCCGTTCAGGCGCGACACGCAAGGCATGATCTTGCGGCCGGAGGCGCGCTCGGTCGGGCTCAGGTAGACATCGTTGTGGACCAGCGCTCCGTTCGCTTCCAGCACCTCGAGCTCGCACTGGCCGCAGGCCCCGCCGCGGCACAGGGACGGCGCTTCGACGCCTTGCTGCTCGATCGCGTCGAGCAGCGACATGTCGCCGGGCACCGTGAAACGCTTGCCGCTGCGTCGCAACTCGACCTCGAACGGTTCGCCGCCGCCGGGCGCGAGGAATTGCTCGCTGTGCAGGTGCTCGGCCGGCCAGCCCTGGCGTGCGCCGGCCTGCATGCAGGCCTCGACCATGCTCAACGGGCCGCAGATGTAGAGATGCGTGCCGAGTGGTTGGGCCGCAAGCAGTACGTCGAAATCGGGCGGGGCGCCGTGATCGGTGTCGTGGTGATGGATGCGGCCAGCCCCCAGCGCGGTCAGTTCGTCGGTGTAGACGCCGTTCTCGGGGCCGCGATAGGCGTAGTGCAGTTCGAACGAGGCGCCCAGCCTGGCCAGCTCGCGCGCCTGCGACAAGATGGGTGTGATGCCGATGCCGCCGGCCACCAGCACATGGTGGCGCGCGGTACGCACCAGCGGGAACAGGTTCACCGGCGGCGCGACTTCGATGCGCAGGCCGGGCCGAGCGTTCGCGTGCAGCCACTCGGAGCCGCCACGCGAGCCGCGCTGGCGCTGCACCGCGATGCGCCAGTGGTCGCGCTGGCCGGGGTCGCCGAGCAGCGAGTAGGCGTTGTGGTGCTTGCGCCCGGCAATCATCAGCGACAGCAAGGTGTGGCTGCCGGCCGAGTAGCCCGGGAAGTCGCCACCGCGCTCCGGCACCAGGGTGAACTCGCGAATTTCGGGCGCGAGTTCGCGCACGGCATGAACGAGTGCGGGCAGCGCGGCGCGGTTCATGCTCACGGGTAAAGCTCCTCCATGGCGGGGATGTTCCCGGGGGCTTCGGCGTCGATCTGGAAGCCCATGTAGGCGCCGAGCCGGCGCGAGAAATGGTTACGTACGAAGAGGGCGCGACCGCAGCCGCCGCAGTCGACCACATTGGTCGTGACGCCACGGGTCAGTGCTCGGCAATGCACGCAGAACACCGGGCGCGCCAGGGTCGCGACCCGGTAACGCCGCACCTGGTTGGCGCAAATCGCAAAGCGATCGGCTACCCGCGAGGCCTGCCAGAGCAGATCCTCGTTGCCCACCAGGTAGAGCCGGGCCCCCATGTGCGCCATGCTCAGCACCTCGTGCAAACGCTGCAAGGCGAGCGTGAGGCGATCGGTGCTGCTGTGCTGCGCGTCGGGCGGCAACGCGACCGACCAGGCGCTGGGCGTGGTCGCATCGTTTGCGCCCGCGGAGTTCGTGCCGCCCTGATCGAGGCGGATCAGGGTCAGCGGCCCGCGCGGCGGCGTGGCGAGCAGGCGCTGCGCCAGCGCGGCGTCGTCGGCCGCGGCGAACAGCACATGCTGGGTGCCGCTGGCGTCCCATCCGAGCGCCGGGTAGGCGGGTTGACTGACGGCGCTGGGTGGTGACATGCGGTCGCTCCGTGGGTGGCTCACGACGGACACCCGGTGGGGTGCTAGCGCTTCTTGTCCGGGTGGGTGCGCAGGCGCAGCGGGTCGTAGAACGGCGTGCGTGCAACGCTCGCCTCGAGCGCCTTGTCGCCGCTGCCTATCGTCAATGCGGTGCCGATGGCGGTGCGCGAGGGGTGCAAGTGCACCATCGCGAGCGACTGCATCAGCAGCCGGCTGTACGAGGCCGAAGTCACGACACCGACCTGGGTCTTGCCGGCGAAGATCGGCGTGCCGGCCTCGACCGCGGCATGGTGGTTGACCAGCATGCCGGCCTGCTTGACGCGCTCGCGGCCCTTGAGCTTGTGCAGCGCGGCCTTGCCGATGTAGTCGGCCTTCTTGTCGAGGTCGACGGCCCAGTCCATGTTCACTTCCCACGGCGTCGTGTCGCCCTCGGGCATTTCGTACGGGTAGAACAGCAAACCGCCTTCGACCCGCGTCAGTTCGAGTGCCGACCACGAGGCCGCCATCACCCCCTGCGGCTTGCCGGCCTCCAGGATCGAGTCCCAGATGAAGGGCGCGTCCTTGGCGCCGCA
>JAMFRW010000397.1 GCA_026224975.1 Rhodoferax sp. | reverse complement strand
GATGTGCGCGGCTTCGCCGTCAAGTTCTACACCGAGCAGGGCAACTGGGATCTGGTGGGCAACAACATCCCGGTGTTCTTCATCCAGGATGCGATGAAGTTCCCCGACCTCATCCACGCCGTCAAGCCCGAGCCGCACAACGGCATGCCGCAAGCCGGCAGCGCGCACGACACCTTCTGGGATTTCGCCTCGCTGATGCCCGAGTCGGCGCACATGCTGATGTGGGCCATGTCGGACCGCGCCATCCCGCGCAGCTATCGCATGATGCATGGCTTCGGCGTGCACACCTTCCGGCTGGTCAATGCCAAAGGCGAATCGGTGTTCTGCAAGTTCCACTGGACGCCGACCGCCGGCACGCACTCTCTCGTCTGGGACGAAGCCGTGAAGATCGCCGGTGCCGATGCCGACTTTCACCGCCGCGATCTGTGGGAAGCCATCGAAGCCGGCGCCTACCCGGAGTGGGAGTTGTCGTTCCAGGTTTTCACCGAAGAACAGGCCGAGACCTTCGGCTTCGACGTGCTCGACGCGACCAAGCTCGTGCCCGAAGAACTGGTGCCGCTCACGCCGGTCGGCCGCATGGTGCTAGACCGCAACCCCGACAACTTCTTCGCCGAAACCGAGCAGGTCGCCTTTTGCACCGCGCACGTCGTGCCCGGCATCGATTTCTCGAACGACCCGCTGCTGCAAGGCCGCATCCATTCCTACCTCGACACGCAGATCACGCGGCTGGGCGGCGCGAACTTTCATGAGATCCCGATCAATTCGCCGATCGCACCGGTGCACAACAATCAGCGCGATGGCCTGCATCGGCAAGCGATCCCGCGTGGGCGCGTGGCCTACGAGCCGAACTCGCTGGGTGGCGGCTGCCCATTCCAGGCCGGTGCGCGCAATGGCTTCACGACCTTCCCCGAACGCGTCGCCGACGACAAGGTGCGTGGCAAGCCGGAGCTGTTTGCCGACCACTATTCGCAGGCGACCATGTTCTACAACAGCCAGAGCCCGGTCGAGCAGGACCACATCGTCGGCGGCTTCCGCTTCGAGCTGACGCGCGTGCAGACGCAGGCCATCCGCGAGCGCGTGCTGGCGCTGCTGGCGAATGTGGATGCCGGCCTGGCGGCCAAGGTGGCGGCCGGCCTGGGCGTCGAAGTGCCTGCCGCGCTGCCCTTGGCGCTGACTCAACCGGCTGCCACTTACGAGCCTTCGGCCGCGCTCTCGCTGTTCGCACACCCGGGTGATGGCACGATCAAGACCCGCCGCATCGCGATCCTCGTGGCGCCGGGTGTCGAAGGCACCTCACTGCAAGCACTCTATGCGTCATTGATCGACCAGGGCGCGGTGCCGCGCTACGTGGGCGCGCAACTCGGCGCGGTGCAAACGGCAGCCGGCACGCCGTTGCATGTGGACATCTCGATGGAGACGGCGCCGTCGGTGTTGTTCGATGCGGTGGTGCTGCCCGATGGCGCCGATGCAGTGGCGGCGCTCGCGGCGAGCGACGACGCGCTGGCCTTCATCAAGGACCAGCATCGCCACTGCAAGCCCATCCTCGCGCTGGGTGAAGGGGCGAGCTTGTTGACGGCCGCAGGTGCTTCCGACAAGCTGCCCACGGGCGCCGCCGATCCTGGCGTGGTGAAGGGCTCGACCGGTGACATGGCCGAGGCGACCGATGCCTTCGTCAAGGCGGTGGTTCTGCACCGGCACTTTGCGCGTGCGATGCCGGTTCCTGCCAAGGCCTGATGACCCAAGCGCTCTTCCCGCAAGGGCAGAGCGCTTTTTTCAGAACTGCAGGAAGGTCAGCCCCGCGCCGACACTCGTCTGCCGAAAGTTGTAGTCGGTCAGCGTTTCACCATAGCCGTTGAAGGCTTGCACATACCAGCGCAGGCCGTTCGGCTGGTCGCGGTAGACCGGGTAGGTGCCTTCGAAGAGGAAGGCGCCGCGCTTGCCGTTGCGGAAAGAATTGCGCCAGGTCAGCGAGGCGGTCGCAGCGCCCGGCGTCCAGCCGAACTGGATGTCGGCGCGGCCGCGGAAACTCGTGAGGTCCGGGTTGTTGTCGGTCGCGATGTTTTCCTTCAGGCGATGGATCACCTGCGTGGTGAGTGACATGTCACCGCGCTCGAAGCCCGCGCCGAAATACACGCGGTTCCAGCTCCGCGAGAGCGGGTCCGATTGGCCGTTGGATTGATGCGCCAGCGCGAGTTGCGCATAGCGCCACTGCCAGCCGAAGGGCAGGTATCGAACCTGCTCCGGCACCGGCACCACATACATCACCTCGGGCTCGTAGTCGGTGTTGCGGAAGGGCTTCGAATCGGCACCGTTGTAGAGCTGCCAGAGCGATTGCTGGGTGTAAGCCACCCACAGGTCGGCGCCCGGGAACAGCAGGCCCTGCACGAGCTTGGTCCGCAGTGAGAGCTGGATCTTCGCTTCCACATGCCGGTAGTCCGGCGTGACCACGGCGGCTTGCGTGGGCGATTGCGGCGAGCGGTTGATGCGCGTCGTGAAGTGCATCGGCAGAACGTAGTTGGCCTTGTAGCCGGTGAAGTTGAAGATGCCGCGCTTGTCCTCGGCGTCCAACTCCCAGAACTTCGACATCAGGCTGCCAGGCGTGGCGACCGCCTTGGCCTGCGTGGCGCTGGTGTCGGTTGCGGCGAGCGTGGTCGTGGTGGGCGGCGCCGAGGCCGCTGCAGCCGCTGCGCTGGGCACGGCATTGGGAGCCGCAGCCACGGCGGTCGGTGATGCCTTGGAAGCCGGCGATGCCGAAGACGCTGCGGCTTCGATCGTGGGTGGCGCCACGGCGCGGCCGGCGAGTTTGTCGTAACAGGCAAGCCGGTCGGCCGAGGGCCCGATCTCGGCGCAGCGCACGAGCGGGTCCGGCGTGCCCGGTGCAGCGGCCACGGCGGCGTTGGGCGACACTTTCACCGGGGGCTTGGCGGCTGGTTTGGCGGTGCCGGAAGCCTGCGCCAGCGCCAACATAGGCGCTGCCAACAGGGCCAGAGGTGCAAGCTGGCGCCGCGAGCGCTGGCTCATGCCCGCACCGCCCGGATCTCACCGAGCAACGCCTGCAGATCTTCCACTTCGAAAGGTTTCGGCAGGACGCGAACCGTCGGCCCCCAGGTCTCCAGCCCGCGTTCGAGCGAGTAGCCGGTCGAGAACACGATCCAGGTGCCGGGCGCCGTGGCCAGCAAGCGCTTGGCGAGTTCGGTGCCGCTCATCTTGGGCAGGCTCACATCGGTGAGCACCATGTCGAAAGGCCGTTGCGAGAACAGCGCTTCGGCTTCTTCGGCGGAGGCGCAGGGGCAAACGTCCAGCCCTTCTTCTTCGAGCAGGATGCCGATGATCTCGCGCAGATCGTCGTTGTCTTCGACGAAGAGCACGCGCAGGGGCGGTGTGGCGGGGTTGACGGCAGACATGTGTTCTTGGGGAAAAGGGCGCATCACATAGGAAGCCGGCAGCATACAGGCGGCCACGGGCCTTCGTTGCACTGTGAAGCCGGGTTGCGCGGGCACGCCAATTTTGCCTTGTGCGCGCGCCGCCTGCCGAACAGCACGTCAATTGACGCAAGAACGGGCGCCGATCGATTGCACAATCCACGCGAAACCGCCCGCAGCCCACAGGACGAAGCGCCCACTTGGAGCAACCCACCACCCCCAGCCCCTGGCCGACCGAAGGTGGCGAAACCGGCGCACTGGTGCGTGGCTTCGACTGGAGCGCCACGGCACTCGGCCCGGCCCACCAGTGGTCGCAAAGCCTCAAGACATCCATCGACCTGATGCTGCCGGCGCAAGCCCAGATCGTGCTGTTCTGGGGCCCCGAGTACATCGCCTTCTACAACGACGCCTATGCGCCGACCATCGGCGGCAAGCACCCCGACGCGATGGGCCGGCCTGCCCATGAATCGTGGCGCGAGATGTGGCACGACCTGGCGCCGCTGCTGGCCCGCGTGCGCGAAACCGGCAAGACCTTCGCGGCTCGCGACCGCGAGTTCACCATGGACCGCCACGGCTTCGAGGAGAAGGTCTATTTCGACCTCTCGTATTCGCCGGTGCGGGATGAGGCCGGCGCCGTGGCGGGCGTGCTCTGCATCGTCAGCGAGACGACGGCGCGTGTGCACTCCGAGCGCCAGCTTGTCGCGCGCGAAGCCGAGCTGCGCAAGTCGAAAGACGAGCTGCTGGAGACGCACCACCAGTTCACCCTCGCGCAAAAGGCCGGTGGCATCGGCGTGTTCGCGATGGATGTGGCCACAGGCGTCTTGACCGTCTCGGCCGAGTTCTGTGCGCTCTTCGGTTTGCCCGTCGCCGAGACCTACCCCGGCGCTGAGATCGAAGCGCTCGCGCTGCCCGAAGACGTGGTGCGCATGTCGTCGCGCGCGCAGCGCGTGGCGGGCGATGCGCCGCTCAACGTCGAGTACCGCATCCGCCGCAGCGATACCGGCGAGCTGCGCTGGATCGCCCGCGGCGCCGAGTTCGTGCGCGATGCGCGAGGCCGCACGGTGCAGATGCTGGGCACGGTGCAAGACATCACCGAGCGCAAGGCGGCCGAGGCCACGCTGCGTGAGCGTGAGGCGCAGTTCCGAGTGCTGGCGCAGGCCATTCCCAACCAGGTGTGGACCGCGCCGGCCGATGGCCTGCTCGACTGGTTCAACGACCAGGTCTACGAGTACAGCGGCCTCACTCATGCCGAACTGGTGGGCCCGGGCTGGGGGCGGATCGTGCACCCCGACGATTTGCCGCTGGTCTTCGAACAATGGGGCCAGGCGCTCGCCACTGGCGAACGCTACGAGGCCGAGTTCCGCATCCGTCGGCGCGATGGCGTGTACCGCTGGCATCTGGTGCGCGCGCTACCAGCCGTGAGCGAAGACGGCGCCACGCGCTGGGTCGGCACCAACACCGACATCGAGGACCACAAGACCGCGCAGGTGCAGCTCGTGCAGCTCAACGCGACGCTGGAAGAGCGCGTCGAAGAACGCACGCGCGACCGCGACCGCATGTGGCGGCTCTCGACCGATGCGATGCTGGTGGCCAGGTTCGAGGGCGGAGTGCATGCCGTCAACCCGGCCTGGAAGAGCCTGCTGGGCTGGGACGAAAGCGAGCTCATCGGCCGCTCGTTCTTTGCCTTCGTGCACCCCGACGACCTCAAGGCCACGCAGGCCGAATCACGCAGGCTGCAGGCCGGCCACACCACGCTGCGCTTCGAGAACCGCGTTCGGCACAAAGACGGCAGCTACCGCCACCTGGCCTGGACGGCGGTGCCCGACGCCCAATTCCTGCACGCCGTGGGCCGCGACATCACGGCCGAAAAAGCCGCCGCTGCCGCGCTCGCCGATTCGGAAGCGCGGCTGCGCCAGAGCCAGAAGATGGAGGCCGTGGGCCAGCTCACCGGCGGCATTGCGCACGACTTCAACAACCTGCTGACCGGCATCATCGGCTCCCTCGAGATCGTGCGCCGACGTGTGGCCGCGGGCCGTGCGGCGGAGGTCGGCCGCTTCATGGATGCGGCCACCGCCTCGGCCCAGCGCGCCGCCGCCCTCACGCACCGCCTGCTCGCGTTTGCGCGGCGCCAGTCGTTGGACACCAGGCCGGTCGACGTGAACGCACTCGTTGCCTCGATGGAAGACCTGCTGCACCGCACGCTCGGCGAACAGGTGCGGCTCGACGTGGTGCTGGGCGAAGCCACCGGCCGCGCGCTCGGCGACGAGAACCAGCTGGAAAGCGCGCTGCTCAACCTCGCCATCAACGCGCGCGACGCCATGCCGCAAGGCGGGCGCCTGACCATCACGACGCGCCACAAGACCCTCGCGCAAAGCATGACCCGACAAAGCGAAGGCATGGTGCCCGGCGAATACGTGGCGATCGCCGTGGCCGACACCGGCACCGGCATGCCGCCCGATGTGGTCGCCAAGGCCTTCGACCCGTTCTTCACCACCAAGCCGGTCGGGCAGGGCACGGGCCTCGGCCTCTCGATGATCTATGGCTTCGTCAAGCAATCAGGCGGGCATGTGCGGATCGACAGCGAACCTGGCCAGGGCACGACGGTGACGCTCTACCTGCCGCGCCTGGCGCAAGACGCCGCCGATGCGTTGGGGGATGCGAGCGTTGCCGGGGCGTCGACTGTCGCGCAAGAAACCCCGCGCGGTGCCGGCGAAACCGTCCTCGTTGTCGAAGACGACCCCGCCGTGCGCCAGCTCGTCGTCGAGGTGCTGCACGAACTCGGCTACGGCGCCCTCGAAGCCAGCGACGGCCTGCAGGCGCTGCCGCTGCTGCAATCGACAAGGGCCATCGACCTGCTCATTTCAGATGTGGGCTTGCCCGGCATGAACGGCCGCCAGCTTGCCGAAGTGGCCCGCGAACACCGCCCCGACCTGCGCGTGCTCTTCGTCACCGGGTACGCCGAAACTGCAGCCGTGCGCGCCGACTTCCTCGGCCCCGGCATGCAGATGATCGCCAAGCCCTTCGACATGGATGCGCTGGCGACGAAGATCCGGGAGATGCTGGGGCGGGGGTAGCGCGGTCAGCCCGAACGATCGGGGTGTGACGTATGGCGCCGCGCGTGCGATGAGCGCGACGGCACAAGCGCGTCGGTTCGGGCGGCGTTCGACAGCAGCAGTTGCTTGAGCGATGGTTTGTGAACGCTGTTCAGCCGTTGCCAACGATCGATCTCGACCAGCACCGCGACCTCCACGCCATCTCGCGTCAAGAGTTGTGGTGCACCATCGAGGCAGGCGTCGAGAAGCGTCTCGAACCGATCACCGGGTTCTTCGATAGGCCATGTGTTCATCGTCGTGGAAGTAGCGGTGCTTGAGTGAGCCAGTCTATGGCAAGCATCCGGCGATAGTCGGGGCCGCCTCTCGCATCTTGTTCAGCGCTTTGGCAGCCGTCGCTTGCTCGTGTATGGTTGCGCCCCATGTCGAACCCGCCTGCCTGCATGGTCCCGCCGATCTTGCATCGCGGTGTGCGCGGCTTGGCGCTTGCTGCAGTGGTCGGCGTGGCGATGCTTTTCGGCGGGTGTGCGTCGGGGCCCAAGAGTGCGTCGTCGAGCGGGAGCATCTTCTCGCGCTTGCCTTCGGATCGCGACGGGCCGGAGGCCAATCCGCCGGCGGGGTTGGAGGGTGTGCCTGATGCGGAGCCGGTGGTCGAGCCGATTCGCCTCGGCGGGCCGAACAAGCCGTATGAAGTGCTCGGCCAGCAGTACGTGCCGATCACGCAGGACCGGGCGTTCACCGAGCGCGGCCTGGCCTCCTGGTACGGCCGCAAGTTCCAGGGCAAGCGCACCTCGAGCGGCGAGCTCTACAACATGTACGCGATGACCGCTGCGCACCCGACGCTGCCGATCCCGAGCTATGCGCGCATCCGCAACCCGGCCAACGGCCGCGAGGTGGTGGTGCGCATCAACGACCGCGGGCCGTTTCATTCGAGCCGCATCGTGGACGTGAGCTACACCGCGGCGCTGAAGCTCGACATCCTGCGCGGCGTGACGACGGTCGAACTCGAACGCATCACCTTCGACGACATCCGCACCGGCGCTTGGCGGCGCGGCGCGCCGGTGGACCCGGGCGCGGATGTGCGGATGGCGGCGCGGGGCGGTGACGCGGCGGCTTCGACGGGTGCGGTGCGCGTCACTGCTGCGACCCTTCCATCGGCGATTCCCGATCGGCCGACGAGCTTTGCGGACCCGAGGGCTGCGGCAGCGCCGGCGTCGTCGGCGGTCGAAGCGGCCGCGAACCCGCAGGTCGCGGTGGCTGCGGTGCCGGCCGGAAGCAGTGCTGCGCCCAACCCGGTCGCGGTGATCGCTGCCCTCCCGACACCGACACCGAACCCGGCCCTGACCGTGCCAGCGCCGGTGGCCGATGCCCCGCCGGCTCGTGCGTTCACCACGCCCGCGCGCGGCTTCTGGGTGCAGCTCGGAGCGTTCCGCCAACGTGATGGTGCGGAAGGTTTCCAGCAGCGCGTAGCGTCGCAGATCGATTGGCTGACGCCGCTGCTGGCCGTGTTCAGCGATGCCTCGATGTTCCGCCTGCAAGCCGGCCCGTATCCGACGCGTGACGATGCGCGCAGCGTGGCCGAGCGCATCCGCGAAGCGCTGCAACTGGTGCCGGTGATCGTCGAACGACGCTGAGGGCGTGGGCGGGCCACCGCCGATTGCCCCGTCGGCCCTTCGGTGCCATGCTGCGCGCGCTCCCTGCGGCGTCTGCATGACCTACTCGACCGGCAAGCTCAGCTTCATCTTCATCGTGGCAGTGGTGCTCGCGGGGATCGGCGCTTGGTGGCTGGCGCGGCGTTATGTGCGGGCGATGCAGCGGCTGATGAGTGCGCCACTCGCGCCGCTCACTTCGCCGATGACGGCACCGGCAGCGACGCAACCGGCGACAGCGCTCCCACCGGCCGCGCACCTGACCCTCGCGCAAAATCGCCACGCCGGCCTGCGGCTCACGATGCTGCTGATCGCCCTCTCCGTCGCCATGGCCCTCAGCAGCGCGGCGCTCACCTTCGGCATCGTGATGCACGGCGAAGGCATCGCGATCCGCCGGGTGTCGGTGCTGGCGCTTGTCCACCTGTGGCCGGTCATCCCCGCCATCGGCCTCTTGTGGCGCTGGCCGCGGTTGTGGACTTTGGGCGCACTGGCCCTCTGGGCGCTGCTGTGCTTCGGCGTGATGTGGTGGCGCTCCATCGACCCGCAACCGATGGTCATCGCGCAATACCTCGGCTTCGAGATCGGCGTGCCGCTGGTGCTGGTCGGTGCGCTGTGCCTGGGCCAGGCCACGCGCGCGGCGGCGCCGTGGCTGCTGCCGCCGTTCGTGCTGCTGGTGTGGGCCTCGATCGCCGGCATCGATGTGCTGTGGCTGCTCATCGCCAACCCGTCGCCCTGGCTCATGACCCTCACCGCATGGCTGGGCGCCGAGGCCGTCATGCTGCTCTTCGCCGTGCTGCCGTGGCTCATCGCCTGGTGGCCGATGCGCTGGCTGGGCCGCGCGCTCGGCCGCGCCTACACCGCCAAGCGCCTGTCGGAGTTGATGGTGCTCTTCACCGCGGTGTGGGCGGTCTCGCTGCTCTACCAGTCGCTGGGCGCGGCGAGTGCGCTCGGCCTGGGTGGCGCGGTGATGATGGTGCCGCTGCTGTGGATCCCGTTCTTCATGGCGCTGAGCCGCCGCATCCACCCACAGCATGAGGCGCGCCCGCCGACGCTGCTGGTGCTGCGCGTCTTCCAGCACGACGACCAGGTGCAGGCGCTGTTCGATGCGGTGGTCGAGCGCTGGCGCCTCACCGGCAACACCGTGCTCATCGCCGGCACCGATCTCGCGCTGCGCACGCTCGATGCCGACGACATCTTCGCCTTCCTCGACCGGCGCCTGCCCGAGCGCTTCATCCACCGCCCGGCCGATGTGCCGGCGCGGCTGGCCGCTTTCGACCTGTTGCCGGATGCCGAAGGCCGTTACCGCATCAACGAGTGTTATTGCCACGACACGACCTGGCAGCAGGCCCTGCAAGCGCTGGTCGGGCAGAGCGATGTGGTGCTGATGGACTTGCGCGGTTTTCAGGCGCACAACGCCGGCTGCGTGCATGAACTCGGCGTGCTGGCGCGAGCGCGCGCGCTGCGCCGTGTGGTCGTGCTGGTGGATGCGAAGACCGACAGGGCGGCGGCCGATGCGGCGATCGATCTGGCGATGACGTCGATGGAGAACGACGAGCCGCCATCCGCCAGCCGCTTCGTCTGGCTCGATGCACAGCATGCCGATGCAAGCCAGCGCCGCGAGGTGCTCGCCAGCCTGTTCGATCGCGCCGCCTAGTCCACACCTCTCACCTGCCCTCAAGCCCGATGTTCATCCCCCGATACGTCATCCTCTTCTCCGGCCACATGGTCGATGCCCCCGATCGCCCCACGCCGCGCTTTCCGCCATCCAAGGTGCCGCTGGCTGCTCAGGCGATTGCCGATTCGCTTGATGCGATCGGCGCCGATGCACGCGACCTCGCGCTCACACAAGGCGCGGCCGGCGGCGACTTGCTGTTTGCCGAAGCTTGCCTCGCACGCGGCGTGCAGTTGCAACTGATGCTGCCGCTGCCAGAGCCCGAATTCATCCGCCGCTCCATCCTGTCCTCGGCCGATGGCGAGGCTTGGCGCGCGCGTTATGAAGCGGTGCGCGCCCGCTTGCAAGCAGCGCCGCAAGTGCTCCCCGACGATCCCGCGGCGCATCACGCAGCGGCCGCGAGCGTCTTCGAGCGATGCAACGAATGGCTGCTGGGCACGGCATTCGCTAACGGTGAAGAGAAGGTCCGCTTCATCTGCCTGTGGGACGGTGGAGGCGGCGACGGCCCGGGCGGCACGCGGCACATGCTCGAAGAAGTGCAGCGCCACCATGGCCTTGTCGATTGGATCGACCTCAGAGCCTTGCAAGACCCCCAGGGTTCTTGATGTCACTCTGTAAAAGTCTGGTCGATTCGATGCACAACGAACGAAGCGGTGGCAATATGCGCCGTTCACATTCCGCAACCTTGATTTCATTTACTTCATGTACAGAAAATTCAGGATACTCGGCACGCCCGTCCTGGCGGCCACTCTGTTGCTCGCGGCTTGCGACAGCGCGGATGATCCCGTCACCGAACCGCCGGTCGCCGACACGAGCTGCCAGGCGTTGTCGAGCGATGGCACCGGCGTGGTCGTTGGCTCCAACCTGCCCGGCGACCCGGCCTTGCCCGAAGCCGCTTCCGGCTACCGCACCGGCCTGAAGGTGGTCTACGCCAAGCGCTACATGGTGTCCACCTCCAACCCGCTGGCCAGCGCCGCGGGTTGCAAGGTCTTGCAAAGCGGGGGCACTGCGGCCGATGCGGCCGTCGCCGTTCAAGCCGTGCTGGGCCTCACCGTGCCGGAAGCCACCGGCCTCGGCTCCGGGGGCTTCATCGTCTACTACGACGCCGCCACGCAAAAGGTGCAGGCCTATGACGGCCGCGAGTCGGCACCCGCCGCCGCGACCGAGAACTACCTGCGCTACATCGACGACACCACCGACAAGACCGTGCCCAAGCCGAGCGCCCGTGCGAGCGGCCGCTCCATCGGCACCATCGGCGTGCCGCGCCTGATCGAAGCGGTGCAGAAGGACCACGGCAAGCTCGAATGGAAGACGCTGTTCACCGACGGCATCACGCTCGCGACCAACGGCTTCCAGATCGGCGGCCGGCTTGCGGCGGCGATCTCGTCGAACGCGACCAGCCTCAAGCGTGATGCGGAGGCCACGGCCTACTTCTTCAACGCTGACGGCACGCCCAAAGCCCTCGGCACGCTGCTGACCAACCCGGCCTATGCGGCCGCGCTGACGGCGATGGCCAACAACGGCGCCGATGCCATCTACACCGGCCAGATCGGTGCCGACATCGTCGCCAAGATCGCGACCACCACGGCCACCGATGGCAGCGTCATCACGCCCGGCAAGACCTCGCTCGCCGACCTGGCCGCCTACCAGGCCAAGCGCCGCGAGCCGGTCTGCACGACCTACCGCAACACCTACTGGGTGTGCGGCATGCCGCCGCCTACATCGGGTGGCATCACGGTCGCCTCGGCGCTCGGCATCCTCGAGAACTTCGACATGCCCTCGCTCAAGCCGACGGTGGTCGATGGCGAAGGCGGCAAGCCCACCGTGCTCGGCGTGCACCTCGTCACCGAAGCCGAGCGCCTCGCCTATTCGGATCGCGACAAGTACGTGGCCGACACCGACTTCGTGCCCCTGCCCGGCGGCACCTGGGACAGCCTGCTCAACAAGCCCTACATGCAGGCGCGCGCGGCGCTGATCAGCCAGACGAAGAGCATGGGCACGGCGACGGCCGGCAACTTCGGCGTGACGCCGATGGGCATCGACAACACCGTCGAGCACGGCACCAACCACTTCGTCATCGTCGATGGCGACGGCAACGTGCTCACGGCCACGACCACGGTCGAGTCCAGCATGGGTTCGTTCCACATGACCAACGGCTTCCTGCTGAACAACCAGTTGACCGACTTCTCGGCCGCCCCGACCGACAGCACCGGCGCGCTCATCGCCAACCGCCTCGCACCCGGCAAGCGCCCGCGCAGCTCGATGGCGCCGACGCTGGTCTTCAAGATCGCCGCCGATGGCGGCAAGGGCGATTTCGTCATGGCCACCGGCTCGCCCGGCGGCGGCACCATTCCGCAGTACGTGGTGAAGACCATCGTTGGCGCGCTCGACTGGGGGCTGGATGCACAGCAGTCGTCCAACCTGATCGACTTCGGCGCCAGCAACAGCCCGAGCACCACCGTAGGCGGCGAGCACCCGAACGTCGACACCACCAACAGCGGCAACAACGATCCGCTGATCACCGGCCTGCGTGCCTTGGGCCACACCGTTTCCACCGGCGCACAGGCCAGCGGCGTCAACACCATCATGCGTGTGCAGCTCAACGGCGCGACGGTCTTGAGCGGCGGCACCGACCCGCGCCGCGAAGGCATCGTGCTGGGAGATACCTTCCTGCCGTGATCATCTAGACCCGGCAGTCTTTCGAAGAGGGCTTCGTCCGAGAGGACGAAGCCCTTTCGTTTTATTCGAGGCCGGGCTGCGGATAGACCATGATCGAGAGGAACTTGATCGGGCACTTCACCAGCCGGCCCGGGCCGTGCGGGATCACGCCCTGGAAGGTCAGCGAATCGCCGGGCTGCAGCAGGTAGGTTTCCTGCCCGCAGCGGTATTCGACCTCGCCTTCCAGCATGTAGAGGAATTCGGTGCCCGGGTGGTTGAAGGTCGGGTAGCGCTGCGAGTCGTCGGCAATGGTGATGAGAAAGGGCTCGAAGAGTTTCGACGGCCCGCGGTCGTGCGCCAGCAGGTGATAGGTGTGACCGCTCTTGGTGCCTCGGCGCACCGTTTCCATGCCTTGGCCATTTTTGATGTGCTGGGCGCTGCTGCCGGTCTCGTCGTATTTGGCGAACAACATCGACATCGAGACGCCCAGCGTGCGCGCGATGCGCGAGAGCGTGTCCATGCCGGCGGAGGTCTGGCCGTTCTCGATCTTCGAGAGCATGCCGCGGCTGATGTC
>JAMFRW010000396.1 GCA_026224975.1 Rhodoferax sp. | reverse complement strand
GGCCGGGTTGGGGCAGAAGGACGGCGCGGCGAGCGGGTCGTCGGCGCCGAGCAGGAAGTCGCGCGTGATGTCGTCACCGGTGACGAAGCCGGCGCTGCTCATGCGCGTGTCGATTTCGGGCTCGGGCAGGGTTTCGCGCCGCGCCGCCACGAAATAACCCGACTTGGGACGCGCCTCCACGATCGCCCGGTTCTCCAGCCAGCGATAAGCCAGCGTCACCGTGGAGACGCTCACGCCGTGCTGCTGGCAGAGCTGGCGCACCGAAGGCAGGCGGTCACCGGTGCGCAGGCTGCCGCTGGCGATGGCGGCTTCGAGCTCGCCCGCCACCCGGTGATACAGCGGAAAGCCGGTTTCCACGACGGTGTTCATGGCCTCATTGTGCGGCGCGGTCTGCGCTGGTGACAGATACAGAGCTGTCCGCTTGTGGCCGGTACAGATGGCGCCGATGTGCTCTGTGAGGCTGCACTTGTAGCGGCTCTGGATGTGGCGGTGCGACGGGCGAGCGGCAACACTGGCGCTGTCCCTGAACCCGTCGGACATCACCTGGAGAACCCCATGTTCAGCTTCTCATCCCCCGTCACCGTCACCCTCGAACGCGGCCAGTTGCTGGCTTGGCGCCACCCGAGCGGCGCGCGCCTGCGCGTGGTGAGCGGTGCTGCCTGGGTGACGCAATCGAACGACATGGAAGACCACTTCCTGCAGCCCGGCGAAACGCTGCGGCTGCGGCGCGGGCCGCCCGTGCTGATCGGCGCCGAGCAGGATGTGTCGCTGGCCTTCGAAGCCGGCTGCAGCCTGGGCGGCGCGGCGCTGGCGTTGGTGCGCGGCTTGCTGAGCCGGCGCGGCCGGCCTGCGGCGAAGCAGCCGACGCCGGCGGCTACAGTCGCCGGGTGAGCAAACCCAAATCCATCTACACCTGTACAGAATGCGGCGGCACCACGGCCAAGTGGCTCGGCAAATGCCCGAGCTGCGGGGCCTGGAACACGCTGATCGAGTCGGTTGAAGAGGCGCCGTCGAAGAACCGCTACAACACCTCGACACGCGGGCTGATCGCGAGCCAGCCGGTCACGACCCTCAGTGAAATTGAAGCGAGCGATGTCGACCGGCAGCCCACCGGTATCGACGAGCTCGACCGCGTTCTCGGCGGTGGCATCGTGGCCGGCGGCGTGGTGCTGATCGGGGGCGACCCGGGCATCGGGAAATCGACGCTGCTCCTGCAAGCGCTCGATGAGCTCTCGCGCAACATGAAGACGCTCTATGTGACCGGCGAAGAAAGCGGCGCGCAAGTGGCGCTGCGCTCGCGCCGGCTCGGGCTGAACGGCTCGCAGGTGCGTGTGCTGGCGGAGATCCAGTTGGAGAAAATCCAGGCCACGCTCGATGTGGAGCAACCGGCCGTCTGCGTCATCGATTCCATCCAGACCGTCTACAGCGATCAACTGTCTTCCGCGCCCGGCTCGGTCGCCCAGGTGCGCGAATGCGCCGCGCAGCTCACACGCATGGCCAAGAGCAGCGGCACGACCATCATCCTCGTCGGCCATGTGACGAAGGAAGGCGCACTCGCCGGGCCGCGCGTGCTGGAGCACATCGTCGACACCGTGCTGTACTTCGAGGGCGACACGCATTCGAGTTTCAGGCTGGTGCGGGCGATCAAGAACCGCTTCGGCGCGGTCAACGAGATCGGCGTGTTCGCGATGACCGAGAAGGGCTTGAAAGGCGTCGCCAACCCGAGCGCGATCTTTCTTTCGACCCATGGCGACCCGGTGGCCGGCTCCTGCGTGCTGGTCACGCTGGAAGGCACGCGGCCGCTGCTGGTCGAGATCCAGGCGCTGGTCGATTCCGGCGGCCCGAGCCCGCGACGCCTGAGCGTCGGCATCGAGCGTGACCGGCTCGCGATGATGCTGGCGGTGCTGCACCGGCACGCCGGCATCGTCTCCAACGATCAGGATGTGTTCGTCAACGCGGTTGGTGGGGTGCGCATCAGCGAGCCCGCGGCCGATCTGGCGGTGATGCTCGCCATCCAGAGCAGCCTGCGCGGCCGGGCCTTGCCGCGCGGCTTCATCGCCTTCGGCGAGGTCGGCCTGGCCGGCGAAGTGCGGCCGGCGCCGCGTGGGCAGGAGCGTTTGAAGGAAGCCGCGAAGCTCGGTTTTTCGATTGCCATCGTGCCCAAGGCCAACGCGCCGAAGAAGCCCATCGAAGGGCTGACGATTCACCCGGTCGAGCGCATCGAGCAGGCGATCGATCTGGCGCGGAGCCTCTGACATGAGCCCATGGATCGGATGGGCGCTCGCGGTCGGCCTGGTGGCCGTGGGCTGGATGAAGTACGGCTGGCCTGGCGTGGCGATGGCCGTCACGGTCGTCGTGTTCTGGCTGCTGCTGCAGTTCAATCGCGCGGTCAAGGTGATGAAAAACGCGGCCGATGCGCCAGTGGGCTTCGTGCCGAGCGCGGTGATGATGAACGCCAAGCTGAAGCGCGGCATGACGCTGATGCAGGTCGTGACGCTCACCAAGAGCCTGGGCCGGCAAACCTCTAAATCGCCCGAAACCTGGGCCTGGACGGACGAAGGCAACTCGACCGTCTCGCTCGTGATGTCCGATGGCAAGCTGGACCGGTGGAAGCTGGTCCGGCCCGAAGAATCTGCCTCTGAAAACGCGGCCGAATAGAATCGCAGGCTCAACACAGACAGCCTTGGAGTCCGCTATGTCGATGTCCGATCGCGACGGGAAAATCTGGATGGACGGCGAGATGGTGGAGTGGCGCGACGCCAAGATCCACGTGCTCTCGCACACCCTGCACTACGGTTGCGGCGCCTTCGAAGGCGTGCGGGCCTACAACACCGTCAACGGCACAGCGATTTTCCGGCTGCGCGAGCACACCCAGCGCCTCTTCGACAGCAGCAAGATCCTGCGCATGAAGATCCCCTTCTCGTTCGAGGAAGTGGCCGAGGCGCAGCGCGCCGTGGTGCGCGAGAACAAGCTCGAATCCTGCTACCTGCGCCCGCTGGTCTGGATCGGCGACGAAAAGCTCGGCGTCTCGCCCAAGGGCAACAAGATCCACCTGATGGTCGCGGCCTGGCCCTGGGGCGCCTACCTCGGTGAAGAAGGCCTGAAGCGCGGCATCCGCGTGAAGATCTCGAGCTACACGCGCCACCACGTCAACATCACCATGACGCAGGCCAAGGCGGTGAGCAACTACACCAATTCGATCCTGGCCAACATGGAAGCGACCGACGACGGTTACGACGAAGCCATGCTGCTCGATGCCAACGGCTTCGTCAGCGAAGGCGCGGGCGAGAACCTGTTCGTCGTGAAGAACGGCGTGGTCTACACGCCTGATCTCTCGGCCGGCGCGCTCAACGGCATCACCCGCAACACGGTGTTCTCCATCTGCGCCGATCTAGGCCTGAAGGTCATCGAGAAGCGCATCACGCGCGACGAGGTCTACATCTGCGACGAGGCGTTCTTCACCGGCACCGCGGCTGAAGTGACCCCGATCCGCGAACTCGACCGCATCGAACTCGGTGCCGGCTCGCGCGGGCCGATCACCGAGAAGATCCAGAGCGCGTTCTTCGACATCGTCAACGGCCGCAACCCCAAGTACGCCGAGTGGCTGACCGCCGTCTGACCCGTCCACCATCGACCAAGGCCGAGGAAACACCATGAGCAACGCCAATCAGGATGCGCCCGCCAGCGTGGAAGTCACCGCGGCCGATCTTCAAGGCCCGGGCGTCGTGTTCTGCCCCAACCCGAAGATGGCGCTCTGGAGCACGCACCCGCGTGTGTTCATCGATGTAGGCACCACCGGCCAGGGCAAGTGCCCGTACTGCGGCACCGTCTACCGGCTCAAGGCGGGCGAGAAGGTCCACGCGCATTGACGCGCTGAGCGTGGCTGCGTCGCCCGCCAAGACGCAGCACGCCCTGCTGCTCGATGCGGCGCTCAAGGGCGCCGGCACGTCGGTCTGGGCCTGGGACATCCTGACGGACAAGCTCGACGAAGGCGACGGCGGCCACGCGCTGTTGGGTTACCCGGTCGGCTCGACCGGCCACACGCAGATCGAGTGGAACCGCGTGATCCACCCCGACGACCTCGACGCGATCGAGGTGGCCTATCAGCGCCATGTGCGCGGCGAGACTGCCGTCTACGAAAGCGAATACCGCGCGCTGGCCTACGACGGCCAGTGGTGCTGGATCGCAGAACGCGGGCGCATCGTCGAATGGGCGAGCGACGGCCGGCCGAGTCGCATGGTCGGCACGCTGAGCGACATCACCCAGCGCCGCCTCGCCGAAGGCCAGGCTGCCGAGGTGAGCGACCGGCTCGCCAAGATCGCCCAGCATGTGCCCGGCGTGCTGTTCCAGTTCAGGCTGCTGAACGCGACGCGCGGCTACTTTCCGTATGTGAGCGCGAGCTGCCTGCCGGTGATCGGCATCGAGCCCGAGGCGCTGATGCGCGACGCGGCGGTGATGCTGAAGCGCATCGAGCGCGCCGACCGCGAACGCATGATGGAGTCGATCCGCCAATCGGCCCGCAGCGCCGAACCCTGGGCCATCGAATTCCGCCTGCACCGGCCTGGTGCCGCGCCGCAGTGGATGACCGGCACCGCCACGCCGCAGCGCGAGGCGGATGGCACGATGACCTGGCACGGCTATCTTGCTGACACCACCCAGCTCCGCGAGCTGGATCAGGCGCGTCAGGCGGCGGCCACGGCCGCGGCATCGAGCGCCGCGAAGTCCGAATTTCTCTCGCGCATGAGCCACGAACTGCGCACGCCGCTGAACGCCGTGCTCGGCTTTTCACAGCTCATGGAGATCGACGAGCAAGAGCCGCTCGCGTCGGGCCAGCGAAAGCGGGTTGAGCTGATCCGCGAAGCCGGCACTCACTTGCTGGATGTGATCGCCGAGTTGCTGGACCTGACGCGGATCGAATCCGGCAATCTGGAGATTGAGCTGTGCGCCGTGCCGCTGATGCCGCTGATGTCGGAGTGCATGGAGATGCTGCGGCCGCAGGCGGGCGGGGCCGGCGTCACCTTGCATCTGGTGCATGACGACGATGCCGCGAGCGTTCGCAGCGACCGCACGCGGCTCAAGCAGGTGCTGCTCAACCTGCTCGGCAACGCCATCAAATACAACCGCCGCGGCGGCTCGGTGCAGGTGGCCTGCGAAGTGGTCGGCGAGCGTGTGGCGATCCGCGTGGCCGACACCGGCGTGGGTATCGCGCCGGCCGAACTCACCCGCCTGTTCGAGCCCTTCAACCGCGGCGCTCATCAACGCAGTGGCATCGAAGGCATCGGCATCGGCTTGGCCGTGACGCGCGGGCTGGTCGAGCTGATGCAGGGCACGCTGGAAGTGCAGAGCCGGCTCGAGATGGGGTCGACGTTCACGGTGACGCTGCAAGCGGCACCTCGCTGATTCAGAGCGTCAGCTTGCCCACATAAAGAATCGGCCCCGTCGGTGCGCCGGTGGGTGATCCGCCCGGCGGTTCCAGGCTGACGGCCAGCGCCGCGGTGCCGTCCAGTACCTTGCCTTTGCGCACAACCGTTGCACCGCTCGACGAGATCAAGCCCAGCGAACGTGGTGCGCCCGCAGCCGGCACCGACCACAGTTCAAGCGCGCGGTTGGCTTCCATGCTGACATTGACCAGCGGCTTGGTGACGAGCGCACGGCCATCGCCGCTGATGCTGGCGACGAAGGAGGCGGGTGTGATGCCGGTGGCATTCGGCGTGGCCGCAGAAAGCACCACCACGATCGGCGCTTGCACCGGCCCCGGGTTCATCAGCAGCACGGCCAGGCTCAAGGCCGCCACGCCGGCGATGGCCGAGAGGCCGCGCCAGAAGGCGAGCTGCATCCACCAGCCGCGTGGGGTGTCGCCCGACGAGGATGCCGACGGCGACCGCGCCGCCGATGCCGAAGTAGTGGCCGACGCAACACCCGCCAGCCCGCCGATCCGCGCCTCGATCTTCTGCCACACCGCTGGCGGCGGCTGCACCGGCTCGATCACCAGCGTGAGCGGCATCAGCCGTTCCTGCCAGGCCTGCCGCGCGGCGCGCAAGGCCGGGTGCGCCGGCAGCAGCGCTTCGAAGCGGCGGCGCGCAGGGCCGCGCAGCGTGCCGGCTACATAGGCAGCCGCCAGGCGGTCGGCGAGATCGGGGCGTCCGTAGTCCATGGCGGTCAGCCGCGGCCGGCGTCGCGGCGGGCGGCGCTGTCGAGGCAGGTCTTGAGCGCCATCATGGCGCGCCGCACCCAGGATTTGACGGTGCCGAGCGGCTCCTTCATGCGCTCGGCCACTTCCGCATGGCTGAGGCCATCGAAGAAGGCCATGGCCACGCTCTGGCGCTGCTGTGCGCTCAAGCCCTCCAT
>JAMFRW010000395.1 GCA_026224975.1 Rhodoferax sp. | reverse complement strand
GTAGGTCTCCATGTTGATGTGGTCGCGGGCCGCCCCGATCGCCGCCAGCATCGCCCGGTAGGTGGCCGGGCCGTTCTGCAGCAGCAGCACCTCGTTGCCGGTGGTCAATGGGCTGCCGACGATCGCCTCTTCGAGCGCGAGGTGGCGGTCGAAGATGCTGGTCTTCTCGCCGCCGGCTTCGAGCTTGGCGAGGATGGCCTTGCTGCGCTCCGGTGAGAGCGGGCCGTTGGCGCCTTCCAACTGCACCGGACCGCTGCTGCGCGCCATGTCGGGCACGATCATCGGCAGCGAGCTGCACGCGGCCAGCGCCAGCAAGGCGATGGCGGCAAGGCAGCGGCGGATGGTGCGCGAGGCGGCAGATCGGGCGGTTGAAGATGGCGTCTGAAAGTTCATGTGGGCATCTTCGGAGTGGGTGGCGAAAAAGGGTTCAGCGCCTGGCGAGCGCGCGCGCCGCCTCGGTCACCAGGGCCGGGCCCTTGTAGATGAAGCCGGTGTAGAACTGAACCAGATCGGCCCCGGCCGTGACCTTGGCCACCGCATCGGCGCCGCTCATCACGCCGCCCGCGCCGATGATCGGAAAGCCTTTGCCGAGCGCCGCACGCAGTTGCGCGATGACGCGGTTCGATGCTTCGAACACCGGCCCGCCCGACAAACCGCCGGTCTCGTCGCCGTGCGCCAGGTGCTTCACCGCATCGCGCTCGATGGTGGTGTTTGTCGCGATCACGCCATCGATGCGGTTGCGCAGCAAGGTAGCGGCGATGAGCTGCACCTGCGCTTCGTCGAGATCGGGCGCGATCTTCACGAAGATGGGCACGCTGCGGCCTTGTTGGGCGGCCAGTTGGGCCTTGCGCGCCTGCACGGCGGCCAGCAGCGCATCGAGCGCGTCGTCACTCTGCAACTCTCGCAGGTTCTTGGTGTTGGGGCTCGAGATGTTGACGGTGACGTAGTCGGCATGCGGGTACACGCCGTCCAGGCATAGCAGATAGTCGTCCACCGCGCGCTCGATCGGCGTGGTGGCGTTCTTGCCGATGTTCAGGCCGAGAATGCCGCCGCGCTGCCGGAACGACGCGCGTTTCACGTTCGCCACGAAAGCCGCCAGACCGTCGTTGTTGAAGCCCAGCCGGTTGATCAGCGCATTCGCCTCCGGCAGCCGGAACATGCGCGGCTTGGGGTTGCCGGGCTGGCCCTTGGGCGTGACGGTTCCGACCTCGATGGCACCGAACCCGATGGCACCCAGGCCATCGATGCAGCGGCCGTTCTTGTCGAGCCCGGCGGCCAGACCGATGCGGTTGGGAAACTTCAGGCCGGCAACGGTCACCGGATCGCTCACTCGCGGTTGCGCCCAGAGGCACTGCAGCGGTGTGTTCTGGAACCGGGCCAGCGCTCCCAGCGTCAGCTCGTGGGCGTGTTCGGGGTCGAGGCCGAACAGGAAGGGGCGTGCGAGCGGGTAGGGGAGCAGTGGCATGAAGCGAAGGAGGCGGCAAGGGCGCTAGGGTGGGCGCCAGGAGGCGTTGCGGTGGCGGGATTGTCGCAAAGGCCTTTGGCGTGTGCATACTGCCGGCCTTTGCCACAGCTTGGAAGACGGACATGGCCACCGAACCATCGGCTCACGCGGATCACGCCACCCACACCGACGCACACGCCAGCGCTCCGGAGGGCGCACGCCTCGAACGCGACACCTTCGGCGAGATCGCCGTCGCGAACAGCGCGCTGTGGGGCGCGCAAACCCAGCGCTCGCTGCACCACTTCGACATTTCCACCGAGCGCATGCCGCGCGAGCTGGTGCTGGCGCTCGCCATCGTCAAGCGGAGTGCGGCCGTCGTGAACCGCGAACTGGGCAAGCTCGATGCGCGCAAGGCCGAGGCCATCATCGCGGCGGCCGACGAAGTGCTGGCCGGCCAGCATGCCGACCAGTTTCCGCTCTCGGTGTGGCAGACCGGCTCGGGCACGCAGAGCAACATGAACATGAACGAGGTGCTGGCCAACCGCGCCTCGGTGCTGATGGACGGCGTGGTCGGTGAATCGCGGCTGGTTCACCCCAACGACGAGGTGAACCAGGGCCAGTCGTCGAACGATGTGTTTCCTACCGCGATGAGCGTTGCTGCCGTCACGGCCATCGAAGAGCACCTGCTGCCGGCACTCACCACGCTGCGCGAAACGCTGGCTGCGAAGGCGACGGCGTTCGCCGGCATCGTCAAGATCGGCCGCACGCATTTGCAGGACGCCACGCCGCTGACGCTGGGGCAGGAGATCTCGGGCTGGGTGGCGCAACTCGACCACGGCATTCGCCACATCCGCACCGCGCGGCCGCATTTGCGCGAGCTGGCGCTCGGCGGCACGGCGGTGGGCACGGGGCTCAATGCGCACCCGGAGTTCGGCACGCGCGTGGCGGCAGAACTCACGCGCGCCACCGGCCACCCGTTCGAATCGGCACCCAACAAGTTCGAGGCGCTGGCCGCGCACGATGCGATCGTGTTTGCGCACGGCGCCTTGAAGACCGTGGCCGCCTCACTGATGAAGATCGCCAACGACGTGCGCTGGCTCGCCTCCGGCCCGCGCTCGGGCCTGGGTGAAATCACCATCCCCGAGAACGAACCGGGCAGCTCCATCATGCCGGGCAAGGTCAACCCGACGCAGTGCGAGGCGATGACCATGCTGTGCTGCCAGGTGATGGGCAACGATGTGGCCATCAACATGGGCGGCGCCTCGGGCAACTTCGAGCTCAACGTCTTCAAGCCGCTGATCATCCACAACCTGCTGCAAAGCGTGCGCTTGCTGGCCGATGGCGCGCTCAGCTTCGAAGAGCATTGCGCCCGCGGCATCGAAGCCGACACCGCGCGCATCACCGAACTCGTGGGCCGCTCGTTGATGCTGGTGACGGCGCTCAATCCGCATATCGGCTACGACAAGGCCGCCAAGATCGCCAAGCACGCGCATCAGAGCGGCAGCACGCTGCGCGAAGCGGCGCTGGCCTCGGGCTGGGTCACCGGTGAGCAGTTCGATGCCTGGGTGGTGCCGGCCAACATGGTCGGGAAGGTGGCCCCCGTCCCGCCGATGGAAACGACGAGCCACGTCACGAAGAAAGAGGATCCGGCGTCATGACGCAAGACGAATTGAAAGCGCTGGTCGGGCAAGCGGCCACGGCCTATGTGGTGCCGGGCTCGGTGGTGGGGGTGGGCACAGGGTCGACGGTCAACTGCTTCATCGATGCGCTGGCGACGATGAAAGACCGGATTGCCGGCGCCATCTCCAGCAGCGAAAAAAGCAGCGAGCGTTTGCGCGCGCATGGCATCACGGTGCTCGACGGCAACAGCATCGAACGCATCCCGGTCTACATCGATGGTGCCGACGAGATCGACCACCAGGGTCACATGATCAAGGGCGGCGGCGCGGCGCTCACGCGGGAGAAGATCGTGGCCGACATGGCAGAGCGCTTCATCTGCATCGCCGATGAATCGAAGCTCGTTGCCACGCTCGGCGCCTTCCCGCTGCCCATCGAAGTGATCGCCATGGCGGCCGCGCAGATCGAGCGGCGCCTGCGCGCCATGGGCGGCCAGCCGACGCTGCGGCCCGGCGTGCTCACCGACAACGGCTGCCCCATCATCGATGTGCGCGGCCTGCGCATCACCGATCCGGTGGGGCTGGAGCGCGAGATCAACCAGTGGCCGGGTGTCGTGAGCGTGGGCATCTTCGCGCGTAACAAGGCGAGCGTTTGCCTGCTGGGCACGGCCGGTGGTGTGAAGACGCTCGCTTTTCCCGCCTGATCCTTCAGTGGCTCATTGCTACAGGTCGACCGTCGCAACGCCGACTTTCTGATCGCCATGCTTCGGCGGTGCCCGAAAAGCGCGTAACCTCGCGACTGTTGTCATTTTCTGCATTTCACTGGAAGGATCGCTGATGGCCAAACCCAACTACTCGTTCGAGAAGCGCCAGCGCGAGCTGGCCAAGAAGAAGAAGAAGGAAGAAAAGCTGAAGGACAAGGCGGGACGCAAGGTCGGCGAAGCCGGCTCTGACGATGCGCCTTCGGAGGACACATCGGACGGCACCGAGAGCGCCCCGCCCACCGAGGGCCAGCCCGCGCCTTGAGCGTGCGCTGAGCGGCCGGGGTCGTCATGTCCAAACGCGACCACGCGCCACTGCCCGGCTTCCAGGCGACGGCCGCCTCGGTGCAAGACATGCACCACGCCATCGCCGGTCAAACTTTCGACAGCCTGCTCTCCGTGCCTGGTCTCGCGGTGCCTACGCGCATCGTGCAGGGCTTGCACGACGCGATCGCTCAAGGGGTTTATGCGGCGGTGCGGCACGGCGGCAGCCCTTTGCCCGTGACGATGAGCTGCTTCGCCGACGATGGCGTACCGCTCGCCCTCACAGCCGATGGCGTGGCAGGCCTGCATCGCCGCGTCTGCGTTTTCATCCACGGGCTGGCATGTGATGAGCGAAGCTGGCGTCTGCATGCCGATGCCTGGAAGGGCTCTGCTTGGGAGCATGCCTTGCCCGCCGGCGAGCGCCTGCACTACGGTGCGTTGCTGGTCGAGGAAATGGGGTTCAGCACGGTCTACCTGCGCTACAACACCGGCATCTCGGTCGCCGCCAATGCCGCGCAACTGGCTGGCCTACTCGAACAATTGGTGCACGCTGCGCCGCAGGTCGAAGAACTCGTGCTGATCGGCCACAGCATGGGCGGGCTGGTGGCGCGCTTGGCTCGCGAAACCGCATTGGCCGAAGGTGCGGCCTGGCCGGCGCGCGCGAACATGGTCATCTGCCTCGGTTCACCGCACCAGGGTGCGCCGCTGGAACCGTTCGGCCAGATGGTGGCGTCGGCGATGGGGTGGTGGAATGTGATGCAGATGGGTGGCGTGGCGACTACCGTTCCTGCCGCAGTGGTGGTCGATGCGCCTTTGCCGTCAGCCGCGCATTCAGCGTTGCCGGTCGCCTTGCGGCTGGTCTCCGGCAGCCTGAGTGACGAATCGGCCAGCATGATGGGATCGCTGATCGGGTCGGTGCTCGGCGACGGTGTGGTGAGCGGGTCTAGCGCGGGTGACGCCGGCTGGGTCGGTGATGTGCAGCGGCTGGAAGTCGCTGGTCTTGGTCACATGGCCTTGCTGAATCATCCGCGGGTGTATGCGGCTGTTCGGGGCTGGTTGGGTGCTGGCGACTGAGCGTTGTCTGGCTGAGCTTCCCGGCACCACGGACTCGGGTGGTTGTTGCGCGGTTGAGTTTCGGAGCGCTTTGGGTGATGTCGGCTCGGCTTTGCCGTTGCACTGCCTTCGCTGGGGAGGCTCCCAACCGCAGCCCAGCGCTCGCCCGGCCCCTCACTCTCCGCTCGCCCGGAGCCGCATTCCCCGCTCACCCTGAGCCTGTCGAAGGGGCTGCGCTTCTAACCGCGCCACGAGTAGAAAACTCCATCTCGACCCAGACGAAGCAACGCCACAAAGTCCTCCAGCCGGGCAGGGCATGGGATTGTCGCCGGAGTGAATTAAACGGCCCTCTGAACGGAGGCGGCGACCCCGTGCCCTGCTGCGGGAACCACATCGGCAGCACGCGCCAAGTTACGAGTAGCCCGAGTCACAAACCGCGCCGGATCGATCGCATCCAACAAGCTCGCCTCGATCGGCATAGGCGCTCCCGTGGCGCTCGAAGCCAGCACCTGCGCGCCCAGCGCGCACCAGGTGATGCCGCGTGAGGCAAGGGCAGTGAACACGAACAGGCCCGGCAGCCGCGGCACGAAGCGGGGTTGGTCCAGGCGCAGTGCCTG
>JAMFRW010000394.1 GCA_026224975.1 Rhodoferax sp. | reverse complement strand
GTGGTGGGGCGGTGGGCAATAGCGGATTGTAGAAGTCGGCCCCCGCGAACAGGTGGCGGGGCGGCGGGTCAGCGTTGCGCCGCCTCGCGAAAACGCTGGATGCGCTCCGCATCGGCGGGGTGGCTGGCGAGGGCGATGCCGAGGTCGAATCCGGATGGGCGGTTGGATGCGCCGTTCGGTGCGCTCTTGGGCGCGCTGCTCGATTCATCGCCACCCGGCGGCTTGTCGAACACCCGCCGCGCGGCCAGCCGCTCGAAGAGTTCGATCATCACCGCCGGCGAGAGGCCGTTGGCGCGCAGCAGCGTGATCGCCTCGCCGTCGGCTTCGCGTTCGAAATCGCGCGAGTAGGCGTTCTGCCCCAGCACCGCCGGCCCGGCCGCGAGCAGCCAGCTGAAATCGCCCCAGGCCAGGCTCGCGGCCGTGCCGATCACGGCGGTTTGCAGCAGCAGGCGCATGCCGTGGCGCTGGCGCACGTGGCCGAGTTCGTGGCCGAGCACGCCGATCAGCACGTCGTCACGGTCAGCGAGCAGGCGAACAAGTTCATCGGTGACGACGATGGTGCCGCCCGGCAGCGCAAACGCGTTCGGGCCGAGGCCATTTTTCGGGCTGGCGAAGAAGCGCAGTTCGTAGGCCGGCCGGTCACCTTCGGCATGCGTGCGACGCACGGCGTTGTCGAACGCGGCGCGCAGCGCGGCTTGTCGGGCGGCCGGCACGGTGCTGGTCGCGAGCAGCGGGCCCTCGAAGGAGCGCAGCGCCAGGTTGCCGATGCTGCGGTCGACCGACGGTGGCAGGGCGGCGAGCGCCGCACGCGCCATCCACGGCACGCCCCATTGGTAGCCGGCCGCGGCCAGCACCAGCAGCAAGACCACGGCGATGGCGGTCGCCCGCCAGTTCTGCTGCGCCCGCACGACCGCCGATTCGCCCAGGCCGGAGGCGCGGGCCCAGGCGTCCCACGCGGCGGCATCGAGCGCCTGCAGGGAGCCGCCGTCGCGCAGGTGGGCGGTGCGCAGGCCGTGACGGGTGCGCTCGGGCCATTGCACGCCTTGGGTCGGAATGCTCAAGGCGATCGAATCCGGTGTGTCTCCCTCGATCCACAACTGGCCGCGGGCTATGTGCAGCCGCACCCGCCGCGCACGCGCCGACACGCCGTCGAAGTAATCGGCGGCGATGGCCGGGGGCGCGGCGTCGGGGTTCACAGGCCGATGTCGATGCCGAAGAGGTCGCCGGCCGCGTCCCCCGTCGCGTCGTCCGCGCGAGGCCGCACCTGGCTCACCAGATCGTCGGGCGCGAGCAGCGTCTGCACGCTCACCGCTTCGAGTCGCATGCGCGCCATCGCAATCGCGGCGAACGGCCAGTAGAGGCCGAGCGTGACGAGGATCAGCAACCAGTTCTTGAGCGTCAGCCCCACCAGCGGCCAGAAGCGCAAGTCGCTCGCGAATTGCAGCTCATTGCAGGCTGTGCGGCCCCACAGCAGGTTCTGCAGGCGCGACACCGCATACGGCCGGATCAGCAGCGCCATGCCGCCGTAGACGCAGACGAGCAGGATCACGAGGGTCGCGATCACCCCAGGCGTGATGCCGCGCGCCTTGCCTTCCCCGCCGCTCAACAAGGCCATCGCGCTGCCCCCGCCGATCACCAGCCCGATCGCGAGGCCGGCCAGCAGCGCCAGCACGGCCACGCCGAAGGTCTTGAGAAACACGATGTAGAACGAGCCCGGCCCGGTGCGCAACTCGGTCTGCACCTGGCCCAATGCGCTGTGCCCGTGCTGGTACTTCTTGAGCAGCCACCACGCGAGCGGAAAGAGCAATACCGGCGCCACGGTGAACAGCGCCGCCAGGCCGGTGGCGGCCGCCGGCGGCAAGCCCTGACCGGTGAGGACCACGCTGACGAGTACCAGCAAACCGGGCGCAAAGATCGGCAGCACCGCGAGGTACGCGCCGGCCATGTTGCCGGTGAAGCGAAACCGCAGGCCACGCCAGCTCGTGTTGGCGAGTCGGAACTGCTGCGAGGCGCGAAACAGCGCCGGCCACACGCTCGCCACGATCAAAAAGGCGATCAACCCCGCCGTCGGCGACACCTTGCCGGAGAACGAATACAGCGCCACCATCGCCCCCACCAGCAGAAAGCCGCGCAGCATGCGGCGCGGGCTGCCGTGGAAATCGAGCGGGTGGTCACCGACGAGGGTGTTGCCATAGAAGTAGCGCAGCCGCCGCACCTTGGCCCACGGGTAGTAGAGGCCGAAGGTGACGAGCGTGAGCAGCAGGTTGACGATCCAGATGCGAAAGTATTCGCTGCCCGAGCCGGTGAAGACGATGGCGAGGCGGTGGTCCGGAAGGTCTCGTGCAGCAGGCGAAGCGATGGAGGTCATGATGAGAGGAACGCGGCTGTTCGCTCGGAATGGCTCTTGCTTAACAATGTACGGGAGTTTCATCGACCGTTCGGTGACACCCACCCACTCCCCACGAACCCAGGAGACCACCCCATGCCCCTCATTCGCCGTCATGCCCTGTGCCTCGCGCTGGCCGCCCTGTCGCTGGCAACAGCCGGCAGCAGCGCCTTTGCGCAGGCCAAGCTCAAGGTTGCCGCCATCTACACCGTGCCGGTCGAGCAGCAATGGGTGAGCCGCATCGACAAGGCGCTGAAGGCAGCCGTGGCCCGCGGCGAGATCGAATACGTGTTCTCCGAGAACGTGAGCAACGCCGACTACGAACGCGTGATGCGCGGTTATGCCGAAGGCGGCCAGGGGCTGATCGTCGGTGAGGCGTTCGCGGTGGAAGCCGCGGCCCGCAAGGTCGCCAAGGACTACCCCAAGGTGAGCTTCCTGCTCGGCTCCAGCGGCAAGCCGCAGGCGCCCAACTTCGGCGTGTTCGACAACTTCATCCAGGAGCCGGCCTACCTCTCCGGCATGGTCGCTGGCGGCATGACCAAGAGCAACAAGATCGGCATGGTCGGCGGCTTCCCCATCCCCGAAGTCAACCGCCTGATGAACGCCTTCATGGCCGGCGCCAAGGAGACCAACCCCAAGGTCGAGTTCATGGTGAGCTTCATCAACTCCTGGTTCGACCCGCCCAAGGCCAAGGAAGCCGCCTTCGCGATGATCGACAAGGGCGCAGACGTGATGTATGCCGAGCGCTTCGGCGTGAGCGATGCGGCCAAGGAAAAAGGCAAGCTCGCCATCGGCAACGTGATCAACACGCAGGACAAGTACCCGGACACCGTGGTCTCGTCGGCCCTGTGGAACATGGAGCCATTGATCGACCTGACCATCAAGTCGGTGAAGGCGGGCAAGTTCGAAGCCAAGGAATACGGCGAGTATTCGATGATGAAGCACAAGGGCAGCGAACTCGCACCGCTTGGCACCTTCGAGAAGAAGATCCCCGCCGACGTGGTCGCGAAGATGGAGGCCAGGCAAAAAGCCATCCTCGCCGGACAGTTCGTCGTGAAGGTGGACGACAGCCAGCCCAAGCCTACGGCGAAGTGACGTCTACGACCCGCGTCCTCTCCCTCCAGCGCATCACCAAGCGCTTCGGCAGCCTCACCGCCAACGACGCCATCTCGCTGAACCTCGCCCGCGGCGAGGTCCTCGCGCTGTTGGGTGAAAACGGCGCCGGCAAGAGCACGCTGGTCTCCATCCTCTTCGGCCATTACGTGGCCTACGAAGGCCACATCGAGGCCTTCGGCCAGCCGCTGCCGCCCGGCAACCCCAAGGCCGCGCTCGCAGCCGGCATCGGCATGGTCCACCAGCACTTCACGCTGGCCGACAACCTCAGCGTGCTCGACAACGTGATGCTGGGCACCGAGCCGCTGTGGCAGCCGTTCTCGCGCCGCAGCGCGGCCCGCCGCAAGCTCGACGACACCGCGCGCCGCTTCGGCCTGCAGGTGAATGCCGATGCGCTGATCGGCGAGCTTTCGGTCGGTGAGCGCCAGCGCGTCGAGATCCTCAAGACGCTGGTGCGTGGCGCGCGCATCCTGATCCTCGACGAGCCCACGGCCGTGCTCACGCCGGCCGAATCGGAATCGCTTTTCGACACGCTGCGCCAGTTGATCGCCGAGGGCCTGAGCGTGATCTTCATCAGCCACAAGCTCGACGAAGTGCTGCGCGTCTCGCACCGCATCGCCGTGTTGCGTGGCGGCAAACTCGTGGCCACCTTGCCATCGGCCGAGGCGACCAAGCCCATGCTCGCCGAGCTGATGGTCGGCCGGGAGGTGGAGGCGCCGCAGCGTGTGGTGCGCGCGCCGGGTGATGTCGCGCTGCGACTGCGTGACGCCACGGTGAATGCGGATGCCAAAACGTCTCATCGAATGCTGCTCAACCATGTCGACCTCGACATCCGCGCCGGCGAGATCGTGGCCATCGCCGGCGTGGCGGGCAACGGTCAGCAGGCCTTGGCCGAGTTGCTCTTCGGCCTGCACGCCTTGAGCAGCGGCCAGCTCGAATTGAACGGCGTCGCCGTGCCCGCGCGGCCACAAGCCTGGGTGCGCGCCGGCGTCGCGCGCATTCCCGAAGACCGGCACGCGGTCGGCGTCGTCGGCGACATGCCGGTCTGGGAGAACGCAGTGCTGGAACGCTTTGCGACGTCTGCGTTCTCGCGCGCCGGCTTCGTCAAGCGCGGCACCGCGCAAGCGCATGCGCGCGAGGTCATCGACCGCTTCGATGTGCGCGGCACGCAATCGCAAGGGCTGCAGACGCCGACGCGTTCGCTCTCCGGCGGCAACATGCAAAAGCTCATCCTCGGCCGTGCGCTGATGGGTGATCCATCGGCGCCCAAGCCCGCGCCGCTGATCGTGGCCGATCAACCGACCTGGGGCCTGGACATCGGTGCGGTCGCCTACGTGCACCAGCAACTGCTCGATGCCTGCGCGCAAGGCTCGGCGGTGCTGCTCATCTCCGAAGACCTGGACGAAATCTTCGCCATCGCCGACCGCGTGGCCGTGATCCACGACGGCCACTTGAGCGAAGCGCGACCGGCCGCCGAATGGACGCTGGCCGACATCGGCATGACAATGGCAGGCGGCTCGCCGTCGAAAGCTGCGGAAACTGGGGAGGCCCAGCATGCGCATTGAGCGCCGCCCGCAAGTCTCTCGCGCCATGCAGCTCGGCGCGCCCTTCGTGGCCGTGGCCTTCACGCTGCTGATCAGCTCGGTGCTGGTCGCCTGGGCTGGCGCGCCGGTTGGCCGTGCGTATGCGCTTCTGTTGCAGGGCGGCTTCGGCTCGGGCTTTGCGTGGAGCGAAACGCTCACGCGCGCGACGCCGTTGATCCTCACCGGGCTGGCGGCGGCGGTGGCCTTCCAGGCGCGGCTCTTCAACATCGGCGCCGAAGGTCAGTTGTATGCCGGCGCGCTCGCGGCCGTCGCCGTGGGCGGCTTGCATGGCGGCACCGGCTTCGAGTGGTCACCGTGGTTGCTGTTCCCGCTGATGATGCTCGCGGCTGCCGTCGCCGGTGCCTTGCTGCTGCTCGGCCCGGCGCTGATGAAGAGCCGGCTCGGCGTCGATGAGGTCGTGACGACCTTGCTGCTCAACTTCATCGTGCTGCTGTTCGTCTCGATGATGCTCGATGGCCCGACGAAAGACCCTGGCGCGCTCGGCTGGCCGCAGAGCGTGGCGTTGCAGGACAGCCTGCAACTCGGCAAGCTGATAGACCGCACGCGGGTGCACACCGGCCTGTTGTGGGCACTGGTGCTGTC
>JAMFRW010000393.1 GCA_026224975.1 Rhodoferax sp. | reverse complement strand
CCACGCGCGAGGTGGCCGACTATCTCGGCATCCCGATCACCTACGCAAGCCACCCCGACCCCGACGCCGACCAGTTCGACGTGACCGTGCAGGCGCAGGCATTCAAGGTCGATAGCGGGCCAGAGCTTTGCACGCACCGACTCAAAACTTTGCCCTTCATGGGTTGGCTTGCCGAGCATGCAGACCCGGCAACCGCAGTCATTTACTACGGGTTCGACCGCAGCGAGCCCTCGCGCATCCAGCGACGCAGCGGCATCATGTCGGCGCTCGGCTGGCGCACCGATTACCCGATCGCGCTCAACTGGACACGCACAATTTGGGATACATCAGAGATTGGCATCAAGCGCCCGAACACCTACAGCGCCTTCAAGCATGCGAACTGTATAGGGTGCCTGAAGGCCGGCTGGCAGCACTGGTACATCGTCTATTGCACCCGCCCCGACATTTGGGCCAAAGGGTTGTGGGCAGAGGATGAGATTGGCTACGCCATCCACCACGACGACACCGGCCCCGTCTACTTGGCCGACATGGAGCCGAAGTTCGCCGCGATGAAGGCCGCAGGCATCCCGCCGACAGAACACATCGACCAGCAGCGCTTTTGGGCTCAGGCGAATCGGATCGTGATCGTCAACGCCGTGCAGGACTCCATACCCTGCGAGTGCATCTGAGCCCCCACCACCATACAACCGGACACCCAAATGACCGACCAAGACACAGCGCTGACGCCGCAGCCGGTCTGCCCTCACTGCGGACACAAGGAACGCGACGCATGGGAGTGGAACTTCGGCAACTTGCTTGAGGGCTCGCACAGAGGTGACTGCAATTCCTGCGGAGAGACGTTCACCACCGAGCGCGAAGTCTCGGTTTACTACACCACGAAGGCATCCTGACATGACGCATTCCACCACCACGCCAGCACAAGCCGAGCCAGCGCAGGAGCGCGGCCGATGCCAGTGTGGGCAATGGGTCGTCTGCTACGGCCCAAGGCGCGGCGAATACCATCATCGTGAGTGCAAGCACTGGCGCCAAGAGTTCGGCAACGCCATCGTCACCAAGACCGAAATCATCGTGCTTGGCGATCCGGACGAAGGCGACGAGTCGCACAACTGTGACGAGATGGGCTGCACGACCGTCAGCCACGTCATGTTCCGCCAACGGCTTTCTACAGCACCAGAGGTCGCCAAATGAGGGCGGCAACGCAGCGAAAGATCGACACCTGCCACGCGGAGATTGCAAGGCTGGTGAAGATGGAGCAAGCCTACGAGGCTCGCATTAATCCGATGCCCAATAGTCTGCACGAAAGCATACAGCGCACGCGCATCGAGGTTGCCGCATGGCCGCCGGGCCTGAAACAGCGGCGGCCCGTTTTTGCAACCACGGGAGCCAAAACGTGACAACCGAATTCGACAAAGCCGACCAACAAGCCCCGCTCCGCGCCGCCGCCCAAGCCGTCATCGACCGCTGGGATTCGCCGAACTGGAAGTTTGTCGAGCCCACCGGCGCCGCCATCAACCGCCTGCGCTCGGCCCTCGCATCCCTTGCACCATCCCCCACCCCTCCCGCTCCCACAGAGCAGGCAGCCGATTCGTACGCAGGAAGTCCGCACCCTGAATTCGATAGCGGCTTTGATCGCGGCTGGAATGGGGCGATGCTCCAAGTACAGAAAGAGGCGCAAGGGGCAGAGCAGGCAGACAGAGAGGATGCGGCGCCCTGGACGTTCGAGACAGCGTTTGAGGCCGGCCGAGAGGCTCAGCGGTCAATGGTCAAGGACAACGACTGGTCTCCGAAGCCCAGCGTGAGCGAACTGGCCGAACTGGCGCGAGACGCAGAGCGGTATCGCCTGCTGAGAATAGCGCTGGACATGGGCGACGAATCGTTGGACGAACTCGTTGACGCTGCCCGCGCATCCCAAGCGCAGCAGCCGGGAGAGCAGGCATGAGCACCTTGACACTGCCGCTCAAAGCCGAATACTTCAACGCCATCAAGGCCGGCACAAAGCCCGAGGAATTCCGCCTCTGCACACCGTACTGGCGCAAGAGGTTGGCCGTCGCGCCTGACCGTCTCGTGCTGACCTTGGGCTATCCGGCCCGTGACGATTCGAGCCGGCGCATGGTGTTGCCGTGGCGCGGCATGCGGGTCACGACGATTACGCACCCGCACTTCGGGAGTGAGCCCGTCGAGGTGTTCGCAATCAATGTGGCGCAGCAGCCGGGTCCGGCCGAACCAGCGAAGGGGTGAGCGATGACGGACGACAAATGCAACCCGACTGGTGGATCACCAAGGACGGCGACCTTGACTGCCTCGCCATGTACGAGCGTCACTACAGCGCCTATCGGTACGCCGACTTGCGCGCTCGAAAACTGTTCGTCGGCCCCGGCACAAAGTTCGTCTTTCGCACTCGCGCGGCTGATGCCGTCTTCGTCTGGCGCGAGTTCATCGATGACTGCATCGACCAGCGCACAGGGCTCCCGCAGGACGGCATCAACTGCGCAGTCTTCCGAAACGAATCATCGGCGCGAAGCTCGGACCTTATTCGACAGGCGGACGCAATTGCTGATTGCATCTGGCCTGATCGCAGGCATTACACCTACGTCGATCGCGAAAAGGTCGCCTCAACAAACCCTGGATTTTGCTTCCTGGCCGCAGGCTGGAAGCGCGCAGGCTTCACCAAAAGCGGCCTGCTCGTCCTCGACCGCACCCCAGGGCTGACATGACCACCACACCGGAGCCAGCATGCTGACCGCCGTGAACACAGACGAAAACGACGACACGTTCCTGACCGAGCAGCAGCTCCGCAAGTTGACCGGCTTCGCTCAGCCCGGCCGCCAGATCGAGCAACTTCGCAAGCAGGGCATCGCCTTCTACCTCAACGGCGCAGGCCGACCCGTGGTGGCTCGCGCGGCCGTTGAGGGCAAGACCAAGCATGCCGCAGCCGCGAAGAAGCCTTGGGTGCCACGCGTGTTGAGCGAGGCAGCGTGACGTGGGCCGAAAGAGAAGCGTTCACCTGAACCTGCCGACGCGGATGCGCGCGCGCGTGCGTAGCAGCGGCACGTACTACTACTACGACTCCGGCACCAGGGAAATTCCGCTCGGTAGCGACTACCTTCAAGCGGTCTTGAAATGGGCTGACCTTGAAGGCGGCAACGCGAAGAAGGAGGTTGTGGTCACGCTCCGGTCGGTGGCCGAGTCCTACCTGAAGAGCCCGCGCTTTCTGAAGAAGGCGCCGCGCACGCAGGTCGACAACCTCGGCGAACTGAAGTTCCTGTACCAGTATTTCGACGACCCGCCCGTCGAGTTCGATCGCATCGAGCCGCACGACATCGCCAAGTACCGCGACTGGCGCGAGAGCACGCACAGCACGCAGGAGATCGCCCTGCTGTCGGCCATGTGGATGTGGGCGCGCGAGCAGGGCATCACCAAGCTCGCCAACCCGACAACAGGCGTCGAGCGCAACCGCGGCGAGGGCCGGGATGTCTACGTCACCGACGAGATGTTCGACAAGGTGTACCTGTGGGCCGATCAGCCGACGAAGGACGCAATGGACTTGGCGCACTTGGCCGGACAGCGGCCGGGCGACAGCCTGAAGATGACCGAGCAGGACATTCGCGACGGCGCGCTGTGGGTCGGCCAGAACAAGACCGGCGCCAAGTTGCGAGTTCGCGTCACTGGCAAGCTGAAGCTCGTGATCGATCGAATCATGGCGCGCAAAGCGAAGCTCAAGATCAGGTCGTTCGCCCTGGTCGTGGACGAGAAGGGCCAGAAGCTCACGCCCGGCAAGCTCGACTATCGATTCGGCGTGGCGCGCGAGTGCGCCGGCTTCGGCACGATGGAATTCCAGTTCCGCGACCTGCGTGCCAAGGCGGGCACGGAGGTCGAGGAAGCAAGCGGCATGGAGTCCGCGCAGAACCTGCTCGGCCACGCCAATGCGTCGATGACGAAGCGCTATGTGCGCAACCGGATCGGCAAGCTCGTGGACCCCACAAAGTGACGCAGAATCCGTTCCGCTTTCTCGAATCTAACGGGCTAAAACTGTCGGAAAATACGTCGAATAGCGGAACGTTTTAGCCCTTCACGACTGGCAGTTTTGTATTTAGAATCAACAGCTTAGGCTCGAAAAAATCGCCGGACTGTTAATCCGTAGGTCCCTGGTTCGAGCCCAGGTCGGGGAGCCAAAATTAGTGTTATGAATCAAGCCCTTGCAGCGATGCAGGGGCTTTTTTCTTGGTCGGCGCTGTTCCGCTATTTAGGGGTTGTTCCGCTATCGTCGCCATCGACCGAAGGATTCGCCTGATCAACAGGACTTCCAGAGCACAACCGCGGCTACGGCCACGAGTAGCAGTCCCCACGGCCCACACACGAAAGCCACGCCGACCAGCGCGGCAGCGGCGGTAACGCCGGACCAGTTCATTGCGCCGCCGCCAGTTGCTGCTTCACGGCTGCGCGCATGCCCTTCGGCGCCGTCTTTTCGATCCGGGTGGCCTTGTCCTCACGCATGGCCTTCACGCGCTGCATGACGCCTGCCATGTTGACCCGGATGGGCGACTCGGGGTTGTCGGTGTTCCAGCGCTTGAGCATCGTGCGGGCCTCGGCCATCTTGTCCTGATCCTTTTCGAACATCGCCTGTGCGAAGGCTGCGGTGATCTCGCCCTGGCGCAGTCGCGCGAGCGCGATGGCCTGCTGTACTTCGCCGGTGGCCTCTTGCACCCGGGCGACATTGTTGGGCTGGAATCCGACGCCCTTCAGGAGCGCCTCGGGCACCGTCGTGTCGATGACCTTGCGGCCCTTGCTGTCCCGGTACGAATCGGTCTTGAGCATGTCGACCGACTTCATCATGTTGCGCGCGGCTACCGACTGCATCGTCGTCAGCGCATCCAGCGGATGCCCATCGAGCACCTGGCCCGTCGCAGTGCCTGCGCGCTTCACCAGGTCGCCCGCCGGCCCGAGCAATTCGGCGACGTCGCTGCTGTAGTCGGCTTTCTTCGTCAGCAGGCCGGTGCCGGGGATCAACTTGCCCATGCCCATGCGGCCCGACACGTCGATCGGCACGCCGGGCAGCCCGGACAGACCCTTGTTCAGGAATCGCCCGCCGTCCTCGCCGAGCAGGTTGGCGAAGAACTCCTGCTTCTTGCGCTTGCTCGAGAAGTTGTAGCCCAGGTGCTGCATGAACCCGTCGATCAGGTCTTCGATGTTGCTCTCGAACGGCAGGCCGTCGGACCCACCGATCAGGAACAGCACCGCTACCGCCAGCAGCGCAGCCTTGCGGCCCGCGGCGCGCTCAGGTGAGCCTGGCGCGCCGGCGCTGGCCATGCGCGACAGCATTTCGAGGTAGTTGACGCTGTACTGCTTGAAGGTGAACAGTGTTCCGCCGATCGCACCGCGGGCCCATTGCGGCTTGTTGCCCTTGTTGTAGACGAACTGGGTCTCGTTCACCGCCTTCTCGGCGAATGCTGCCGGGTTCGGCATGTTCTGGTCGACGGCCGTCCGGTAGGCCGCGATGAAGGTCACGCGCCGGTTGAACTGCTCGGCCACTCCGAACACCTTGCCCCAGGCCAGACCGAGTTTGGCCATCGCGTTGGAGGCCTTTGCCGCCGCATTGCCCGCCGCAGTGCCATCGCCGGACTTCAGCGCCGACTTGCCTTGCGCCTGCGCCTGCAACTGGTGGATCTCCTGCGGGCTGACGATCCCGTCTTCCTCGGCTTTCTTGAGTGCCTTGTCGAGCGCCGCGTCGCCGGTGGTGTCCTTGCCGGCCACCTTCACTGCGGCCGCCATCTGCCTCGCGGCCTTGCCCACACCGCCGAACTGCGACAGGTAGGGGAAGGTGATGGTGAACGGCTGCGTCGCGTTGACCATGGCAGACGCGACCGAGCCGCCCAGGTACTGCGCGAACAGCAGGCCGCGCAGCCCCTGCGCCTCTTCCTGCGGGTTCTGCACGTACTGGGTCAGGCGCACCGCGGCGTCCTTCAACTCGCCCGACTCCTTCGGCACGTCGTTGGCCGCCTGCGTCATCTCGCCCATGTGCAGGTTGCTCGAGGTGCGTCGGCCGTTCGAATACACGAATCCGGCCAGCACCCGCCCGGCGTCCTCGCTGAAACCTGCGATGCCCTGGCGCTTGAGCAGGCGCTTCATGGCGCTGCGGTTGGCCGTGCCGCGCTTGATGTAGGTCTGGAAGGCGAGATCCTTCGCCTCACTACCCTGCCCTTCGAGCCCGAGCATCTGACCGAACAGCGCGATCGTTTCCGGGCTCACGCCTTGCAACAGCTTGTAGTCCTCCTGGCTCATCGTTCCGGCGCGAACTCCAGTTGCGCCGTCGGCCGCCAGCATGCGTTGCATCTTCGCCCGCTCACGGGCCGTTTCGAACAGGCTGAAGTAGCGTTCGCCGGTGGGCAGCGTCGCTTCGAGCGTGAACGTCCCGAAGCGCGACAGCGGCGCGTAGCCGCGCTTTTGCATGTCGGTGGCGTGGTCCGCGATCTCGATCATCTTGTCGCCAGCGGCGTTCAGCGTCTCGGCCCGGTCCGGTGATGCCGCCGCGAGCTGGTAGAGGTGGTCACGCAGCAGCAGCGCCGCCTTGTCATGGTCGCCCAGGTCGAGCGCCTGCGCGCGCACCGCGTCGGCATCCTTACCGGCATATTTGAGCATCTCGCTGGTGGCGAGGTTCGACAGGCTGCGGTCGGTCGCGTGGCGGAACTCGTGGTAGAGCTTGATCTGCTCGGGCGTGGCCTTGAACATCGACTTCAACTCGTCGTCGGTCCACACCACGCCAGCCTTGAGCATCTCGCGCTCGTACTTGCCATCAATGATCGCGTTGAACTGATCGACGGGCAGGCCCTGCCACATCTTCAGAACCTTCTCGCTGAGTTTCCCGGCTTTGAACAGCGCGCGGGCCTTCTGCTCGCTGTCCATGGCGGCGGCCGCGGCTTGCTTGTCGTCCATGCGCACGGGCTTGCCCTGCGCGTCGCGTGCCCATTCGAGCGTGCCCTCGAAGATCGGCGCCGCGATGGCCTTGGTGTTCTCGGCCGAGATTGGCGACTTCAGGATGTCCTTCCAGTGTTCGAGCTTCGGAAGCATCGTCGGCGCGAGGTTCGCGGCGTCGTTGGCGTAGTGGCTCGTGTCATTGATGAAGCTCTGGGTGGCGTCGTAGACGCGCTTGAACTCGGGGCTGCGCTGCGCCAGGTTGTATTGCGTGCCGACGGTCTTGTGCCACCAGCCGAGTTTTCCGTTGGAGTCGAGCAGGTCGGCCACCTTGTAGCCGGCCGGCAGGTTCACGTCCCGGGTGCTGTTAAGCGCCTGGTCGATCGCGCCACCGAGCGCCGAGCGGCTGAATGCGCTGGGCTGCTGCGGCACGGAGCGCGTCGGCTGGGTCGGCGCCT
>JAMFRW010000392.1 GCA_026224975.1 Rhodoferax sp. | reverse complement strand
TAAAACTTCAAGCTAGACGGCAAGGACTTCGGCGCCGGCGACGAGCCGGTCGGCGACGAGACAGTGTCAATCACCACGCGACAGCGTGGCGCGGCACTCGACCTGATCTTGGCCGAGGCGATGATCCTGTACAACAGCACCTGGGGCGGCTGGATCGCCGAATGCGGCGTGCCCGGCATCTACCGCAGCCAGGCCAGCATGGCGCCGGGCGTGAAAGTGCGCATGGGCACCAAGCCCGCGCCGCATGCCGGCATGGGCGTGGCGCAATACACCTGGGCGACCTCGCCGCTGCGGCGCTATGTCGATCTGGTGAACCAGTGGCAGATCATCGCCTGCGCGCGCCACGGCCGCACTGCCGCGCTGGCCGCGCCGTTCAAGCCGAAGGACGTGCAGCTCTTCTCCATCATCTCGGCCTTCGACGCGGCCTACGGCGAATACAACGGCTTCCAGCAAGGCATCGAGCGCTACTGGACGCTGCAATACCTGGCGCAGAACGACATCACCGAGCTCACCGCCGTGGCGATGAAAGACAGTCTGGTGCGGGCCGACGACCTGCCGCTGGTCTTCCGTGCCGGGGGTGCCGAAAACCTGCCGCGCGGCGCCCGCGTGCGCATCAAGATCGGCGGGGCGGACCTGCTGACGCTCGATGTGCACGCCAGCGTGGTCGCGCGCCTGGACGATCCGCAAACCACCGCCGACGACACGGTGGTGAGCGACGCCGAAGCCGATGCCGCCGACGAGATGGCGGAAAGCGCCGGGCCGCTCTCGCTCGCGATCGACATGCAGGCCGATGATGGGGAAGGCACGGCCGCACCGGAACCGCGCTCAGCGGACACTGCACCGGCCGCGTGAGGGCGGGCGGCCGTTAGCGCACGCATGCTGAACAAGCTGCAGTTGAAAAAGCTTTCCGCCCTGCAGCTCGCGCTGATCGTCTCGGTCGGTGTGCATGCGGTGCTGCTCACCGTGCGCTTCGTCGACCCGGAGAGCTTCAACCGCATCTTTCAGGACACGCCGCTCGAGGTCATCCTCGTCAACTCGCGCTCCGGCGAGGCGCCCGACAAGGCGCAGGCGATCGCGCAGGCAAGCCTCTCCGGTGGTGGGGAAGCGGCCGTAGGCCGCGCCACCTCGCCTCTCGCGCCCTCGCCCCGCATCGATATCGGCGATGCCGACGAAGACTCGCGCAAGCAGATCGAGCAACTGCAGGAGACGCAGACGCAACTGCTGGCGCAGATCCGCCGCGAGGTCGCGATGCTGCCCACGCCCGACCCGAAGCGCGACCTGGGCGACCCCGACCAGCGCGCGCAGGAAGAGCACCGCCGGCAGTTGATCCAGTTGCTGGCCGAGATCGAAAAGCGCGTCAACGAAGAGAACGCGCGGCCCAAGCGCCGCTACATCAGCCCGGCCACGCGCGAGGAGGTCTACGCGCTCTACTACGATCAGTTGCGGCGCAAGATCGAAGAGCGGGGCACACGCAACTTCCCCGAGAATCAGGGCCGCAAACTCTATGGCGAGCTGACGATGAACGTGACCGTCGATACCGAAGGCCGCGTGGTCGAGACCGAAATCGTGCGCCCTTCCACATCGAGGGTGCTGGACCGGCGCGCGGTCGCGATCGTGCGGGCCGCTGCCCCCTTCGGCCCGTTCAATGCCGCCATGCGGCGCAAGGCCGATCAACTGGTGATCACCTCGCGCTTCAAGTTCACTCGCGAAGACGGTCTGGAGACAACGCTCAGCGCCACGCCGCACTGAGCCTGGAAAACGCCCCGTGAATACATCAACGCGCACACCCGCACCCGATCGCTATGCCGTGCTCGGCCACCCTGTCGAGCACAGCCAGTCGCCTTTCATCCACGCCGAGTTCGCGCGGCAGACCGGTGAGGCCATCGAGTACGGCCGGCTGCTGGCGCCACTCGATGGCTTCGCCGAGACGGTGCGCGCGTTTGCGCAAAGCGGCGCGCGCGGCTGCAACGTCACCGTGCCGTTCAAGTTCGATGCCTTCCACATGGCGCCGCGCCACACCGAACGCGCCGCGCTGGCGCAGGCCGCGAACGTGCTGCGCTTCGATGCCGACGGCTGGCTAGCCGACAACACCGATGGCGCCGGCCTGATCCGCGACATCGAAACCGGTGCCGGTGTGCCGCTCGCCGGCCAGCGCGTACTGCTGATCGGCGCGGGCGGCGCAGCCGCCGGTGTGCTGGGGCCGCTGCTGGCCGCGGGGCCGGCCGAAGTGGTCGTCGCCAACCGCACGCTGGGCAATGCGCAGGCGCTGGTCGAACGGCACCGCGGCGCCGCCGGCCGCGTGGCCTTGCGCGCCTGCCCGGCCGTCGATTGCGGCGCAGCCTATGGCGTGGTCATCAATGCGAGCGCGAGCAGCCTGCAGGGCGCGGCGGTGCCGGTGGCCGATGCAGTCATCGCCCCGGGCGCGTTGGCCATCGACCTGATGTATGGCACGGCGGCTCAGGGCTTCCTGAACTGGGCGACGGGGCTCGGCGCGCACGGCCGCGACGGGCTGGGCATGCTGGTGGAGCAGGCCGCGGGCGCCTTCGAGCTGTGGCGTGGTGTTCGGCCGGAGACCGCGCCGGTGTTGGCGGCGCTGGCGCAGCGGCTGGCCGAGGCGGGCAAGCGCTGATGCATTGCGACTGGATCATGGCGCTCGCATGAAAGCCAGCCTCGCCACCATCGGCCGGCTGATCGCGCTGCTGATCATCAGCGGCCTCGCGCTGCAGCTCTACTTCGTGGCGCGCGTCGGGCTGATGGCGGTACTCGACCCGCAATCGACCACCTTCCAGCGCTCCGAAGCCTGGCGGCTTGCGACCGAGAAGCACGAGATCCTGTGGAGCCAGCAGTGGGTGCCGTACGCGCAGATTTCGCCGCAGCTCAAGCGCGCGGTGATCGCCTCGGAAGACGCCGGGTTCAGCGAGCACAGCGGGGTCGAATGGGATGCGCTGGAGAAAGCCTGGGAGCGCAACCAGAAGTCGGAAGTACGTACCGAAAAGATCAACGAGCAGATCGAACGCCGCCTGCAAAAGCTGCCGCCGGCCAAGGCCGCCGTGGCCAAGGTGCCGGCGCGCGCCGAACCCAAGGTGGTGGGCGGCTCGACCATCACGCAGCAACTCGCGAAGAACCTCTTCCTCGGCAGCGAACGCAACCTGGTGCGAAAGGGGCAGGAGTTTCTGATCACCTTCATGCTGGAGGCGATGCTCTCGAAGCAGCGCATCCTCGAGATCTACCTGAACAGCGTGGAATGGGGCGAAGGCGTGTTCGGCGCCGAGGCGGCGGCGCGGCATTACTTTCACGTCAGCGCGGGCGCACTCGGCAGCTCGCAGGCCGCCCAGCTCGCGGTGATGCTGCCGGCGCCCAAGCGTTTCGAGAAGCGGCCCGGGTCGGCTTATGTGATCGGCCGCGCCGGTACTGTGGCCGCGCGCATGGGCGGCGTCGAGCTGCCCTGAGAGGCTGCGCCGAATTCATAGAATCGGTGATGACCTCGACGATCACCGAAGAGATTGCCGCCACCGCCGCCCGGCTGGTCGTGGAAGAAGGCATGGAGTACGGCCCGGCCAAGCGCCGCGCCGCCCGCGCACTTGGCCGCAGCAGCACGCGCGCGGCCGAGCTGCCCGGCAACGACCTGATCGAAGACGAAGTGCGCAACTACCTCGCGCTCTTTTGCGCCGACACGCAGCCCGCCGAACTCGCCGCGCTTCGTGCCATCGCCATCACCTGGATGGAGCGGCTGGCGGAGTTTCGCCCGCACCTGACCGGCGCCGTATGGCGCGGCACCGCGACGCGGCTCAACAACGTGCACCTGCAGCTCTTTTGCGACGACTCCAAGGCGGCAGAACTGGCGCTGATCGACAAGGGCGTGGACTACGACGTGGGCAGCATCGACAACGCGCGCGGCCAGCCGGTCGACGTGCTGAGCATTGCCTCGACCAGCCGCGAACTCGGCGAGCGCATCACCGTGCACCTGAGCATCCTCGGCTACGACGACCTGCGCGGTGCGCTCAAACCCGATGCCGGCGGGCGCTCGCAGCGGGGTGACCTGGCGGCGCTGCGCAAGCTGATGGCAGCGGAATCGGCATGAATCGGCGTCGACTGATGATCGGCGGCGCAGCGGTCGCCGCCGCTGTGGCCGGCGCGGGCGTGGCGCTGTGGCGCGCGCGGCCGGCCGATGGCCCGGTGCCTGCGGATGTGTGGTCGCTGGTGTTCGAGCAGCCCGGCGGTGGCCAGCTCAAGCTCGCAACGCTTCGCGGCAAGCCCTTGCTGATCAACTTCTGGGCAACCTGGTGCCCGCCCTGCGTCAAGGAGATGCCGCTGCTCGATCGCTTTCATCGCGAGCAGGCGGCGCAAGGCTGGCAGGTCGTCGGCCTCGCGGTCGATCAGGCCGCGCCGGTGGCGGCGTTTCTCGCGAAGCAGCCTGTCGGCTTTGCGATCGGCATGGCGGGGCTGGAAGGCGTGGACCTCTCGCGCAAGTTCGGCAACAGCGTGGGCGCCTTGCCGTTCACCATCGTCTTCGATGCGAGCGGCGAAGTCGCGCACCGAAAACTCGGCGCGCTGGCGCCGGACGACCTCGCGATGTGGTCTAAAACGCTGGCCTGACAGTCAGCAAAAAGTCAGCAAAACGCTGCTTCGTCCCCCAAGGGTTCGCCCTTGGGTACGTTTTGTAGCCAGCAGATTAAATTCTTGTCAACTGTCGCCAAGTTCGTTCAAGGCGCGTAAAGTCCGCCCCTTCGCGCGTGATTCACCGTGTGTTTTTCACGCTGCAGAAACCGTAAACGCACCATAACAACGATGTGATGCTGGAGAAAGCATGGACCTTCGCAAGCTCAAGACGCTGATCGATCTGGTGTCGGAGTCGAACATTTCCGAACTCGAAATCACCGAAGCCGATGGCAAGGTGCGCATCGTCAAGGCCGACCCGAACCTGGTCGCTCAGCCTGGCCAGATGACGTATGCGCCGATGCAAGTCGCACCCGCACCGCAGGCCGCCGCGCCTTTGGCCGCCGCGGCGCCACCGGAGCCGCCGGCCGAAACCGGCCATGTGGTGAAGTCGCCGATGGTCGGCACGTTCTACCGCTCGGCCAACCCGGGCTCCAAGGCGTTCGCCGAAGTGGGCGACAGCATCAAGGAAGGCGAGCCGATCTGCATCATCGAAGCGATGAAGATCATGAACGAGATCGAAGCCGACAAGTCGGGCACGGTCACGCGCATCTTGTATGAGAACGGCCAGGCGGTGGAGTTCGGGCAGCCCTTGTTCGTCATCGAATAAGGCTGCGCCCATGTTCAAGAAAATACTGATCGCGAATCGAGGCGAGATCGCCCTGCGCATCCAGCGCGCTTGCCGCGAGTTGGGCATCAAGGCGGTGGTGGTTTATTCCGAAGCCGACCGCGACGCCAAGTACGTGAAGCTCGCCGACGAAGCCGTGTGCATCGGTCCGGCGGCATCTGCACAGAGCTACCTCAACATGCCGGCGATCATCTCGACGGCCGAGGTGACCGATGCCGAAGCCATCCACCCCGGCTACGGCTTTCTCTCGGAAAACGCAGACTTCGCCGAGCGAGTGGAAAAAAGCGGCTTCACCTTCATCGGCCCGCGGCCCGAGACCATCCGCATGATGGGCGACAAGGTCTCCGCCAAGCACGCAATGATCAAGGCCGGCGTACCCTGCGTGCCCGGTTCTGAAGGCGCCTTGCCGGACGACCCCAAGACTATCGTGCAGATTGCCCGGAAAGTAGGCTACCCGGTCATTATCAAGGCCGCTGGCGGCGGCGGCGGACGCGGCATGCGCGTTGTGCAT
>JAMFRW010000391.1 GCA_026224975.1 Rhodoferax sp. | reverse complement strand
TCCTCGACGTGATCTCGCCGCAATACCTGGGCGACCTGATCGCCTGGGGCGCGATCGGCGCGCGCACCACCGAAAGCCAGGTGCACCGCGAGCTGGCCTCGGGCCTCTCGGCGCCGATCGGCTTCAAGAACGGCACCGACGGCAACATCAAGGTCGCGGTCGATGCGATCCAGGCGGCTTCGCGCGCGCACCACTTCCTCTCGATCCACAAGAACGGGCAGGTCGCGATCGTCGAAACGCGCGGCAACACCGACTGCCACGTGATCCTGCGCGGCGGCAAGGAACCCAACTACGACGCCGGCCACGTGGCCGCGGCCTGCAAGGAGATCGAAGCGGCGCAGCTGCCCTGCACGCTGATGGTCGATTGCAGCCACGCCAACAGCAGCAAGCAATACCAGCGTCAGGTCGACGTGGCACGCGACGTGGCCGGGCAGATGAAGGCCGGCAACCACTGCATCTTCGGCGTGATGGTGGAAAGCCACCTCGTCGCCGGCGCACAGAAGTTCAGCGCCGGCAAGGACGACCCGGCGAACCTGGTCTACGGCCAGAGCATCACCGACGCCTGCATCGGCTGGGACGATTCGCTGGCGGTGCTCGATGTGTTGAGCGACGCGGTGAGGGCGCGGCGCGCGGGCTGAGGCCGCTGGGGCGGCGCGGGCCCAACCGCCGGGCCGCTCTCAAGCGGGCTCGCATCCCCTCGGGGGATCGCCTGACGTACCCGTCAGGCGAGGGGCTCAGGCCGGAACGAAGCGCCTACGAAGTTGCGCAGAGCAGGCCTGAACATGAGTCGCCTGCGCTGCCCAGTTGCACAGGGGGCTTCGCTTCGGCGACTCACTCCTCTCGCGCGAGCCGTTCGCTCTTCCAGTACACATCGTCCCCGCCCAAGCCGTCGAGGTTGGCGCGGTTCAAGACGCGCGCGAGCACGAACAGCAGGTCGCTCAGCCGGTTGAGGTAATGACGTGGCTCGGCGCGCACCGCGTCCACGGCCGTCAGCGCCACCACCGCGCGCTCGGCGCGACGCGCGATCGTGCGGCCTACGTGGGCTATCGACGCGCTTCGCGTGCCGGCCGGCAGGATGAATTCCTTGAGCCTCGGCAGGGCCGCGTTGTAGTGCGCCAGCGCTTCGTCGAGGCGGATCACGGCCTCGGCTTTCAGCAGTTCGTAGCCGGGGATCGAGAGTTCGCCGCCGAGGTTGAACAGCTCGTGCTGGATCACGACCAGCAGCTCGCGCACATCGTCCGGCAGCGGTTCGGCGAGCAGCACGCCGAGCGTGGAGTTGAGTTCGTCCACGTCGCCCATGGCCTGCACGCGCAGATGATCCTTGGGCACGCGCGTGCCGTCGCCGAGGCCGGTGGTGCCGTCGTCGCCGGTGCGGGTCGCGATCTGTGAGAGTCGATTGGCCATGCGGGCATGCTAGCAGCGTGGCGGCGCTGGCACGGCGACGGGTGGCTTCCTACAATGACCGCCACGGGCCACGCGCATGTGTGCTCGACGGAGACACTCGATGAACGCACCGCTGCCCGCCCATTTGCTGCCTCACCTCGAACCGCGCGCGGTGCCTGCCGCGATGCTCGAAGCGCTGCGCGCGCAGTTCGGTGACCGCTGCTCGACCGCTCAGGCTGTGCGCGAGCAGCACGGCCGTGACGAGTCGCCCATCGACGCGCCACCGCCGGAAGTCGTGGTCTTCTGCGAGAGCACCGAAGACGTGGCCGCCGTCGTCAAGCTGGCCGACCAGTACGCCGTGCCGGTGATCGCGTTCGGCGCCGGCTCGTCGCTCGAAGGCGCGCTGCTCGCAGTGCAGGGCGGCGTGAGCATCGATCTGAACCGGATGAACAAGATTCTCTCCATTCACCCGGAGGACTTGAGCGTGACGGTGCAGGCCGGGGTGACGCGCATGCAGCTCAACAACGAGATTCGCCACACCGGCCTGTTCTTCCCGATCGACCCGGGCGCCGACGCCAGCATCGGCGGCATGAGCGCCACGCGCGCCAGCGGCACGAACGCGGTGCGCTACGGCACCATGCGCGAGAACGTGCTGGCGCTCACCGTCGTCACGCCGCAGGGCGACATCATCCGCACTGGCACGCGCGCCCGCAAGTCATCGGCCGGATACGACCTGACGCGGCTGATGATCGGCAGCGAAGGCACGCTGGGCGTGATGACCGAGATCACCGTCAAGCTCTACCCGCTGCCCGAAGCCATCTCGGCCGCGACCTGTACCTTTCCGAGCATCGACGCAGCCGTGCGCACCACCATCCAGCTGATCCAGATCGGCATTCCGATCGCGCGCTGCGAATTGCTCGATGCGCATGCCGTGCGCGCCGTCAACAAGCACGACAAGCTCACGCTCACCGAAGCGCCGATGCTGCTGATGGAGTTCCATGGCAGCGAGGCGAGCGTGAAAGAGCAGGCCGCCACGGTGCAAGACATCGCGAGCGACTTCGGCGGCGCGCACTTTCAATGGGCGACCACGCCCGAAGAACGCACCAGGCTCTGGACCGCGCGACACCACGCCTACTTTGCGGGCATGCAGTTGAAGCCCGGTTGCCGCACGGTGACCACCGACACCTGCGTGCCGATCTCGCGCCTGGCCGAATGCGTGACCGTCGCGTCCGAAGAAGCCGAAGCAGCAGGCCTGCTGCACTACATCGTCGGCCACGTGGGTGATGGCAACTTCCACATCGCCTACCTCGTCGACCCGGCCGTGCCGGCGGAGCGCGAGCGCGCGGAGCAACTCAACCGCGAAGTGGTGCGCCGCGCCATCGAAGTCGGCGGCACCTGCACTGGCGAGCACGGCATCGGCCTGCACAAGATGGACTTCCTGGTCGACGAAGCCGGGGCCGGCGCGATCGACATGATGCGGACGGTCAAGCGCGCGCTCGACCCGAAGAACATCATGAACCCGGGGAAGATCTTCGCTCTGTAGTGGGTTAGCTGACACTCACCACAGCCGCTCACACTGAGCCTGTCGAAGTGCCGCACCGATGTGCGCGTCTGGCCCTTCGACAAGCTCAGGGTGAACGGGGTGTGGCTCAGGGTGAACGGGGTTGCCGCTCAGGGTGAACGGCGTGGCAGTCAGTGGGTAGGCGCCGGCACCGTCCAGGTCTTGGTGACCGTGCCGCTGCGGTCCACGCTTTCCAGGTGAACGCCGAAGCCCCACAGCCGCGCCACGTGCTTGAGCACCTCTTGCGTGCCTTCGTGCATCGGCCGGTTGTTGTGCAGTGTGTGGCGCAGCGTCAGCGATCGATCGCCACGCAGGTTGACATTCCACACCTGAATGTCCGGCTCGCGCGAACTCAAATCGTACTGGCGTGACAAGGCCTCGCGCACCTGCTTGAAGCCCGAGGGGTCGTGAATCGCCGAGACGGCGAGGTTCTCGGCCTTCTCGTCGTCCAGGATCGCGAACAGCCGGAAGTCGCGGATCAGCTTGGGCGAGAGGTACTGGCCGATGAAGCTCTCGTCCTTGAAATTGCGCATCGCATGGTCGAGCGTGGGCAGCCACGGCGCGCCAGCGAGGTTGGGAAACCACTCGCGGTCTTCGGGCGTCGGGTTCTCGCAAATGCGCTTGATGTCGGTGTACATCGCGAAGCCGAGCGCATAGGGGTTGATGCCGCTGTAGGCGCGGTGCGTGACCGGTGGCTGGTAGATCACATTGGTGTGCGACTTGAGCCACTCGATCATCACGCCGTCGGTGAGATACCCATCGTCGTACATCGTGTTGAGCAGGTGGTGATGCCAGAACGTGGCCCAGCCTTCGTTCATGACCTGCGTCTGCCGCTGCGGGTAGAAGTACTGCGCGATCTTGCGGACGATGCGCACGATCTCGCGCTGCCAGGGTTCGAGCAGCGGCGCGTTCTTCTCGACGAAGTAGAGGATGTTCTCCTGCAACTCCGCCGGGAAGCGCTTGGCATCCACCGCGTCTTCGGCTTTGCCTGGTTTCTTGGGCAAGGTGCGCCAGATGTCGTTGACCTGCGATTGCGCGTGTTCGAGCCGGTCCTTGCGGCGCGCGGATTCTTCGGCGAGCGAGAGCTTGCTCGGCCGGCGATAACGGTCCACGCCGTAGTTCTGCAGTGCGTGGCAACTGTCGAGCAACTGCTCCACGGCTTCGAGCCCGTGGCGCTCTTCGCATTCGGCGATGTAGTTCTTCGAATACACCAGGTAGTCGATGATCGACGACGCATCCGTCCACAGCTTGAAGAGGTAGTTGCCCTTGAAGAAGCTGTTGTGGCCGTAAGCTGCGTGCGCGATCACCAGCGCCTGCATGGCCGTGCTGTTTTCCTCCATCAGGTAGCTGATGCAGGGGTCGGAGTTGATGACGATCTCGTAGGCCAGGCCCATCTGGCCGCGGCGGTAGTTCTTTTCGTTGGCGATGAACTCCTTGCCGTAACTCCAGTGGCGGTAGTTCACCGGCATGCCGACGGACGCATAGGCATCCATCATCTGCTCGGCCGTGATGATCTCGAGCTGGTTCGGGTAGGTGTCGAGCCCGAAGCGCTGGGCCGTGGCCTTGATCGCGTCGTGGTACTGCTCGATCAGCTCGAAGCTCCAATCGCTCGGGTCGGGGAGCCGCGTCGCAGGCCGAGGGCCGGGCGGCCGCGGCGCCTGAAGCGGACCTCGCTCGGCCTTGCGCCGGTCGTGCGGATAGGGCGCCGGCGGCTCGACGCCGACACGTCTTTCACCTGGAAAGTTGCTCATGAAGCAGCTCCTTCCTTCTTGAACAGCTCGCGGAACACCGGATAGATCTGCGAGGCCTGGGTGACCTTGCGCATCGCAAACCGCGGTTCGCCTTCGCGCAAGCGCGAATACTCTTCCCACAGGTTCTGCTCTTCCTCGGCCACTTGCACATAAGCGAAGTAGCGGCACACCGGCAGCAGCTTTTCGGTCAGCAGCTCGCGGCAGCGGCCGCTGTCATGGTGCCAGTTGTCGCCGTCGCTGGCCTGAGCGCCGTAGATGTTCCACTCGCTCGGTGAGTAGCGCGCCTTGATGATCTCGTCCATCAACACCAGCGCGCTCGAGACCACCGTGCCGCCGGTTTCGCGCGCGTGGAAGAAGTTCTCTTCGTCGACCTCCTGCGCCTGTGTGTGGTGGCGGATGAAGACGAGATCGATCTTGTCATAGTGCCGCGTCAAGAAGAGATACAGCAGGATGAAGAAGCGCTTGGAGAGCTCCTTGCGGCTTTCGTCCATCGAGCCCGACACATCCATCAGGCAGAACATGACGGCCCGGCTCGTCGGCACCGGCACGCGCACGCGGTTGCGAAAACGCAGGTCGATCGGGTCGAGAAAAGGAATCGCCGCGATGCGGCCGCGCAGGAACTGGATGCGCGCCTCGGTCT
>JAMFRW010000390.1 GCA_026224975.1 Rhodoferax sp. | reverse complement strand
TTGGGGTCAAGAGTTGTCGGTTGCTGGAACGGCAGGCAAAGCGCTGCCCTCACCCGCTCGCGGCGGGTGTCGATGTGGTTCAGGGAAGGAGCGGGGCCTGCGTCAGACTAGCGTCTCGCACACGGCGGCCGCCCTGTCGTTCAGGCGGTGGTAGCGGCGAAACTGCGAGGGCGGCATGGCCTTGGCGGCCAGGAACTGGCGGTTGAAGTTGGAGACGTTGTTGAAGCCGCAGGCATAACAAACATCGGTGATGGGGCTCTCGGAGTTGATCAACAGCTCGCAGGCGCGGTTCATGCGCAGGCGGCCGAGGTAGGCCACGAAGGGCACCCCGGTGTGGCGGCGGAAGAAGCGCGAAAACGCGCTGGCTTCCATGCCGGCATAACGCGCCAGGTCCGATTCGCGCAGCTTGTCGCCCAGGTGATCGGCGAGGTAGGTGAGCACCTGGTTGATGGTCGAGCTCTGGTAACCCTCGGGGTCGGGGCGGAAGGCGGGCGTGGCGAGCAGCGTGTTGTCTTGTGCTTGCGAGAGCATGTCGAGCAGGGCCAGGAACTGGTGAACTCGCTGGAAGCCGCGGGCGTTGAGCAGCGCGTTCAGCGAGCCGGTGGCGCGCCGGGCCATCGCCGGCGAGAAGAGGATGCCGCGCTGCGAATCGGCCAGCAGGCGCTCGATGTGGCCCAGCTCGGGGAAGGCCTCGATGCCGTGCTTGATGCAGCGGCCGGAAAATTGCAGCACCACGCAGCGCTGGGCCACGGGGCGGTTGTCGGGCAGTTCGCTGACCCAGTTGTGTGGCAGGTTGGGGCCGACCATCACGAGCTGCCCGGGTTCGAAGGTGCCGGTGTGGTCGCCCACGAAGTAGCGGCCGCAGGTGTCGGTGATCAGGTTGATCTCGTACTCGGGGTGGAAGTGCCAGCGCACCGTTTCGTACGGATAGCCATGCGTCCACACCTTGAACGACTCCTGCTCCTGTATCTGCACCAGCTCGAGGTACGGTGACATCGCGGTCTCCAGAGTTGTCGCCGATCGGCTGCCGCTGTACCGGGCCGTCGACGAATCATGGGCATAGCGTACTCGGCGGGTCCGCAGCCCACTACTGCAATGGCATCGGTCGGCCGATACTTTTTTGGCCTTGAGGGAAAACACTGAGGTGGTATCAGTGGGGGTTTTCCGGGGGCTTTTGCGGTGGGCTGGCGCGGAGCGCGTGCTGCACGATGTTGACGTGTGGTGCCACGTTGGGACCCGGGCCGTGGGCGCGGGCAGGGCATGGGGTCGCCGCCTCCGTTCAGGGACTCGTTTTATTCACTCCGGCGACGACCCCATGCCCTGCTGCCGGGGCAGCGAGAGGTCTGAACCCAACATCCACCGCGTCGTGTGGATGTGGTTGGCCGCTGCGTGTGAGGCAGCGCTTGGGCGTCAGCGGCGCGGACCGCGAGGGCCGCGCGCTTCCTGGGGACCACGCGGGCCGCGCGCTTCTTGAGGGCCGCGAGGGCCACGCGAGTCCTGTGGGCCGCGTGGAGGGCGGGCATCGCTCGGCGCGCCTGGGGGGCGTGCATCACGTGGGCCGTTCGCGCCTCGGCCATCGCGCTGCGGCGGGCGGCGGTCGCGGTCGAAGGCGATCGGGCGCTGTGCTGCGTCTTCTTCGGCTTCGCGCTTGGCTGTCTCCAGCAAGCCCTGCAGCGCGTCGGGTTCGATGCCCTTGAGCGCGCAGAAATTGGCTTCGCTCAGCTTGTTGTTGCGGTACGCGAAGAGCAGCTCGGCGCGCGAACGGCGCTGCTGCATCTCTTCGGCACGGCGCGCGTCCTGCAGTCCGCGGCGGCGCGTGAGTTCATCGACGGCTGCCTGCTTGTGATCGGCCGCGATATCGCCGGCCGGCGCGCCATCGAGGTCGAAGCGGTGCGGCGCCCGCGTGATCGCCAGCAGGTAGCCGTGTGAGCCGGTGTGCCGGCGCAAAAACGACGACAGTACCTGCTTGCTGAACAGCCCCGGCGCCCGCTCCTGGATGTCGGCCTGGATGCGCAGCTTGAGCGGCTTCGGCGGGCCGGAGAACACGGCCGGGAAGCGTTGCTTCAACTGCAGCGCGCAGTCGGCTGGCGACATCGGGGGGATGGCGGCGGCGGGTTGTGCGGGTGCGGCGGTGTCGCTTGAAGCCGTCGATGCGGGAGGCGCTTGCTCGACTTCTTCGTCGACAACTGCTTCGGCAGCGACTTCGGTCTCGGCGACTTCGTCTGTCGATTCGGCGGTGTCGTGGATGGCCACCCCGTCGGCCACAGCGGGCGCGGACAGCTCAGGCGCTTCTGCGGCCACGGGCGCATCGGACTCGGGATTCGAAGACAGGGTCGAGGTCGGCAGGGAAGGGGTCGAAGACATGAGGCGTGCGGCAGCGGCAACTGTGAAAGAGCGAAGGCCCGCATTTTGCCTACTCTGCAAAGGCAGGGCCTGTTATTTGACGTGGTGGCGGCTGGGGCCATGCCAGCGCGCGCAAAACCACGAGCCGCCCATCGCTTTGCCGCGTGACCATAATTCCGCTCGATGAGCAAAGCCTTCACCCGCGAATCCGACAACGATGCCGAGGAAGACGACGGCGATCTGGCCTTGCCTGCGCTGCCGCAAGGCGCCAAGAACTACCTCACGCCGGCCGGCTACGCGCGGCTGCGCCAGGAGCTGATGACGCTGCTCGACGACGAACGCCCCAAGATCGTCGAGATCGTGTCGTGGGCGGCCAAGAACGGTGACCGCTCCGAGAACGGTGACTACCTCTACGGCAAGAAGCGCCTGCGCGAGATCGACCGGCGCATTCGCTTCCTCACCAAGCGGCTCGACATCGCCGAAGTGGCCGATCCGTCGGTGCACCACGGCAACGACCAGGTCTTTTTCGGCGCCACGGTGACCTATGCCAACGCCAAGGGCGAGGAGCGCACCATCACCATCAAGGGCATCGACGAAACCGAGAACCTGCAAGGCGAAGTGAGCTGGGTCTCGCCCATCGCCCGCGCGCTGCTCAAGACGCGCGTGGGCGACGAAGTGCAGTTGATGACGCCCGGCGGGCTGGAACAGATCGAGGTGGTGGAGGTGCGCTACCCGGCACCGGCTTAGCCGCTTGACCGTTTATCGCCTCGACATCCCGAACGCGGGCTTCTTGCGCTGGTGCCGGACGATGACGATCCGGATGCTGTTGCCCTGATCCCGGTAGACCACAGAATAAGGAAAGATCCGGAGCGGGAAGATTTGCCGCCCCATGGTGGTCGGTGTGCCGAGACCCGGATGCACTTGCAGCAATTCGACCACGCGTCCGAACTCCTCCAGAAAGCGTTCGGCGACGGCGAGGCCGGCTTGCTCGGTGTAGAAGTCAAGGGCCTCCTCGATGTCTTGTTCGGCCCCGGGGTGCAGCGTGTAGCTCACCGGACCAAGCTCACCGCGCGAGTTTGGCCCGGAGCCGGGCCATGGCCTCGGGGCCCGGGATGGCTGTCACGTCGCCCGAATCCAGCTCAGCTTCACGGCGGTCGGCCTCCTGTTCCCACGCGGCTTCGATGTCGGGATCGGTGTCCAGGCTGGCAATCAGCCGTTCGAGCAGGTGCGAACGGTCGGCGGCAGTCAGCTGCAGTGCCTGTGCTTCGATGATTTCGACGGTCGTGTTCACGGGCTCTCCTGCGTGGCGGGTATCGGACACGGTGGCCAAGCTTGCCACCAGCTCAAGGTTTGACCCGCGACACCCGCAGAACTGCTTGCGAGCGCTTCAAGGTGCGCATCACTTCGGCCAGGTGCAGCCGGTCGCGCACGCTCACGAGCAGTTGCAGCTCGGTCGTTTCGGCGGCGGGTTCGTTGCCCATGTCGATGTGGGTGATGTCGGCTTCGGCTTCGCTCACGGCGGCGGCCACTTGCGCCAGCACGCCCTTGCCGTTGCGCACCAGGAGCGCCACGCTGGTCTCGAAGGCGCGGGTGGGTTGTTCGGCCCATTCGACGCCCATCCAGCGCTCCGGGTCGCGTTCGAAGAGGCGCTTGCCGACGCTGCATTCGGCGGTGTGCACGGTGACGGCTTCGCCGCGCCCCAGGTAGCCGACGATCGCGTCGCCGGGGATGGGCCGGCAGCAGGTGGCGAGCTGCACCGAGGCGCCTTCGCTGCCGTCGATCATCACCATGCCTTGGGCGGGCGTTGCGTCATCCGACGCATAGCGGCCCATGGTGAGCGTCAGCGCGTCGGGCTTGGCGCCGTGGTCGGCCAGCAGGCGGGCAAGCTTCTTGGCGACGATGGTCGCGATCTTGCGGCCCAGGCCGATGTCGGTGAAGAGTTCGTCGCGGGTGCGATTGCCGCTCCAGCGCATGAGCTGCTGCCACAGCGCCGCGTCTTCGGCCGAATCGCCCGGCAGTTGCAGGCCTTCGGCGCGGAGCGCTTGCGCCAGCATCTTCTCGCCGAGGTCCTGCGACTCCTCCTGCTCCATGTTCTTCAGGTAGTGGCGGATCTTGGACCGCGCGCGGCCGGTGCGCACGAAGTTGAGCCAGGCCGGGTTGGGCCGCGCGTTGGGCGCGCTGATGACCTCGACCACATCGCCGCTGCGCAATTCGGTGCGCAGCGCGACAGGCTCGTTGTTGACCTTGGCCGCCACGCAGTGGTCGCCCACGTCGGAGTGGATCGCGTAGGCAAAGTCGACCGGGGTTGCGCCGCGCGGCAGCGCCAGGATCTTGGAGCGCGGCGTGAACACATACACCGCATCCGGGAACAGATCGATCTTGACGTGTTCGAGAAACTCGCTGGCGTCGTGGGTCTCGTCCTGGATGTCGATCAGCGACTGCAGCCACATCGCGCCCAGCCGCTGCGCCTCCTGCACATGCACCGGGCCGCCCGAACCCGTGCCCGTCTTGTAGAGCCAGTGCGCCGCGATGCCTTTTTCGGCCACGCCGTGCATGCCGTCGGTGCGGATCTGGAACTCGACCGCCGTGCCCAGCGGGCTCACCAGCGTGGTGTGCAGCGACTGGTAGCCGTTGGCCTTGGGGATCGCGATGTAGTCCTTGAAGCGGCCGGGCAGCGGCTTGTAGAGCTGGTGCAGCACACCGAGCGCGCGGTAGCACTCGTCGAGCGTGCCGACCACGATGCGAAAGCCGAAGATGTCGTTCACCTGCGCGAAGGTCAGGTGCTTCTCGCGCATCTTCTTGTAGATGGAAAAAAGCGTCTTCTCGCGGCCGTGCACCTGCACCGCGAGCTTGGCGGTGACGAAGGACTTTTCGACATCGCGCTGGATGCGGTCGACGATGTCGCGCCGGTAGCCGCGCGCCTTTTGCACCGCCTTGGAGAGTGCTGCGTGGCGCCACGGCCGCAGGTGCTGGAACGAGAGTTCCTGCAACTCGCGGTAGGTCTGGTTCAGGCCCAGGCGGTGGGCGATGGGGGCGTAGATGTCGAGTGTTTCGCCGGCGATGCGGGTGCGCTTGGCCGGGGCCATCGCATCCATCGTGCGCATGTTGTGCACGCGATCGGCGAGCTTGATGAGGATCACTCGCACATCGCGCGCCATCGCCAGCAGCATCTTGCGGAACGACTCGGCCTGCGACTCTTCGCGGGTGGAAAACTGCAGCTTGTCGAGCTTGGTGAGGCCATCGACCAGATCGGCCGTGGGCGCGCCGAAGCGCTCGATCAACTCGATCTTGGTGACGCCGCAATCTTCCATCGCGTCGTGCATCAGCGCGGCCATGATGGCCTGCGCATCGAGCTTCCATTCGGCGCACAGGCCGGCCACCGCGATCGGGTGGGTGATGTAGGGCTCGCCACTGGCGCGGAACTGGCCCAGGTGCGCTTCGTCGGCGAAGCGGTAGGCCTCGCGCACTTTTCTGATGTCGGCCGCGTCGAGGTAATCGAGCTTGTGGGTCAGCGCCGCAAAAGAAGCCGCTGCAGCACCTGCCACGGTCGACGAAGACGAGGCGCGCGCCCCCACGACCGCGGCGGGTTTCAACGCGATCTTCGCATCACGAACTGGATTGGGGGAGCGTTCGCCCATGTCCCGAATTTAACGTGGATCGAGCGGGGCCGTCGGGATGTGGGATCCCGACCAACCCTCGGCGGCGGCTGCACGAGCCGCCCCGCAAATTAAACCGGAACCTTGCGCAGCATCTCGATGCCGACTTCGCCGGCAGCGATCTCACGCAGCGCGGTCACGCCGGGCTTGTTCTTGGTTTCGATCTTGGGTGCGTGGCCCTGGCTCAGCATGCGCGCACGGTAGGTGGCAGCGAGCACGAGCTGGAAGCGGTTGGGGATCTTGACGAGGCAATCTTCGACGGTGATGCGGGCCATGTGGCGGTGCTCCAAAGCAAATGAACCTCTCGGCAGAGAGGCATTTTGTGACTCGACTATCGACGCTTGTTCTGTGGCGCCCGATCAGCGCAGATCGAGTGCCGCAAAGACCGCAGGCTTGCTTCTTTGCAATGCAGCGTACTTGAGGCGCTGCGAGTGGACGATCGCCTTCAGGTCGAAGAGCGCCGTTTCGAACAGAGCGTTGATTATAACGAAGTCGAAATGCCGGGCCTGCGACACCTCCACCCGCGCATTCGCCATGCGCCGCTCGATCACATCCGCATGGTCTTCACCACGCCGGTGCAGGCGCTGCAGCAATTCTTCCCAGCTGGGAGGCAGGATGAAAACCAGCACCGCGTTGGGGAAGAGGCGCTTGATCTGCAGCGCGCCCTGCCAATCGATCTCGAGCACGACATCCTGCCCCTCGCCGATGCGCTGCTCGATCTCGCCGCGCGAGGTGCCGTAGAGGTTGCCATGCACCTCGGCCCACTCCACGAACTCGCCGCGATCGATCATCGCGCGAAAGGTCGGCTCGTCGATGAACTGGTATTCGCGCCCGTTCTGCTCCTGGCCTCGCGGCTTGCGCGTGGTGTGCGAGACGGCCACGACCAGGTGCGAATCGACCTGCAACAGCGAGTTGACGAGGCTCGATTTGCCCGCGCCGCTCGGGGCGGCCACGACGAAGAGGTTTCCTGGGTAGTCCATGGTGTGTGAAGGGTTGGCGCGATGATGCCAGATGGCGCGGCGGCGCTGATCGAGCGCAGTGCGCTGATGCATCATCCGATGCGCCATGATCCCTGCGACAAGCCTGACCACCGACCGCTCTCCGCGGCTGTGGGCGGCGCTCTGGTGCGGCTGGCTCGCCTTCTGGCTGCTGATGCTCCTGGTCGGCTTGCAGGAATATCAACGTGGTGGCGGGCATCGGCTCTGGGAGCCGGTGGTCGATTACGGCACCGCGGCGCTGGCGGCGACCCTCGTTGCCGCCATCGAGTTGCGCCGGGCGCGCCGCCACGAGGCGCTGCTGGGCCGGCCGCTGCAATGGTTGGCGCGCTTGGCGGCGTGGCTGCCGCTGACTGCGCTCGGCTTCGTCGGGGTGATGTATGCGCTGCGGCACGCCATCTACGCGCTCGCCGGCCACCCGTACCGGCACGGGCCGTGGGCCGATGTGATCGTCTACGAAGCGGTCAAGTTCGCGATCTTCTACCTGCTGTTTCTCGGCGTGCACTTCGGCCTGCGCTCCTACCGCGCCTGGCATGCCGAGCGGCTGCGCACCGAGCATCAGGCGCGGCTCGCGCAGGAAGCCCGGCTCGCGCAACTCACGCAGCAGTTGCAGCCGCACTTTCTGTTCAACGCGCTCAATACCGTCTCGTCGCTGATCCACACCGATCCCGACCTGGCCGACACGCTGCTGACGCGGCTGGCCACGCTGTTGCGCGCCGCGACGGACGCGGGCCAGCGGCCGACGCAGCCGCTGGCCGATGAACTCGTGCTGCTCGAAGCCTATGCGCAGATCATGACGGAGCGCTTCGCCGATCGTGCCCATGTGAGTTGGGAGATCGACGCCGCCGCGCGCGCCTGCCCCGTGCCGACGCTCGGCCTGCAGCCGCTGCTCGAAAACTGCTTTCACCATGTCGTCGAACGCCGCCTCGCGCCCACGCATATGGTGGTGCGCGCCCGGTTGCTCGAAGGCGCGCGCTTGCGCATCGAGGTCGAAGACGATGGCGACTTGCGCAGCGAGCCGCCGGTCTATGGCGTCGGCCTCAACAACCTCGCGTTGCGCCTGCAAGCGCTGCATGGCGCGGGCGCGGCGGGCGCTTCGCTGACCCTGCTGCCACGTGCGGGCGGTGGCCTCACCGTGCGGCTGGAGCTGCCATGCGCGTGCTGATCGTCGACGACGAAGCCCCGGCCCGCGTCAAGTTGCGGCGCATGCTGGCTGCCTTCGATGACGTCGAGGTAGTCGGCGAAGCCGGCGATGGCGCGCAAGCCCTGGCGCTCGCCGCGCAGCTCGCGCCCGATGCGATCTTTCTCGACGTGCAGATGCCGGAAGTCGGCGGCTTCGACGTGGCCGCCTCGCTGCCCGACGGCGGTCCTGCGATCGTCTTCGTGACCGCGCACGACCGGTACGCGCTGGCCGCCTTCGACACGCATGCGGTCGATTACCTGCTGAAACCGGTGACGCCCGAGCGGCTGGAGCGCGCGGTGCAGCGCGTGCGGGCTGCGCCTCGCGTGTCGTTGCCTGCAGTGGGCGGCTCCGGGTCGGCGGCCGACGCGTCACGCCTGCGCATCGGCACGCCCGCGCAACTGCTGATCGAAGACCGCGGGAAGACGCATGTGGTGCGCTGCGAAGACATCGAATGGCTGGCGGCGGCCGACAACTATGTCGAACTGCATCTGAGCGCGGCGTCCGCCTCGCCGGTGCGAACGCTCCTGATGCGCCGAACGCTCGCTGCGCTGGTTGACGATCTGGGACCGGCCTTCGTGCGCACGCACCGCAGCGCGGCTGTGGCGATCGGCCGCGTGCAAAGCGTGTGGACGAAAGAGAAGGGCGATGCGACCGTCCTGATGCAAAGCGGTGCCGAAGTGCCGTGCAGTCGCCAGCATCGGGCGGGGTTGATGGCGCGGTTGCAGCGACGTTCGTAGCGAGTTGTCGGTGACGGCGGCTCGTTCGCCCCATGCAGAGGCCGACTCGCCACAACACGCTGGCAAGTCGCCGGAAGCGCACATACGCTTGTTGTGTCGCTCCCTCGCCCCTCTGAGGAGAGTAACTCCGCCGGCCCGACAACGACGAGCAACAGCGCCATGAAAACTGTCGACCTCCAACGCCTCTACTTCCTCGACTGGCTCCGCATCATCGCCTTCGGCCTGCTCGTGCCCTACCACGTCGGCATGTACTACGTGCGCTGGGACTTTCACGTCAAGAGCCCGTTCGCCGGGCCGGGGCTGGAGCCGTGGATGATGCTCAGTTCGCCGTGGCGGCTGTGTCTACTCTTTATCGTCTCCGGTGCAGCGACTTCGTTCATGCTGGCGCGCGGCGCGAGTGGTGCGCTGCTGCGCTCGCGCACCAGGCGATTGCTGCTGCCGCTGGTCTGCGGCATGGTCCTCATCGTGCCGCCGCAGTCGTACTTCGAGGTCGTGCAGAAGTACGCCTACGCCGGCAGCTACCTCGATTTTCTGGGGCTCTACTTCAGCGGCTACAAGGGCTTTTGCGCGTCGGCCGGCCACTGCCTGATCCTGCCGACCTGGAATCATCTCTGGTTCCTGCCTTACCTGTGGGTCTACACGCTGGTCCTGTGGAGCCTGCTCAAGCTGCGCCCGAACGCGCTGGATGCATTGGCCCGAGTCGCCAACCGCGCGTTGCAAGGCGCGTGGCTGATCCTGCTGCCGATCGCGGCGATCATCGTCGTGCGCCTGGCGCTGTACGCGCGCTTTCCGACCACGCACGCCTTCTTCGGCGACTGGTTCGCGCATGCGATGTACGCCGGCATGTTCGTGGCCGGCGCGGTCTTCGCACGGCTGCCCGGCATCTGGACGCGGCTGGCCGATTGGCGTTGGCCAGCCTTTCTCGCAGCCTTCGCCTGCTGGGCCGGCGGATGGGCGTTGATGGCCTCGCTCGGCGCGCAGTTTCCGAGCCCCGTCAGGCTGGTGATGTACGCGAGCTTCCAATGGACCGCACTCGTCGCCGCCATCGGCTTTGCGCGCCGCCATCTCAATGCCGATCACCGCTGGCGGCAGCAACTCACCGAGGCGGTATTCCCGGTCTACATCTTCCACCAGACCTGGATCATCCTGCTCAGCCAGGCGCTGCTGCCGCTTCGCTGGCTGTCGGCTGTGGAAGGGCCGGTGTTGATCGCTGCGACCTTTGCGCTGAGTTGGGCGAGTTACGAGGCCGTGCGTCGCGTCGGCTGGCTGCGCCCGTGGTTTGGATTGAGTTCCGCATCCAGTCAGCGCTCGCCGCCGCACCTTTCGATCCCGACAGTTTGACCTGGATCAAGCTGCGCCGGCGCCGCCCGGCCAAGAATCGGCTGGCCCCACGGCAGGCGCTGTCATGGCATGCCCGCTGCGCGCCCACCCATGCCCAACACCACGCTCCCAGCCCCGCTCTCCGCGTCTTCCGCCACGCTCGACGACCCCATCGAGCAGCAGAGCTTCACCTCTTGGGCGACCGATGCCAGCGGCGCGCGCACGGCAGAATCGCACCTGCAGCTCTCCGGCCTCTACTGCGCGGCCTGTGCCGGCGTGATCGAGCTGGCCTTGCGGGCCGAGCCTGGCGTGATCGATGCACAAGTGGCCTATGCCACCCGGCGGGCGACGGTGCGCTGGTATCCCGCTGTCACCCGACCGTCGCTGCTGCTGCAAGCCGTGCAGCGAAGCGGCTACGACGCATCGCCCGATCTGGCGGAACCGGCGCGCGCGCTGCGCCAGCGAGAGCAGCGCGCGGCGCTGTGGCGACTCTTCGTTGCCGCGTTCTGCATGATGCAGGTGATGATGTATGCGGCTCCCGCTTATGTGGCGGCGCCGGGCACGCTCTCGCCCGATCTGCTGAGGCTGCTGCAATGGGCCTCGTGGCTGCTCACCTTGCCGGTGCTGATGTTCTCGGCTGCGCCGATGTTCCGCGATGCGTGGACCGGGTTGATGCATGGCAAGCCCAGCATGGACCTCCCCGTCGTCATCGGCCTGGCGGTGACCTTCGTGGTGAGCAGCGGCGCCACCTTCGCGCCGGGCGGCGTGTTCGGGCATGAGGTCTACTTCGATTCGCTGACGATGTTCGTCTGCTTTCTGCTGGCCGGGCGCTGGCTCACGATCGTGGCCAGCCACCGCGTGGCCGCCTTGCTCGAAGGCGCGGTTTCGCGGCTGCCGCCCGATGCGCGCCGGGTCGGACCCGACGGGGCGTTCACGTTGGTGCCGCTGCGCGCCCTGCGGGTCGGCGACCAGCTTCGTGTGCTGGCTGGCGAGGCTTTCGCTGCCGACGGCCCGGTGACCGAAGGCCGCACCCAGGCCGACGAGGCGCTGCTCACCGGCGAATCGCGGCCTGTCCCCAAGGGTCGGGGCGATGCGGTCATCGCCGGCAGCCTCAACCTGCTCGCGCCGGTCACCATGCGCGTCGAACGGCTCGGCCCCGACACGCGCTTCGAAGCCGTCGTGGCGCTCATGCGCAGCGCGCTCACGCAGCGGCCGGCCCTGGTGCGCGCGGCCGACCGCATCGCCGTGCCATTTCTCTGCGCGGTGCTGGCGCTCGCGGCCATCGCGGGCGGCGTGTGGTGGGTGATCGACCCGTCGCGCGCCGTGTGGGTGGCGGTCTCGGTGTTGATCGTCACCTGCCCTTGCGCACTCTCGCTGGCAGCGCCCTCGGCGTTGCTGGCCGCGGCCGGCTCGCTCGCCAAGCGCGGCGTGCTGGTGCAGCGGCTCGATGCCTTCGAGGCGCTGGCGCGGGTCGACACACTCTTCTTCGACAAGACCGGCACGCTGACCGAAGACCGCGTCGAACTCGTGTGCGTGCACTGCCTGCCCGCTGCCCGGGTGGCGGGCCTGTGCGATGCCACGCTGGTGCGCCTGGCCGGTTCGCTGGCGCGGCATTCGGCGCATCCCTTGTCGAAGGCGTTGGCGCTGGCTGCAGAGGCGCCGGATGCCGTCTGGTCGGATGTAGCCGAGGTGCCGGGCTTCGGCGTGCAGGGTGCGGCGTGGGATGGTTCTATCGCGCGGCTGGGCGCTCGGGCGTGGGTCGAGCGGGGCGTCGACCCAGCGAAGACTTCATCGGAGCCATCCTACGCCTCGCGCGTCTGGTTCGGCGATGCGCGCGGTGCGCTGGCGAGCTTCGATTTTGCCGAGGTCACCAAGCCCGACGCGCGATCGGCGTTGGCCGCGTTGCGCGAGAGTGGCGTGCATCTGGCGCTGCTCTCGGGCGACGCGCCGCAGCGCGTGCAAGAGATCGCGCAAGCACTCGGCTTGTCGGATGCACAAGGCGCGGCCACGCCTGAGGCCAAGCTGGCGCGCGTGACGGCCGCGCAGGCGCAAGGCCGCTGTGTCGGCATGGTCGGTGATGGGCTCAACGACGCGCCGGTCATCGCCCGCGCCGATGTGTCGTTCGCCTTTGCGCAAGGAGCGGCCATCACGCAGTCGCGCGCCGATTTCATCCTGCTCTCGGGGCGCGTTGCCGATGTGGCGCTCACCCGCGAGGTGGCGCACCGCGCGATGCGCGTGCTGCGGCAGAACATGACCTGGGCCATCGCCTACAACGCGGTGTGTGTGCCGCTGGCGCTGATCGGCTGGTTCCCGCCGTGGGCGGCGGGCATCGGCATGGCAAGCAGCTCGTTGATCGTGGTGCTGAATGCGTTGCGGGTCGATGCCCGGGTCTGATGCCATGGACATCCTCTTCCTCCTCGTCCCCATGTCGGTCCTCATCGTCTTCGCGCTGATGGCGATCTTTCGCTGGGCGCTGGGCGCGGGCCAGTTCGACGATCTGGAGCGTGAGGGCGAGCGCATTCTGGAAGACGACACCTTGCCCGCCAAAGCCACCAAGCTTGATGCACATCAAGCCCGCGAACGGAACTGAGTTCGACACTCTTCGAAGCCGCAACTGCGGAGTCGAAGGAGAAGAACGATGGCGAGTACGTTTCCGGTTCAAGGCAGCATGGGCGGCACCCAGCCGGTCGTGGCAGCAAGCGCCAGGAGCGCGATCTACGAAGACAGCACCGTGCGGCTGTTCTCGCTCGCGGCGGTGTTGTGGGGCGTTGTCGGCATGGCGGTCGGCGTGCTCATCGCGGCGCAGCTCACCTGGCCGGAGCTGAACTTCGGCATCTCTTGGTTGAGCTACGGGCGCTTGCGGCCACTGCACACCAACGCGGTGATCTTCGCCTTCGGCGGCTGCGCGCTGATGGGCAGCAGCTTCTATGTGGTGCAGCGCACCTCGCAGGTCCGGCTCTTCATGCCCAAGCTCGCGGCCTTCGTGTTCTGGGGCTGGCAGATCGTGATCCTGGCCGCGGCCATCACGCTACCGATGGGTTATACACAGGGCAAGGAATATGCCGAACTCGAATGGCCGATCGACATCCTGATCGCCGTCGTGTGGGTGGCCTACGCGGTCGTCTTCTTCGGCACCATCGGCATCCGCCGCGTGCGCCACATCTACGTGGCCAACTGGTTCTACGGCTCGTTCATCCTCGCGGTGGCCCTGCTGCACATCGTCAACAGCGCGGCCATTCCGGTCGGCTTCTTCAAGAGCTACTCGGCCTACGCCGGCGTGCAGGACGCGATGGTCCAGTGGTGGTACGGGCACAACGCGGTCGGCTTCTTCCTGACCGCGGGCTTCCTCGGGATGATGTATTACTTCATCCCCAAGCAGGCCGAGCGGCCGGTGTATTCGTACCGCCTCTCCATCGTTCACTTCTGGGCGCTGATCTTCACCTACATGTGGGCCGGCCCGCACCACCTGCACTACACCGCGCTGCCCGACTGGGCGCAATCGATCGGCATGATCTTCTCGCTGGTGCTGCTTGCGCCGAGCTGGGGCGGCATGATCAACGGCGTGATGACGCTCTCGGGTGCCTGGCACAAGCTGCGTGAAGACCCGATCCTCAAGTTCCTGATCGTGGCGCTCTCGTTCTACGGCATGGCCACCTTCGAAGGGCCGATGATGTCGATCAAGACCGTCAACGCGCTCAGCCACTACACCGACTGGACCATCGGCCACGTGCATGCCGGCGCGCTCGGCTGGGTGGGGCTCATCACCATCGGCACGCTCTACTACCTGATCCCGCGCATGTTCGGGCAGACGAAGATGTACAGCGTCAAGGCGATCGAGCTGCACTTCTGGATCAGCACGCTGGGCATCGTGCTCTACATCGCCGCCATGTGGATGGCCGGTGTGATGCAGGGCCTGATGTGGCGCGCCACCAACCCCGATGGCACGCTGGTCTACAGCTTCGTCGAGAGCGTCAAGGCAACCTTCCCGTTCTACCTGATCCGGCTCGTCGGCGGCCTGCTCTACCTGAGCGGCATGGGCGTGATGGTGTGGAACGTGATCAAGACGGCGCAGGCCGGCAGCTACGTGCCGGTGCGCATTCCTGCGGCGCACGTTGCGGTGCCGAACGTGGCCCCGAGCGCGGCCTGAAACCAGGACACCACCATGGCTGACACCTCCAAGACATCGAGCGGCTTCTCGCACGAGAAGATCGAAACCAACAACTTCCTGATGATCGTGCTGATCCTGCTCGTGATCGCCGTCGGTGGCATCGTCGAGATCGTGCCGCTGTTCTTCCAGCGCTCCACGACCGAAGCGGTGCCCGGGCTCAAGCCCTACACGGCGCTGCAGCTCGCGGGCCGCGACATCTACACCCGCGAGGGTTGCTACAACTGCCACTCGCAGATGATCCGCCCGCTGCATGCCGAGACGCTGCGCTACGGCCACTACTCGATGGCCGGCGAGTTCGTCTACGACCATCCCTTCCAATGGGGGAGCAAGCGCACAGGGCCCGACCTGCAGCGCGTGGGCGGCAAGTACAGCGACGAGTGGCACCGCCTCCACCTGAACAACCCGCGCGATCTGGTGCCCGAATCGAACATGCCCGCCTACCCCTGGTTGCTGACGAGCAACGTCGACGACGAAACGATCGGCGCCCACATGAACGGCCTGCGCAAGGTCGGTGTGCCCTACACGGACGCCGAGATCGCCAAGGCGGGCGACGAGGTGCGCGGCAAGACCGAGCTCGAAGCGCTGGTGGCCTATTTGCAGGTGCTCGGCACCGCAGTGAAGTGAGGACGCGATGAACATGACGCTGGATGTCAACGATCTGCGGGTCGCAGTGACGGTGCTTTCCTTCTTCGCCTTCGCGGGCATCTGGGTCTGGGCCTGGTCGCGCAAGAACGCGGCAGGGTTTGCGGAGGCGGCCCAGTTGCCGTTCGTGGACGAAGAAGCCGTTGCCGAAGAGCGGGCCGCCGCGCCGGGCCGCCCCAAGCAAGGCCCGACCCTCTCGGAGGGTCGATCGTCGTACCCGGCGACCGGGGAGCTGTCATGAGCGATTTCGTGAACAACGGGTGGGCCATCTTTGTCGGCGGCGTCACGGTCCTCGGCCTGCTAGGCTGCCTGTGGCTGCTCTTCGTGGCCAGCAAGCGCCAGCCGATGGCGGCCGACAACAGCACCGGCCATGTGTTCGACGAAGACCTCGTCGAGATGAACAACCCGCTGCCGCGCTGGTGGATGATCCTTTTCGTGCTGACGGTGGTGGTGGCCTTCGCCTACGTGGCCCTGTACCCCGGCCTTGGCAGCACGCCGGGCCAGCTCGGTTGGACCAGCCAGAACCAGCTCGAAGCCGAGCAGCAAACCGCCAACGCAGAGATGCACAAGGTCTATGCGGCCTTCGATGGGCTGGATGCACCGCAGCTCGCGCGCAAGCCCGAAGCCATGGCCATTGGCGAGCGGCTCTTCATCAACAACTGCGCCGCCTGCCACGGCTCGGATGCGCACGGCAGCAAGGGCTTCCCGAACCTGACCGATGGTGATTGGCTGCACGGCGGCTCACCCGAGAAGATCCAGGAGACCATCACGCAAGGCCGCCAGGGCGTGATGCCGCCGATGGCCGCGGCCGTCGGCACCGCGACCGATGTGCACAACGTGGCCAACTACGTGCTCAGCCTTTCGGGCAGCGCGCACAACGAGATTGCGGCTGCGGCCGGCAAGCCGAAGTTCGCCGTGTGCGCGGCCTGTCATGGCTCGGATGGCAAGGGCAACCAGGCCATCGGCGCGCCCGACCTCACCGACAAGATCTGGCTGCACGGCTGGGGCGAAGAAGCCATCGTGCAGATCGTGACCAATGGCAAGACCAACATCATGCCGGCGCAGTCCACCCGGCTCACGCCAGAACAGATCCATGTGCTCGCGACCTATGTGTGGAGCCTGTCGCAGAGCGGCTTGCCGGGCACGATCGCGGCCGAGGCGAAGTAGTCTTTCTCGTGCCCCCAATGCCTGCCGTCGAGCGCCCCCGCAAGATCATCCCCATCGTGGCTGCCGAGCCGGAGATGGTCTCGCTCTACCAGAGTGAAGCCAAGATCCAGTCGCGCGCCGTGCATGGCTGGTTTGCCGGTTGGCGCTGGGCGCTGGTGTGGGCCACTCAACTGCTGTTCTACGGCCTGCCGTGGCTGCAGTGGAACGAGCGGCAGGCGGTGCTCTTCGACCTGGCTTCGCGGCGCTTCTACATCTTCGGGCTGGTGCTGTACCCGCAGGATTTCATCTACCTCGCGGGCCTGCTGATCCTCTCGGCCTTCGGGCTCTTTCTGTTCACCGCTGTGGCGGGGCGCCTCTGGTGCGGCTTTGCCTGCCCGCAAACGATTTACACCGAAATCTTCATGTGGGTGGAGCACCGCTTCGAAGGCGATCGGCAAGCCCGCATCAAGCTCGATGCGGCGCCGTGGAGCCCGCGCAAGCTCACGCGCCGTGGCGGCAAGCAGGTGGTGTGGCTGGCGATCGGCTTATGGACCGGCTTCACCTTCGTCGCCTACTTCACGCCGGCGCGCACGCTGGCATCGGAAGCGCTCGCGCTCGGCTTCGGCCCGTGGGAATGGTTCTGGATTCTGTTCTACGGTTTCGCGACCTATGGCAACGCCGGCTACATGCGCGAACAGGTCTGCAAGTACATGTGCCCTTATGCGCGCTTCCAGAGCGCGATGTTCGACCGCGACACCCTCGTCATCAGCTACGACGCCGCCCGTGGCGACCCGCGCGGCTCACGCGCCCGCGGCGTGGCGCCGGCCTCCATCGGCAAGGGTGATTGCATCGACTGCACGCTCTGCGTTCAGGTGTGCCCAACCGGCATCGACATCCGCGATGGCCTGCAATACGAATGCATAGGCTGCGCGGCCTGCATCGATGTGTGCAACGGCGTGATGGACAAGATGCGCTACCCGCGTGGTCTGATCCGCTACGCCACGCAAAACGGCATGCAGGGAAGGTGGAGCCCGGCGCAGATGTGGCGGCGCGTGTTTCGCCCGCGTGTTCTCGTCTACACCGGCGTGCTGCTGCTGATCGCCGCCGGCTTCATCGGCAGCCTGGCGGTGCGCTCGCCGTTCAAGGCTGATGTGGTGCGCGACCGCGGCGCGCTGGCGCGGTTGGTGGAAGACGGCCGCATCGAGAACGTCTACCGCATCCAGCTCATGAACTCGACCGAGCTGCCGCAGCGCTTTCGCATCGAGGTCGAAGGCCTGCCCCAGGCGGTGGTGGTGTTGCGCGGCGAGACCGAGGTGGGCGCCACGCAGGCGCGCTGGGTGCCCGTCTCGGTGCAGATCAGCCCCGAGGCGGCGCGCCAGCTCGGTGGCGGCGCGCACCCCATCCGCTTCGTCATCGCCTTGCAGGACGGCGCCCGCACGCTCGCCGAAGTCACCGAAAAATCGACCTTCATGGTGCCGCGCTGAGCTTGTTCAGCGCGTTGGCCCCACTTGCTCCAAGGATCACTCCCATGCCCGACGCTGCCCGCCTCGACTCGCTCGCCCATTCACCCGAACCGCTGGTGCCCTGGTATCACGTCGGCGTGATGTGGCTCTTTGTCGGCGGGCTGGGCGTGGTCGTGATCGGCAGCTTCATGCTGATGGCAACCGCCTGGCGCAACATGGACACGGTGGAGCCGCAGGCTGCAGTTCGTGTCGCCGTACCCAACACCCCGGTCTCGCCGGCGATGCAGGCGCGCAACCATGCCGCCACGCTGCGGCCTTGAGCAGGCCCACGATCATGCCCACCCGTCAAGAACCCGTCACGCTGAAGCAGCGCTGCCTGCGCATCCTC
>JAMFRW010000389.1 GCA_026224975.1 Rhodoferax sp. | reverse complement strand
CTCGTACCAGGCGGTCTCCAGAAACTCGACGCGGCGCAGGTGCTCCGATTCACGCCGCCGCAGCCGCGTGCTCATCTCGCCAAGCCAACGCAGGTAAGCGAGGCGCGCGTCCATGGTCTCGAACGCGGGGCGCGGCGGGGCGCTGTCTGCCACTGCCGCTGACAACACCGATCGCACCGAATCGGCGAGCGGCTCTTCGACCTGCGCGCCGGCCCTCGCTACGCGAGGTGCCATCAGCGCCAAAGGGCCTGCGACGCAGCTCGCCGCCAAAGCGACTCCAAACACGCGCCGATTCGTTCCGAACGAACTGACTTCGTTCACCTGGCTTCTCCCGTCCAGGGAGAGCGCCGGTTTCATGCGCCGAGTTGCGCCTTCAGGAAGGGCAGAACCTCGGCCGGCGGCACGGCGGTGGCTTGCGCGTCTCGCCGCCCCTGGTATTCGAGCTTGCCTTCCTTGAGGCCGCGGTCGGAGATGACCACGCGGTGCGGCACGCCGATCAGCTCCCAGTCGGCGAACATGCCACCGGGGCGCTCGCCGCGGTCGTCGAGCAGCGCATCGACGCCGAGCGCGATCAGCTCGTCGTGCAGCGCGTCGGCGGCGGCTTTCACCTCGGCCGAACGGTCATAGCCGATCGGGCAGATGACGACGGTGAACGGCGCAATCGCCGTCGGCCAGATGATGCCACGCGCATCGAAATTCTGCTCGATCGCCGCGCCCAGAATGCGCGTCACGCCGATGCCATAGCAGCCCATTTGCAGCAACTGCGGCTTGCCGGTTTCGTCGAGGTAGGTCGCGTTCATCTTCTGGCTGTAGTGCGTGCCGAGCAGGAAGACATGGCCCACTTCGATGCCGCGCTGGATGGCGAGCACGCCCTTGCCGTCGGGCGAAGGATCGCCTTCGACGACGTTGCGGATGTCGGCCACCGCATCGGGCTCGGGCACATCACGGCCCCAGTTCACGCCGGTAATGTGGAAGTCGGCTTCGTTGGCGCCGCAGATGAAATCGCTCATCGCCGCCACGGTGCGGTCGGCCACGACCTTGACCGGCTTCTTCAGGCCGATCAGCCCGAGATAGCCGGGCTTGCAGCCGAAGTGATCGTCGATCTCGGCGACGGTCGCGAAGCGGAAGCCGGCGTTGAGACCGGGCAGCTTGCCAGCCTTGATCTCGTTCAGCGAATGGTCGCCGCGCAGCAGCAGCAGCCAGACGGTGACCTTGAGCACATCGCCGGCTTCGTTGGTCTCGTCTGTGGCGAGTACCAGCGATTTCACTGTGTTCTGCAGCGGCACATTCAGGTACGCGGCCACGTCTTCGCAGGTGCTTTTGCCCGGCGTTGCGGTCTTGGTGAGCGGCTGGGTCGCGGCGCCGCGCTCGGCGATCAACGGCAACGCTTCGGCCATCTCGATGTTGGCGGCGTAGTCGGAGGTCGGGCAATAGATGATCGCGTCTTCACCCGTGTCGGCGATGACCTGGAACTCGTGCGAGCGCACGCCGCCGATCGAGCCGTTGTCGGCCGCCACCGCGCGGAAGGTCAGGCCCATGCGCCCGAAGATGCGGCCATAGGCATCGAACATCTGGTCGTAGCTCTTGCTGGCCGAGGCCACGTCACGGTCGAAGGAGTAGGCGTCCTTCATCGTGAACTCGCGCCCGCGCATCACGCCGAAACGCGGCCGGCGCTCGTCGCGGAACTTGGTCTGGATGTGATAGAAATTCTTCGGCAGGGCGCGGTAGCTGCGCAACTCCTGGCGGGCGATGTCTGTGATGACTTCTTCGCTCGTCGGCTGAATGATGAAATCGCGGTCGTGCCGGTCTTTCACGCGCATCAGCTCGGGGCCGTATTTCTGGAACCGGCCCGACTCCTGCCACAGCTCGGCCGGCTGCACGACAGGCATCAGCAACTCGATGCCGCCGGCGCGGTTCATCTCGTCGCGAATGATCGCTTCGACCTTGCGGATGACGCGCAGCCCCATCGGCATGTAGGTGTAGATGCCCGCGCCGAGGCGCTTGATGAAGCCGGCGCGCATCATGAGTTTGTGGCTCATCACTTCGGCGTCGGCAGGGGCTTCCTTCAGGGTGGACACGAAGAACTGGGTGGCTTTCATGGGCGCGTGGGCGTGGGAGGGGCGGCGAGCGCGGCACCGGCAGATCCTGCGGGAAACCCAAGGGGTTGATTCCCGTCATGCCGGTGTAATAATGATTTCAACGAAAGAATCGGGGTGATTATGCTCGACCGTGAAGGGTTCAGACCCAACGTCGGCATCGTCCTGCTCAACCAGAGAAACCAGGTGTTTTGGGGCAAACGCATCCGAACCCACTCCTGGCAGTTCCCGCAAGGGGGCATCAAATACGGCGAAACGCCCGAGCAGGCGATGTTCCGCGAACTCCACGAAGAAGTGGGGCTCGTGCCCGACCACGTGCGCATCGTGGCGCGCACGCGCGACTGGCTGCGCTACGAAGTGCCCGATCACTTCATCCGGCGCGACGCGCGCGGCCACTACCGCGGGCAAAAGCAGATCTGGTTCTTGCTGCAGCTCGTGGGCCGCGATTGCGACATGAATCTGCGCGCCACCGACCACCCGGAATTCGACGCCTGGCGCTGGAACGAATACTGGGTGCCGCTGGAATTCGTGATCGAGTTCAAGCGCGATGTTTATCAAATGGCGCTAACCGAACTCGCGCGATTCTTGCCGCGCGGAAATCATCACAACCGGTATTTGCGCTCCGGCATGCGGCCGCACCACCGGGACGATCTGGGTGACCACCACGGCGATCATCAAGTTGATGACACTGGGCACGGGCCTCTGCAGGAGGGACCGCCGATGGGGCCGGCTGCGGGGATGCCGCCGCTTCCGCCGCAGGGAAAAACCGGCGGCTGAGGATCAGCCGCGAGCACCCTGCAGTCGCGCTACGCGAGCACCAGGTTGTCGCGGTGGATCATCTCCGGCTCGGCGGTAAAGCCGAGCAGCCGCTCGAATTCGCTCGACGGCTTGCGCGCGATCAGCCGGGCTTCGCCGCTGCCGTAGTTGGCCAGGCCGCGGCCGACCATGCTGCCATCGAGCGCGCGCACGGCGATCACGTCACCGCGGTGAAACTCGCCCTGCACTTCGACGATGCCGATCGGCAGCAGACTCTTGCCGCCGTCGCGAACCTTGGCGGCAGCGCCATCGTCGACGATCACCGTGCCGCGCAGTTGCAGGTGGTCGGCCATCCATTGCTTGCGGGCGGCGAGCTTCGGTGTGGAGGCGATCAGCGCAGTGCCGATCGCTTCGCCAGCGGCGAGGCGAAGCAGCACATCGCTCTCGCGCCCGTACGCGATCACCGTGCTGGCGCCGCTGCCGGCCGCGCGCTTGGCGGCGAGGATCTTGGTGATCATGCCGCCGCGGCCGAGG
>JAMFRW010000388.1 GCA_026224975.1 Rhodoferax sp. | reverse complement strand
TCAGCAAAAAGAACTCCGGCTCGATGCCGGTCTGCAGATGCCATCCACGCTCGGCGAGCCGCGCGGTCTGGCGCCGCAGCACCTGCCGCGGGCAGGCATCGAAGGGCTCGCCGGCCACGAAGCCATCACACGCCACGCGCGCATAACCCGGCATCCAGGGCAGGGCGACGGCGGTGGTCGCATCACCGCGGCCGTAATACTCCGAGCGTGGTCCCATGCGCGGCAGGCCGGTTCCCCAGATCGAAGGGCCGGAGAAGCCGGCGCCATCGCCCAGCAGCGTGGCCAGGTGCGCAAGCGGCACCAGCTTGCCCTTGGCCACGCCGTGCATATCGGCGAACTGCGCGATCAGCGTGTGAACGCCTTGCGCTTCCAGCCGCTGGCGCAGGTCTTCTACCGCCTGAGTCGTCTTCATCGGGCGTCGATGCGAATCCAGGTGGTCTTGAGTTCGGTGTACTTGTCGAAGGCGTGCAGCGATTTGTCGCGGCCGTTGCCGCTTTGCTTGAAGCCACCGAAGGGCACGGTGATGTCGTCTTCGTCATATTGGTTGACGTGCACCGTGCCGGCGCGCAGCGACCGGGCCATGCGGTGGGCGCGGTTGATGTTGTCGCTCCAGACGCTCGCCTGCAGGCCGTAGGCGCTGTCGTTGGCCATGGCGATGGCCTCGGCTTCGGTCTCGAAGCGGATGACCGACATCACCGGCCCGAAGATCTCTTCGCGCGCGATCTTCATGCTGTTGTTCACCCCGGCGAACACAGTGGGCTCCACGTAGAAGCCGCCCGTGGCCTGCATCGTGCGCTGGCCGCCGGTGAGAAGCGTTGCGCCTTCGCTGTGGCCGGCGGCGATGTAGCCGAGCACCGTTTGCATCTGCGTGTCGTCGACCAGCGCGCCGATCTCGGCCGTGCCGCCCAGCGGGTCACCGGGCGCGTACTTGGGCGCTTCGGCCTGGATGATCGCGGTGAACTCGTCGGCGATGGCTGCATGAACGAACACGCGCGACGGCGCATTGCAGCTTTCGCCGGCGTTGAAGAAGAGGCTGCCAGCGGCCGTCTTCGCGGCGCGCGACACATCGCCCACATCATCGAAGACGACGAAGGCCGACTTGCCGCCCAGCTCGTTGTAGACGCGCTTGAGGTTGCTGCGGCCCGCGTATTCGAGCATCTTGCGGCCGACGCGGGTACTGCCGGTGAAGCCGATGGCGTCCACATCCATGTGCAGCGCCAGCGCCTCGCCGGCCTCGTGGCCGTACCCCGGCACCACGTTGAACACGCCTTCGGGCAGGCCGGCTTCCAGCGCGAGTTCGGCCAGCCGCAAGGCGGTGAGCGGTGATTTCTCGCTCGGCTTGAGTACCACGCTGTTGCCCGTGGCCAGCGCGGGCCCGAGTTTCCACGCGGCCATGATCATCGGGTAGTTCCAGGGCACGACGGCACCGATCACGCCCATGGGCTCGCGGGTGATGAGGGCGAGCGCGCTCGCGGCGGTGGGCGCAATCTCGTCGTAGACCTTGTCGATGGCCTCGCCGTACCAGGCGATGCAGTTGGCGGTAGACCGCACATCGACCGCCATGCTGTACTGGATGGGCTTGCCCATGTCGAGTGTTTCGAGCAGCGCCAGCTCCGGACCTGCCGCGAGGATCTTCTCGGCGAAGCGGATCAGCACCTTCTTGCGCGCCGCCGGCGCCTGGCCGGACCAGCGGCGGTCTTCGAAGGCGGCGCGGGCCGAGGCCACGGCTGCATCGATATCGGCCGAACGACCACGGGCCACCGAAGTGAGCACACGGCCATCGAGCGGCGAGATGCAGTCGAAGGTCTCGCCGCTCTGGGCCGCGACCCGCTGGCCGGCGATGACCGCGCGGCCGTCGAAGCGGAGTTCGGCGGCGCGCGCGCGCCAATCGATCGGTGCTGTTGCCATGATCAGAAGAACACGACGACCGACGCGCCGAACAAGCTGTTGTTCTTGCGGAAGCTGCCGTTCTTGGCGTCGAGGAAAACGCTTTGCGTGGCGTGGTCGAGGCGGTATTCGGTCTTGATCATCGCGTTGGAAGTCAACTGGTAGTTGACGCCCACGGCCAACGCGTAGCGGTTGGCGCCTTTGCTGCAGGCATCGGCATCGCTGCTGGACGCGCAGTTGGCATCCGGCCCGATGCCGTTGCGGCTGTCGGCGATCGAGTATTGCAGCAGGCCGCCACCGTTCTTGTGGTTGTCGATGTAGTCAAGTCGCGCCACGGCTTCCCAGCGCGGGATGAATTTATAAGCTGCCAGGAACGACGCGCCCCACCATTGCGCGGTACGCAGGCTGCCATCGGCGGCGGGCGTGATGGACGCATATTTCTGCCGGCCGATTCCGAGCTGGCCTTGCAGCGTCAAGTCTCCACGGGTGAAGTAACCGTCGACTTCGAAGAGGTCGATGCGCGAGTCTTTCTGGCCGACCACATTGCCATCGGCATCGACCACGCCTTCGGAAAAGTTCGCCGCCTTGCCATGCACACCCGCAAAGCCGAAGCCCATGAACTCGCCCTTCGAATAATCGACGCGATACGCAAGCACCGGCGATTGGCGGTTGGCCGACTGCTTGGTGCTGTTGTAGTTGCCGAGCACGGCCTTGATGTCCCACTTGCCGCGGATCAGCTCCACGCCCGCAGCGGTGTAGGCCGTGGGTTCGGTGAAGTCGAGCAGCAGGCCGCGTGTGACGAGCTTGGTGGTGGTCGGCTGCGTGTACTCGTAGCCCGACCAGTCGGGGATTTGCCCGGCGATCAGGCGCGTGGACAGGTCGCCGAGCGGGATCGACATCGAGGCCTCGTGCACGATCGAGTTGCCGCTCGCATCGGCGATGGAGCCGGCGCCGCGGTTGGGCATCAGCGTCAGGCGGAACTTGCTGCCGCCATCCATCTCTTTCTGGAAGTCGATGGCGGCCGTGCCGAAATAGCCGTTGTCGTAGTTGTAGCCATCATCCGAAACGCGGTTCAGGAACTGGAACCCGGCGCGGTTCTGGTCGCGGTTGTAGATGTAGGTCGGGTCGATGAAGCCGCTGATCTTCAGGCCCTTGAAGCCCATGGCTTCCTGGTTGTCTTCGAGTGCTTCGGTCTTGACGGCGATGCGGTTGAAGTCCTGCAGTTGCTCTGGCGTCATGCCCCACTGCTTGTCGCCGGCGGGTTTGTCGGCCAGCTTCTTTTCCAGCTCACCCACACGGTCTTTCAAGGCGCGCAGCTCTTTCAGCAACTCCTCGTTGGACTGGGCCGACGCAACCGTCGGGTAGGCGGCGCAGATCGCCAGCATGAGGGCAGCGGGTTTCCAGATGTTCATCGGTTTCTCCTCGGCAAATCGGTTGTTGTGATCGGTTGTTCTGGTGCGGTCTCAGCCATCCGCGCGCTGGGCTTGTGCAATGGCTTTGGCGCGTTCTTTTTCGGCGCGCACGATCAGGTAGCTGGCCACCACGGTGCCGATGGCCACGATGGTGATGATGACGGTCGCGACCGCGTTGACGGTGGGGTTCAAGCCCAGGCGTGCGCGCGAGAAGATCACCAGCGGCATGGTGGTGGAGCCGGGGCCGGAGAGAAAGGCGGCCAGCACCACGTCGTCGAGCGAGATGGTGAAAGTGAGCAGCCAGGCCGACATCAGCGCCTGCGAGATCATCGGCAGCGTGACGAGGCGAAACACCTGCGCCGGCCGCGCACCGAGATCCATGGCGGCTTCTTCGAGCTGGGGGTTGAGGTCTTGCAGGCGCGCCTGCACCACCACCGTGGCATAGGCCATGCCGGTGAGCACATGGCCCAGCCAGATGGTCAGCATGCCGCGCTCGGGGTGGCCGAAGGCGCGCTGGATCGAGACCAGCATCAGCAGCAGCGAAATGCCGATCACCACATCGGGCATCACCAGCGGCGCGCTCACCATGCCGGAGAACAGGGTGCGGCCCTTGAAGCGCTTGTACTTGACCAGCGCGAAGGCGGCGAGCGTGCCCAGCACGATGGCACCAGTGGCGCTGAAGAACGCAATCTTCAGGCTGAGCCACAGGCCCGAGAGCATCTCGTTGTCGTTGGCGAGCTTGCCGTACCAGGAGAAGGTGAAGCCCGACCACACATTGGGAATGGGCGAGGCGTTGAACGAGAAGACGACGAGAGAGACGATGGGCAGGTACAGAAAGATGTAGCCCGCCGTGAGCCAGCCTTTGCCGAACACGTTGCCTTTCATGAGCCCGTTCATCGCCGCGACTCCTGCGCCTGGGCCTGTGCCTGGTAGCGGTTGAAGATGGCGAGCGGCACGACGATGAGCAGGACCATCACCACGGCAACCGTCGAGGCCATCGGCCAGTCGTTGTTGCTGAAGAACTCGTCGGAGAGCACGCGGCCGATCATCAGCGTTTCGGGGCCGCCGAGAATTTCCGGGATCACATACTCGCCCACGCAGGGGATGAAGACCAGCATCGAGCCGGCGATGATCCCCGCCTTCGACATCGGCACGGTGATCTTCCAGAACCCGACGATGGGCTTGGCCCCCAGATCGGCCGCGGCTTCGAGCAGGCGCAAGTCCATCTTGGAGAGGTTCGAGTACAGCGGCAGGATCATGAACGGCAGGTAGGTGTAGACCATGCCGATGGTGAGAGAAAACGGCGAGTTCATGAACTTGCCCGGCGACGGGATCACGCCCAGGCCGGCGAGCAGCGTGTCCACATGCAGGCCGATCAACAAATCGGCCACCCAGCCGCCTTCACCGAGCAAGCCCTTCCAGGCGTAGACGCGCAGCAGGAAGGATGTCCAGAAAGGCAGCATCACCAGCATCAGCAGGATCGGCTGCGCGGTCGGCTTGGCGCGCGCCATGAAATAGGCGAAGGGGTAGCCGATCAGCAGGCAAAAGACGGTGGTGATGGCCGCGTACTTGAGGCTCGACAGGTAGGTCTTGATGTAGAGCTCGTCGTGCGTCAGGAAGATGTAGGTCGTGGCCCGCAGCGTGAGCTGTGCGGCGCCGTCCTTGATGGCGAGGATGTCGTTGACGGCGACGGTGCCCATTTCCGAGACGCTGATCTTCAGCACCACGAGGAAGGGCAGCAGGAAGAAGACGATCAGCCACAGAAAGGGCATGCCGATCACGGCCGTGCGCCCGCGCTTGAGCCAGCCGGCCAGCCGCATCATTGCGTGAGCACCACTTGCGCCGTGGGCGACCAGGAGGCCCAGGCGGTGTCGCCCCAGGTGAGCGCGTCGTCACGGTGGCGGTCGGTGTTGCTCTGGCTCACCTTCAGCGTGGCGCCGCTAGCGAGCGCCAGGCGGTAGACGGTGAAGCTGCCGAAGTAGGCCATCTCGCGCACCGTGCCCTGCACGCGGTTGTGGCTGCCGAATTCGCTGGTCGGCATCTCGCGCTGCAGCTGGATCTTCTCCGGCCGCACCGCCACGCTCATGCTCATGCCTTCGCTGCCGGTGATGCCGTGGCCCACGTAGTGGCTGCAGTCCTTGCACTCGATCACCGCATGGTCGGCGTGATCTTCGGTCAGCGTGCCTTCCATCATGTTGACGTTGCCGATGAAGTCGGCCACGAAGCGGGTGGCCGGCGTTTCGTAGATCTCGCTCGGCGGGCCGACCTGCAGGATGCGGCCTTCGCTCATCACCGCGATGCGCGAGGCCATGGTCATCGCCTCTTCCTGGTCGTGGGTCACCATCACGCAGGTCACGCCGACCGACTCGATGATGTTGACGAGTTCGATCTGGGTTTCTTCGCGCAGCTTCTTGTCGAGCGCGCCCAGCGGTTCGTCGAGCAGCAGCAACTGCGGCTGCCGCGCCAGGCTGCGCGCGAGCGCCACCCGCTGCTGCTGGCCGCCCGACAACTGGTGCGGCTTGCGCTGCGCGAACTTGCCGAGCTGCACCAGCTTCAACATGGCCTCGACGCGCGCGACGAGCTTGTCCTTGGCCATGCCCTGGCGGCGCAGGCCGAAGGCGATGTTCTCCCACACCGTGAGGTGCGGGAACAGCGCATACGACTGGAACATCATGTTGATGGGGCAGTCGTAGGGCGGCAGGTTCGCCAGATCGCGGCCGTCGAGCACGATGCGGCCAGAGGTGGGCGTGTCGAAGCGCCCCAGCATGCGCAGCAAGGTGGTCTTGCCACAGCCCGACGAGCCCAGCAGCGCAAAGATCTCGCCCTTGGCGATGTTGAGCGTGACGTTGTTGACCGCCTTGTATCCGTTGAAATCCTTGACCACGTCCTGGATCTGCAGGTACGTGGCGTTGGGTGTTGCCGCTGCGGCCGCGTGGCCGTTCTCGGTTTTCTTGGTTTGTTCTGCGACTGCCATTGCTTCCTCCCAGAGCGCTGCGTCGCGGTCAGATGCCGGTCTTGAAGGACGTGTACAGGCGCGTCATGGTGCGCCGGATGTCGTTGGTCAACGCATCGGGCACGGCCATCTTCTTCATGTCGGCATCACTGGGGAAAACGGTCGGGTTGTTCGCGATGTCGGGCTTGATGAACTTGCGCGATTCCTTGTTCGGGTTGGCGTAGAAGACCTTGTTGGTGAGGCCCGCATGCACCTCGGGCTTCATGATGTAGTTGATCCACTTGAGCGCGTTGCCGGGGTGCGGCGCGTCCGACGGGATGGCCATGGTGTCGAAGAACAGCACGCCGCCGGTGCTGGGGATCAGCGCCTGGATGTTCTGCCCGGTCTTGCCGTCGAGCGCGCGCTGCTTGGCGATGTTGATGTCGCCCGACCAGCCGAGAGCCACGCAGATGGAGCCGCTGGCCATGTCGTTGATGTAGCCGGACGAGCTGAACAGCGTCACGCTCGGGCGGACCGATTTGAGCAGCGGCGCCACGCCGGCGTAATCACCCTGGTTGCGGCTGAAGGCCGGCTTGCCGAGGTAGTGGAGCGCGGCGGGGACGATGTCGGTGGGTGAATCGAGGAAGGAGACGCCACACGACTTGAGCTTGGAGATGTATTCGGGCTTGAAGACCAGATCCCAGGCGTTCTCGGGCATCGGCGTGCTGCCGAGCGCGGCCTTGACCTTGTCGACATTGATGCCGACGGTGGTGTAGCCCCAGAGCCAGTTGACGAGGTACTGGTTGCCCGGATCGAGCGCGGACAGCTGAGCCTGGATCACCGGGTCCATGTTCTTGAGGTTGGGCAACTGCGCCTTGTCGAGCTTGCGCAGCAGGCCGCCATCGGCCTGGATCTTGGCCCAGTACGAAGACGGCACCACCACGTCGTAACCCGTCTTGCCGGCCACCAGCTTGGCGTGCAGGATCTCGTTGCTGTCGAACAGGTCGTAGCGGACCTTGATGCCGGTCTCTTTCTCGAAGTTGGCGATCGTGTCGTCGGCGATGTAGTCGGACCAGTTGTAGATGTTGAGGATCTTCTCCTCTTCCTGGGCGAAGGCCGGCCCGGCAAACAGTGCGGCGCAGGCCACAGTCAAGGGGGCCAATGCACACATCAGACGTTTCACGCAGTTCGAGTTCACAGGCAATCTCCAGGCATCGTTGGGGGTGGTCTTGCGGTCAGTCTAACCAGCGCCGCAGGCTGATCCGGTACAGGCAAACCCCGTGCCAGTACTTGCTTTCGACGCCATGGCGGCACTGGCGATCGGGGTCGGGTGTAGCGTGTTCGAAGGGTCTGCCCGCGTCTTAGCGAAGCCAGCCGTTGCGCGTGGCGTCGGCCAGCGTGAGGTCCAGGCAGCGGCGCATCAAGGCCATCATCTCGTCGATCTGGGCGCGGGTGATGACGAGGGGCGGCGCGATGATCATGCGGTCGCCGACCGCACGCATGATCAGCCCGTTGCCGAAACAATGCCCGCGGCAGAGCATGCCGAGCTCGACCTCGGGCGCGAAGGGCGCCCCGGTCGCTTTGTCTTTGACGAGTTGCACCGCGGCCATCAGCCCGCAGGTTTGCACTTCGCCGACCAAGGGGTGTTCGGCCAGCGCCGTGAAGTGTTTCGCCAGATACGGCCCCAGGTCGTCGTGCACGTTTTCTACCAGGTGCTCGCGCTGGATCAGCTTGATGTTGGCGATGCCGACGGCGCAGGCGACCGGGTGGCCGGAGTAGGTGTAGCCGTGGTTGAACTCGCCTCCTTGCTCGATCAGCACATCGGCCACACGCTTGCCGACCATCACGCCGCCGAGCGGGATGTAGCCCGAGGTCACGCCCTTGGCGAAGGTCATCAGGTCGGGCGTGTAGCCGAAGCGTTCGCAGCCGAACCAGTGGCCGGTGCGGCCAAAGCCGCAGATGACTTCGTCGGACACCAGCAGGATGTTGTACTTGTCGCAGATGCGCTGGATCTCGGGCCAGTAGGTGTCGGGCGGCACGATCACGCCGCCGGCACCCTGGACCGGCTCGCCGATGAAGGCGGCCACCTTGTCGGCGCCGATCTCGAGGATTTTGGCTTCCAGCCAGCTGGCAGCCTTCAGGCCGAAGGCGTCACGGCTGGCTTTTTCGGCTTCGGGCGAGAGCGCCTCCGTGCCGCGCGCCAGTTCGAACCAGAACGGTTGCTCGATGTGCACGATGCCGGGAATCGGCAAGCCGCCTTGCGCGTGCATGCCGCTCATGCCGCCGAGTGATGCGCCCGCCATGGTCGAGCCGTGGTAGGCGTTGTTGCGGCTGATGATGACCGTGCGTTCGGGCTGGCCGAGCACATCCCAATAGCGGCGCACCATGCGCACGATGGTGTCGTTGCCCTCGGAGCCGGAGCCTGAGAAGAACACGTGCTGGAACTGCGGTGGCGTCACCTCGGCCAGCAGTTCGGCGAGCTCGATGGCAGGCGGCGTCGCGGTCTGGAAGAAGCTGTTGTAGAAGGGCAGGGTGGTCAGCTGCTTCGTGGCCGCGTCGATCAACGCCTGCTGGCCGTAGCCGACGTTGACGCACCAGAGGCCCGACATCGCATCGAGGATCTTCGCGCCGTCGCTGTCCCACAGGTAGATGTTCTCGGCCTTGGTGATGACACGCGATCCCTTGCCGGCCAGCGACTTGAAATCGGTGAAGGGGTGGAGGTAATGGGCGGCGTCTGCGGCCTGCCATTCTTGGGTGCTGCGTTGGGTGGTGTTCATGTGGCGATCATTGAATGTTCTGGAGATAGGAGCCGAAACAACGCTCAGACGTGGAGCAGCAAATGCTCGCGCTCCCACGGCGAGATCACTTTCATGAACTCGTCGTGCTCGATCTCCTTGACCTCCGAATAGACGGTGATGAACTCCTTGCCGAGCACATCGTGCAGATCTTTCTCGTCGGCCAGCCAGCCGAGCGCTTCGCTCAGCGAACGCGGCAATTGGTACTCGGACAGATAAGCATCGCCCTTGCATTCGGGTGCAGGTTCGATCTTGTTCTTGATGCCGAGGTAGCCGCAGGCCAGCGTCGCCGCCAAAGCCACATACGGATTGGCATCCGCGCCGATCACGCGGTTCTCGATGCGGCGCGCAGCGGCGGTGGCCACCGGCGAACGGATGCCGACGGTGCGGTTGTCGGTGCCCCACTGGATGTTGATCGGCGCGGCCGTCGAGCGCGCCAGGCGACGGTACGAGTTGACGTACGGTGCAAAGAGCGCCATCGCCGCCGGCGTGTACTTCTGCAGTCCGCCGATGTACCAGAAGAACTCCTTGCTGGGCGAACCATCGGGGTTGCTGAAGATGTTCTTGCCGGTGACGGTGTTGAGCACGCTCTGGTGCACATGCATCGCGCTACCGGGCTCGTTGGCCATCGGCTTGGCCATGAAGGTGGCATACATCTCGTGGCGCAGCGCGGCTTCGCGGATGGTTCGCTTGAAGAAGAAGACTTCATCGGCCAGACCCAGCGGGTGGTCGTGGAAGAAGTTGATCTCCATCTGCCCGGCACCCACTTCGTGGATCAGCGTGTCGACGTTCAGCTCCATCTTTTCGCAGTAGGCGTAGATGTCTTCGAAGAGCGGGTCGAACTCGTTCACCGCATCGATCGAATACGCCTGGCGCGAAGTTTCGGCCCGGCCGCTGCGGCCCTTGGGCGGGCGCAGCGGCGTGTTCGGGTCGGAATTGCGCTCGATCAGGTAGAACTCGAGTTCGGGCGCCACAACCGGCGCCCAACCTTCGGCGGTGTAGAGATCGCAGATGCGGCGCAGCACGGAGCGCGGCGCGTAGGGGATCATGTTGCCGTCGCGGTCGAAGCAGTCGTGGATCACCTGTGCCGTGGGGTCGGTGGCCCAGGGCACGATGCGCACCGTGCTCGGGTCGGGCCGCAAATGCATGTCGCGGTCGGTGGGGTGGATCACGTCGTAATACGGCCCGTCTTCCGGGAAGTTGCCGGTCACGCCGATGCCGACGATGGCCTCGGGCAGCCGCATGCCGCGGTCTTCGGTGAACTTCTCGCGCGGCAGGATCTTGCCGCGGGCCACGCCGGTCAAGTCGGGAACGAGGCATTCGATCTCGGTGACGCGGCGTTCGTCGAACCACGCTTCGAGATCGGTGAATGTGAAATTGCTTTTATCGACCATGGGTCACCTGGCTGGGTCTGGCGCTGCACGGGTGTGCGCGCCTTTGTGTTGGTGAGGGCTTCGAAGCGGTGTTCTCTCCACCTGTGCTTCGTGCCGCTGCTGATTCGCGCTTGTCGCGCCTGTTCGAACTTTGCCGAGGAAACCTAACGGTCCGGGTCGCGCTGCGGCGCCGATCGCGTCTCTCGGAAGGTCTGGCAAGCCACGCCGAAGGCGCGCGCCAAGCGCATCGAAACCGGGTTGGTGGCGGCCTGCCATTCGGGGTGCCATTGCACGCAGAGGTTGAAGCCCTTGGAGGCGTCGACCGAGAAGGCTTCCACCAGGCCATCGGGCGCACGCGCCTCGACGCGCAGGCCGGCGGCCAACCGGTTGACGCCCTGGCCGTGCAGCGAATTCACGCGGATGCTGCCCGCTTCGACGATGCCCGAGAGCACGCCGCCAGGCGCCACCGCCACCTCGTGCGCCGTGGCGTATTGCACCTCGGCCGGCGCGTCGTTCACAGCACGGTGATCGTGCTGGCCCGCCACCTCCTGCACCGCCTGATACAGCGAGCCGCCGAGCGCCACGTTGGCCTCTTGAAAGCCGCGGCAGATCGCGAAGAAAGGCATGCCGCGGGCTAGCGCGAGCGGGATCAGCGGAAGCGTCCACGCATCGCGGTCCACATCGAGCGGAAGTTGTGCGTCGTACACCTCTTCGCCGAAGTGGCTCGGGTGCACGTTCGACGGCGAGCCGGTGAGCAGCACGCCGTCGGCCAGATCGAGCAGCGCGTCCAGGTCTTCGGGTTCGGCCGATGGCACGACGAGCGGCTGGCAGCCGGCGAGGCGTACGAAGTCAAGGTACTTCTTGCCGGCCACGTAAAACGGATGCTGGCCGAGCACGCGGTTGCAGGCAGGCACCAGCACGATGGGCTTGGCGCGGGGAGCGGGGGTTTTGGGAGCGTTCATGAGGTTCGTCGGACGGGGCCCAACGGGTTGCTTTGCATGCGAGCAATGAGTGTGCCCGCGAAATAACGTAAGACTTGGTGCGGCGTCACAGCATGTCTCTCAATCTGTAATAAGCCATGCCCAAAACCAGTGCTGGCGTGCGCAGCAGCTTGCCGCCGGGGAAGGGCCGGTGCTGGATGCGGGTGAAGGTGTCGAAGCGTTCCGCATCACCGGCGATGGCCTCGGCCACCAGCCGCCCGGCCAGGCCGGTCAGCGCCAGGCCGTGGCCGGAGAAGCCTTGCAGGTAGTACACGTTCGAGTAGGCAGGTGACGCACCCGCATCCGGCAGGCGGCCGAAGTCCGGCGCACGGTTCATCGAGATATCGACGAAGCCGCCCCATTCGAACTCGACCTTCGTGTCACGCAACTGCGGGAAGGTGTGCGCCATGCGCCGCTGCATGCTCGCCGCCAGGTTGCGCGGCGTGCTGGTGCTGTAGCTCACGCGACCGCCGTACAGCATGCGGTGGTCGACGGTCGGGCGGAAGTAGTCGAGCACGAAGTTGGTGTCGCACACCGCCGATTGCGATGGCACGAGCGAATCGGCTAGCGATGGATCGAGCTTCTCGGAGGCGACGATGTAGGTGCCGACCGGCATGATGCGCCGTTCGAGCGCCGGCGCCACGCCTTGCAGGTAGACGTTGCCGGCGAGCAGCACATGCGATGCGCAGACCGTGCCTGTCGCCGTTTTCAGCCGGACCGCGCTGTTGTGTCCGATTCCGGGTTCGATGCCCAGCACCGCCGAGTTCTCGTGGATGCGCACGCCGAGCGACGCCGCCCCGCGCGCCAGCCCGAGCGCGTACTTGAGCGGGTGCAGATGGCCACCGAGTGCATCGTGGTAGCCGCTGTGAAAGCGCGGGCTCGCGATCCACTGCGGCAGGTCTTGCGGCGCGATCCATTGCGTGTCGTACGCATAGACGCGCTGCATGTGCTCCTGCCACGCCGCCAGCTCGCGCGCCTTGCGCTCGTTGACGGCCAGGCCGAGGTAGCCGCTGCGCCAATCGCATTCGATGCCGAAGCGCTCGCAGCGTTCGCCGATGAGGCGCAGCGCCTCCATCGTCATCTGCCAGACCTCGCGCGCGGCCGGCACGCCGAGCTGCGCTTCGATGGTCGATTGTTCGCAGGCCAGGCCGGCGATCACCTGCCCGCCGTTGCGGCCGGATGCGCCCCACCCAACCTGCTGCGCTTCCAGCACCACCACGCTGTAGCCGCGACCCGCCAGCTCGATTGCCGCCGAGAGCCCCGCCAACCCACCGCCCACCACCGCCACGTCGCAATCCGCATTCGATTGCAAAGACGCGTAGCCCCTATCACGTGCCACGGTAGCCGCGTAATAGGAGTTTTTTGTCAGTTGCTGGTCGGCGCTGAGCAGGGACATAAAGGGTGTGCGCTAGGCAAGCCTTTTCGTGGGTTGATGGGATATGTGGGTTGCCCGTTCGGGTTGGGCCGCCACCCGTTCGGGCTGAGCCTGTCGAAGCCAGCGGAGTACTTCTGGCAGCACTTCGACAAGCTCAGTGCGAACGGTGTTTTTCGAAGACTCAGGCGTGCTTCTTCAACACATCCGCGATCGTGCTGACGATCTGGTCGATGTGCGATTCTTCGACGATCAGCGGGGGCGAAAGTGCGATCGTGTCGCCGGTGGTGCGAATGAACACGCCGCGCTCCCAGCATTCGAGGAACACATTGAACGCGCGCTTGCCCGGGTCGCCGGCGATCGGCTGCAACTCGATGCCGCCCACCAGCCCGATGTTGCGAATGTCGATCACGTTCGGCACGCCCTTGAGCGAGTGCAGCGCGTTCTCGAACACCGGCGCCATCTTGGCGGCGCGGGTCAGCAGCTCTTCTTCGGCATAGGTGTCCAGCGTGCCGAGCGCGGCGGCGCAGGCCAGCGGGTGGGCCGAGTAGGTGTAGCCGTGCGGGAATTCGATCAGGTGCTCAGGCCCCGTCATGAAGGCATCGTGGATGGCCTGTGTGGCGAACACCGCGCCCATCGGCACGCAGCCGTTGGTGATGCCCTTGGCGACGCACATCAGGTCAGGCGTGACGCCGAAGTGCGTGGCCGCGAACGGCGAGCCCAGGCGGCCGAAGCCGGTGATGACCTCGTCGAAAATCAGCAGGATGCCGTACTTGTCGCAGATGGCGCGCAGGCGCTGCAGGTAGCCCTTGGGCGGCAGCAGCACGCCGGTGGAGCCGGCCACGGGCTCGACGATGACGGCGGCGATGGTCGAGGCATCGTGCAGCGCGACCATGCGCTCCAGGTCATCGGCCAGGTCGGCGCCATGCTCGGGCACGCCACGCGAGTAGGCGTTGCGCGCCAGGTCATGGGTGTGGCGCAGGTGATCTACACCCGGCACCAGCGGGCCGAAGGTCTTGCGGTTGCCGACAATGCCGCCGACCGAAATGCCGCCGAAGTTCACGCCGTGGTAGCCGCGCTCACGGCCGATCAGCCGGGTGCGCGAGCCTTCGCCGCGGGCGCGGTGGTAGCCGATGGCCATCTTGAGCGCCGTCTCGACCGCTTCCGAACCCGAGTTGGTGAAGAACACCTTGTTCAGCGCCGCCGGCGTGAGCTCGACCAAGCGCTCGGCCAGCTCGAACGACTTGGGGTGCCCCATGTTGAACGGCGGCGCGTAATCCATCTCCTGCGCCTGTTCGGCAATCGCCTTCACGATCCGCGGGCGCGCATGCCCGGCGTTCACGCACCAGAGGCCGGCCGCGCCATCGAGCACCTGGCGGCCTTCGGGCGTCCAGTAATGCATGCCTGCGGCCTTGGCCAGCAGGCGCGGTGCCGCCTTGAACTGGCGGTTCGCGGTGAACGGCATCCAGTGCGCATCCATCTTCAGTGCGGCGGGTGAAGCGGCGCCGCCAGGGTGCGCAGCGGGCTGCGTGGCGGGGATCGAATCCTTGTGCATGGCGGGTCCTTGAGGTCGGTGTCTGGAGCGGGCTTTAGACAGTACGGGGTATCACAGTGTGCGGCGAAGCGTTGTAACAGTCCAGCAAACACAGTCTAGACAAAGGGCAGCGCAATGTGCTTGCTCAATTGCAAGGGGTTGCCCCCAAGCCTTGCAATATGATGCGAGGAACTCGATGATTGTTGAAATCCAATGCGAAACACGGCTCCGGATGTGAAACTGGATGCGATCGACCGCCTCATCTTGACGGTGCTTCAGCAAGACGGCCGCATCGCCAACCAGGACCTCGCGCAGCGCGTTCACCTCTCGCCCTCGGCCTGCCTGCGGCGCGTGAAGGCGCTCGAAGAACGCGGCGTGATCGCGCAATACGTGGCCCTCGTCAACCCGCGCGCGGTGGGCAAGCACGGCATCAGCTACAGCATCATCAACCTCGAGAGCATGAACACCGCGCAGCTCGAAGCCTTCGAGCAGGCGGTGCGCGACCAGCCCGAGGTGCTCGATTGTTTTTACGTGGCCGGCTCCAACGACTATTTGATCCGGCTGGCCTACCACGATGCCGAAGACCTGGAGCGCCTGCACGCCGAGGTGCTGATGCGCCTGCCCGGCGTGGCACGCTCCAACTCGCTGCTGGTGCTGCGCACGGTGAAGAAGACAACGGCGTTTCCGCTGTAGCAAGCTGTTCGGCCCACTGGCTCATTCCTTGCAACCCCCGCCGCAGGCGAAAAGCCTTCAACAAGAGAGGATGTGCACAGTGGCAAAGATTCCCCCCGGCGTCGGCCCGCGGTTTCCACAGGTGGTGGTGCTCTTCGGCGCCACCGGTGATCTGGCGCGGCGCAAGCTGCTGCCGGGCCTCTTCCACCTTTCGAGCGCCGGCTTCATCCCCGGCTGCAGGATCATCGGCGTCTCGCTCGACGATCTCGACCTCGATGGCTTCTGCAAGGCTGCACGCAGCGCGCTCGACGAATTCTCTAGCCGCAAGGTGACCGAAGCCGACTGGAACGCCTTCGCCGCCTGCCTCGACTACGTGCCGCTCGCCGCCGGTGCCGAGGCATTGAAGGCCGCGGTCGACAAAGCCGAGGCGATTTTCGGCCGCGAAAGCCGGCGCCTGCACTACCTCAGCGTGCCGCCGAGCGCGGCTTTGTCGGCGGTGCGCATGCTCGGCGAAGCAGGGCTGGTCGAGCGCTCGCGCATCGTGATGGAAAAGCCCTTCGGCACCGATCTGGCGAGTGCCGTCTCGCTCAACGCCAACCTGCACGAAGTCTTCGCCGAAGACCAGATTTTTCGCATCGACCACTTCCTCGGCAAGGAGCCGGCGCAGAACATCCTCGCGTTCCGTTTTGCCAACGGCCTGTTCGAGCCGATCTGGAACCGCAACTTCATCGACCATGTGCAGATCGACGTGCCCGAGACGCTCGGCCTCGGCAAGCGCGCCGGCTTCTACGAGCAGACCGGCGCCTACCGCGACATGGTGGTGACGCACCTGTTCCAGATCCTCGCCTTCATGGCGATGGAGCCGCCAACGGCGCTCGAACCCGCGCCGATCAGCGAAGAGAAGAACAAGGTCTTCCGCAGCATGCTGCCGATCCAGCCGCAGGACGTGGTGCGCGGCCAGTACACCGGCTACCGGCAGGAAGAGGGCGTCGACCCGGAATCGGAGACGGAGACCTTCATCGCGCTCAAGTGCTTCATCGACAACTGGCGCTGGGCCGGCGTCCCGTTTTACCTACGCACGGGCAAGCGGCTCGCCGAGGGGCAACGCATCATTTCG
>JAMFRW010000387.1 GCA_026224975.1 Rhodoferax sp. | reverse complement strand
TTCTTTCTTCTGCATCAGCGCCACGCCGTTCTTGACCGAGACGATCTCGGCGACGATGGCCACTGCTATTTCGGCAGGCGTCTTGCTGCCGATGTCGAGCCCGATCGGGCCGTGCAGCCGGTCGATCTCGGCGGGCGACAGGTCGAACATCGCGAGCCGCTCGCGGCGATGCGCGGTGTTGCCGCGCGAGCCGAGGGCGCCAATGTAGAAGGCCGGTGACTTGAGCGCTTCGAGCAGCACCATGTCGTCGAGCTTGGGGTCGTGCGTGACGGCGACGACCGCGCTGTGCGGGTCGAGCTGGAGTTCGAGCACCAGGTCGTCGGGCATGGCCTTGCTGAAGGTCGTGCCGGGGATGTCCCAGGTGAGGTGGTATTCCTCGCGCGGGTCGCAGCAGATCACCTCGAAATCGAGCGCCAGCGCCATCTGCGCCAGCACGCGTGAGAGCTGCCCCGCGCCGATGATCAAGAGCCGCCAGCGCGGGCCGAAGAGCGCGCGCAACTGGGTGCCGTCGAACTCGAAGCGTTCGCCGCGCGAGGCCGATTCGATGGTGACCTCGCCGGTTTCCAGGCTGAGCTTGCGGGCGACGAGCTCGTGCCGCGCGGTGCGGGCCAGCACCTCGTCGATCCAGGCCACGCTTTGCAGCGGCTCCTGCACCAGCCGCAGGTTGCCACCACAGGGCAGGCCGAAGCGCGCGGCTTCTTCCTTGGTCACGCCGTAGGCGATCAGCGAGGGTTTGTCGACACGCTCGCCGTGGCGCAGCCGGTCGATCAGATCGTCTTCGACGCAGCCGCCCGAGACCGAACCGACCACCAGGCCATCCCCGCGCAAGCAGAGCAGCGCGCCGGGCGGGCGCGGCGCCGATCCCCAGGTTTCGATGACGGTGACCAGCCACACCTTGTGGCCTTGCACGAACCATTCGCGGGCCTGGCTCAGCACTTGAAGATCGAGACTGTCCATGAGGGGCTCCTTGTCGAAGAACGACTATTTCTTCATGACCACATAGATCGCGCCGAGCACGATCACCGCGGCGATGAGCCACAGCAATTGTTTGGTACCGGGCGTCTTGGCGGGAGCGCTCACTTCCAACGGTGCGGCGGCCACGTCGGCCGCCACCGCAGGCGCCGGGTTGCTCGCCTGCAGATACGCTTCGAACGCCTTGAAAAAATCCTCGGTGACCTTGCCGGCCGCGGCGTCGATCAGCCGCGAGCCGACCTGCGCCATCTTGCCGCCGACCTGCGCACGCGCGGTGTACTTGAGCCGCGTTTGCGCATCTTCGGGCGTCAGCGCAACGTCGGCCGAGCCCTTGCCGAAGCCGGCCACGCCGCCCTGCCCGTCGAAGTTGATGGTGTAGCTGTTGGGCGCCTGGATGTTGGTCATCTGCAGGTTGCCCTTGAAGCGCGCGCTGACCGGGCCGACCTTCAGCGCGACCACGGCCGTGAAGGCATCGGGCCCGGTGCTCTCGAGCGATTCGCAGCCGGCGATGCAGGCCTTGAGCGCCTCGGGGTCGTTGAGCGCCGCCCAGGTCTTGTCGACCGAGGCCGGGATGAGTCGTTCGCCTTGCAGTTCCATGATCGGTTCGATTCAGAGGAGTGATGTGGGGGTGGCCGGTGGGGATCGCAAGGCGCGCCCGAGATCGGTCAGGCTCGCGAGATTGTGCACAGGCAGGAAGCGATCGACATTCGGCAGCAGTGCGCGCACGCCGGCGGCCTTGGGCTGGAAACCGTCGAAGCGCAGCAAGGGGTTGAGCCAGACGATCTGGTGCGCGTTGCGGCGCAGTTGCTCGGCAGCGCGTTTCAGGTCGCCGTGTTCGTCGCGGTCCAGGCCGTCGGTGACGAGCAGCAGCGCGGCGTTGGCGCCGAGCAGCCGGCGCGCCCAGGTGCGGTTGAATTCCTCGATGCAGCTCGCGATGCGCGTGCCGCCTTTCCAATCCTGCACCTGGTCGTCGGCATGCTGCAGCGCCACATCAGGGTCGCGGTGGCGCAGGCTGCGGGTGATGTTGGTGAGGCGCGTGCCGAAGGTCAGCGTGTGGACCTTGAGGTAGCGCCGGGTGAGGCCGTGAACATAGTGCAGCAGCAGGCGGGCGTAGCGGTCCATGGAGCCGGAGATGTCGAGCAGGACCACGAGCGTGGGCATCTCCTGCCGCGGCCGCGTGAACGAGGGCGTGAGCGTGTGCGGCTGGCGCGCCATGCGCAGCATCGTCGCGCGCAGGTCGAGCGAACCGCGAGAGGCGGCTTCGTGCCGGCGTCGGCGCACGGGGTGGATGGGCAGCGGCAGCTCTTCGGCAAGCTTCTTGGCGAGTTCGAACTCGGCCGTCGTCATCGATTCGAAATCGGCCTGCTGCAGTTTCTCGCGGTCCGAGAAGGTGAAGCTGGTCTCGAACTGCAGCTCTTCCTGCGCGGTCTGGTTGGCCGGGTTGGGCGGCTCCTTGCGGGCCGGCGGCGCGAGTGCTTCGGCCAGGCGGTTGCCGCGCTTGGGCGTGTGCTTCTCGCCGCGGCCGCTGATCTTGGGCAGCAGCAAATACATCAGTTGTTCGAGCAGCTTGGGGTCGCGAAAGAAGGCGGCGAACGCGGCGTCGAACAGGGCTTGCTGCTCGTGGCGATCGATCATCACGGCGCTGAGCGCGGCGTGTACGTCGTCGCGCCGGGCGATGCCCACCGCCTCGATCGCGGTGATGGCGGCCAGCACGCGATCGGGCCCGATCGGCATGCCGGCATCGCGCAGGATGCGGGCGAAGTGGACGAGGTTTTCGGTGAACATCGAAGGTTTGGACTTGCTCAGGCCGCGCTCAATCGAGCAGCGCCCTCGCCTTCAACTCGTCCAGCAGCTTGGCCGTATCGCCGCTTTGCAGCTTGACGATGTCGTCCTGGTATTTGAGCAGCACGCCCAGCGTGTCCTGCACCGTGGCCGGGTCGAGGCGGATGGCGTTGAGCGCCACGAGCGCGTTGGTCCAGTCGATGGTTTCGGCCACGCCGGGCGCCTTGAAGAGATCGAGCGTGCGCATGCGCTGCACGAACTCCACCACCTGCACATAAAGCCTCTCGGAGGCGCCGGGCGCCTTCAGCCGCACGATCTCCAGCTCACGCTCCACACTCGGGAAATCCACCCAGTGGTAGAGGCAGCGGCGCTTGAGCGCGTCGTGGATCTCGCGCGTGCGGTTGCTGGTGATTAAGGTGATCGGCGGGGCTTCGGCGCGGATGGTGCCGAACTCCGGAATGGTCAACTGGTTCTCGGCCAGCACTTCGAGCAGGAAGGCATCGAAGGGCTCGTCGGCACGGTCGAGTTCGTCGATCAGCAGCACCGGCGCCCCCGCTACATCCGGCTCCAGCGCCTGCAACAGCGGCCGCTTGATCAGAAAGCGCTCGGCGAAGATGTCCGAAGACAGCTGGTCGCGGTCGGTATCGCCGGCAGCTTCCGCCAACCTGATCGCGATCATCTGCGCGGCGCTGTTCCATTCATAAACTGCGGAGGCAACATCGAGGCCTTCATAGCATTGCAGCCGG
>JAMFRW010000386.1 GCA_026224975.1 Rhodoferax sp. | reverse complement strand
GATCCATTCGAGCACCTGCGCTTCGGTGAAGGTCAGCATGGTGCTCGCCGGCCGCGTCGAGTGGCCGGCCGGATCAACCGACGACCGAAGGGATCGATTGAAGCATGCGTTGCAGGTATTCGATCAGCGTCGTGATCATCCACGGGCCGGCCACGGCCAGCACCGCCACCGCGGCGATGATCTTGGGCACGAAGCTCAGCGTGGCCTCGTGGATCTGCGTGGCCGCCTGGAAGATGCTCACGATCAGGCCGACCACCAGCACCGTCAGCAGCACCGGCGCCGAGACCATCAGCAGCATGTAGAGGCCTTGCTGGCCGACGTTGAAGACTTGTTGTGAATCCATGGGTGCCTACGCAAAAGTTCAGGTCGCAAAGCTCGCCGCGAGCGAGCCCAGCAGCAGGTTCCAGCCATCGGCCAGCACGAAGAGCATCAGCTTGAAGGGCAGCGAGATCAGCACCGGGCTGAGCATCATCATGCCGAGACTCATCAAGACGCTGGCCACGATCATGTCGATGATCAGGAAGGGGATGAAGATCATGAAGCCGATCTGGAACGCGCTCTTCAACTCGCTGGTCACGAAGGCGGGCACCAGCACCTTGAAGGGCACGTCGCTGGTCTTCACCGCCGGGTCGATCTTGGCGAGCTTGGCGAAGAGCATCACATCGGCCTGGCGCGTCTGCTTGAGCATGAAGGCGCGCATCGGCACCTCGCCGCGTTTCAGGGCTTCGTCGAAGGGAATCTTGTTTTCGGAGAACGGTTGATAGGCGTCGCTGTAGACCTTGTCGATGGTCGGGCCCATCACGAAGAAGGTGAGGAAGAGGCTCAGGCCCACGACGACCTGGTTCGGCGGCGCGGCCTGCGTGCCGATGGCCTGGCGCATCAGGCTCAGCACGATGACGATGCGGGTGAAGCCGGTCATCAGCAGCAGCACGGCCGGCAGGAAGCTGAGCGCGGTGAAGAACAGCAGCGTCTGGATCGGCACCGAATAACTCGTGCCGCCTGCGCCCTGGCCGATCATCAGCGGCAGCGTTGCGCCGCTCGTGGCCGGGGCCAACGGCGCAGCGGTCTGCGCTAAAGCCATCAGCGGCAGCGCCGATAAAACGGATACGCCGGCGATCAGCCCCGCGCGCCCGAAGCGTCGCAAAAAAATGCGGCGATCAGCGCTCACCCGTCGTCCCTTTGTCTTGACTCGAACCCGCAACCGAACCCGCGCCTGACCCCGCGCGCAGCTTGCCCAGCAGTTGCGCAAACGGCGTGATGGCAGCGCCTGGCGACGAGCCCAACCCGGTGTTGGCGGCCGGCGGTGCATCGCCTTGCGGCTCCATCGTGTGCAGCGTGGTGATGCTTTGCGGCGTCACGCCCAGCACCAGCCAGCGGCGCGCGTCGCCCTGGCCCACTTCGATCGTCACGATGCGCTGGCTGGCCGAAAGCGGGAGCGCGCCCACGCTGCGCATCACGCCCTGCATGCCGGCACCGCCCATCGGCGTGCGCTTGAGCAGCCAGAGCGCGAGCGGGATCAGCGCGAGGATCGCGACGAACCACAGCAGCGAGGTGAATCCTGTCGAGGCCATCGTCTCTTACCCGCGGCTCAGGCGGCGCATGCGCTCGCTCGGCGTCACGATGTCGGTCAGGCGGATGCCGAACTTGTCGTTCACCACCACCACCTCGCCTTGCGCGATCAGGTAGCCGTTGACGAGCACGTCCATCGGCTCGCCGGCCAGCGCTTCGAGTTCCACCACCGAGCCCTGCGCCAGTTGCAGGATGTGCTTGATGGGAATACGGGTGCGGCCCAGTTCCACGGTCAACTGGACGGGAATGTCCAGGATCATGTTGATGTCGTTGCCGGCGGTGTTGCCGGTGGTCGGCGCGAAGTTGGCGAACGACGCGGGCGAGACCTGGTCGGCGCTGTGCACCTCGGAGGCCGTTTCGGGCTTGGCTTCGGCAAGTGCGGCGGCCCATTCGGCGGCCATCGCGTCTGCGTCTTCCGCGGCGTTATCAGTTGACATTCGGTTCCCCCAGCCAGCTCTGCGTCGAGCCGGTCAGCAGTTGATTGACCTTGAGTGCGTATTTGCCGTTCGAAGTGCCGTAGTGGCAATCGAAGACCGGCACGCCGACGACCTTGGCCTCGATGGCCTGCTTCAGGTCGAGTTCGATGAAGTCACCGGCCTTGAGCGCCAGCAACTGCTCCACGGTGGAAGGTGCATGCGCCAGCTCGGCCACGAGTTCGACCGTGGCCGACTGGATCTGCTGCGTCATCAGGTTGACCCAGCGCCGGTCCGGCTCGTTCGAATCGCCCTGGATCGTCGAGTAGAGAACATCGCGGATCGGCTCGAGCGTGGCGTACGGAATGCAGAAGTGGATCGTGCCGCTGGTGTCGCCGATCTCCAGCGTGAAGCTGGTCGCGACGACGATCTCGCTCGGCGTGGCCACGTTGGCGAACTGCGGCTGCATCTCCGAGCGCTGGTAGTCGAGTTCCAGCGGGTAGATGCCGTGCCAGGCCTTCTTGTATTCGGTCGTGATCACCTCGACCAGCCGCACGATGATGCGTTGCTCGGTCGGTGAGAAGTCGCGCCCTTCGATGCGTGTGTGGTACTTGCCCGCGCCGCCGAAGAGCGCATCGATCACTGCGAACACGAGAGTCGGGTCGCACACGATCAGGCCCGAGCCGCGCAGTGGCCGCACGCTCACGATGTTGAAGTTGGTCGGCACCACGATCTCGCGCAGGAAGGCGCTGTACTTCTGCACCTTGATGCCGCCGATGGCGATCTCGGGGCTGCGGCGGATGAAGTTGAAGATGCCGGTGCGGATGTTGCGCGCAAAGCGTTCGTTGATGATCTCCATCGTGGGCATGCGCCCGCGAACGATGCGTTCCTGGCTTGCCAGGTTGTAGTCGCGGACGCCGCCTTCCTCGCTCGCCTCGGTTTCGAGCTTCTGGCTTTCGCCGGTGATGCCTTGCAGCAGCGCATCGACTTCGTCTTGCGAAAGAATCTGTTGATTCATTTCTGATAAGTCACTGGATGATGAAGTTGGAGAAGAGAACGTGTTGCACCGGGTTGTGCTCCTCGGCCTTCTTCTTTTTCTTCGACTTCTTCTTGGAGGTGTCGTCGTCGGCGCTGTCCTTGGACTTGGCGCCGGCCTTGCCGTCTTCGTCTGCTTCCGGCGGGTCGATGTCGATGCCGATCGGGCGGACCGATTCGCGCATGATCTCGGCGGCAAGCGCTTCCTTGCCTTCGGCCGAGAGCAGATCCGCCGAGGTCTTGTGCGAGAGGATCATCAGGATCGCGCTGCGGATCGCCGGCATGTAGACCTTCATGGTCTCGGCGGTCTTGGCATCGTCGATTTCGAGCGTGATGCCGATCTGCGCGTAGCGGTCGGCTTCCTTGTCGGCCAGGTTGACCACGAAGGCATCGAGCGGCAGGTAGCTGGGCGCGTGCTTGGGGTCGATCTTGACCGACTTGTGTTCGGCAGGTGCTGCGCCTTCTTCGCCTTCGGCCTCGGCCGCATGGGCCTTGTTCTTCATCAGCATCACCGCTGCGCCACCGGCAATGGCCAGCACGAGCAGGAGCACGCCGACGATGATGATCAGCTTCTTCTTGCCCGTCTTCGCGGGCGCGGCGCCGGCGTTTGCAGTGGGGGCGGCAGCGGACATCGTCACTCCTTCGTAAGCGTTGCGCACCGGCCGGCGCGGGGGTCGCGCGGCGTGGTGGCATGAAGGAAATTATCGAAACGATGGGCCTGGTGGGATGCCGGGATAAGCGGTGCTTTTGGCTGTCAGACGGGAATGGTGGGCGAGGTCAGGCTCAGGCGTAGAGGTCGAGGCCGCCGGCCGAGACGGTGCGGCGGGATGCGCGGGCGGCGGGCTCTGCCGAATCGCCGCTGCTCACTCCACCCACACTGCGCGAGCGATCGCGGCCGTTGCCGCCGCTGCCATCGCCTTGGCCCGAGGACGATTGTTGCTGCGAGGCTTGTTGGGACACGCCGCCGCCGGTCAGCGTGAAGCCGGCGTCGCGCAGGGCGCTGGCCAGCTCCGGCAGGCCGGCTTCGATGGCCTGGCGGGTGGCGGCCACATCGGCGCCGAAGTCGACGCGCGCCTGGGTACCGTCCATCACGATGTTCACCGAGACGGGTCCCATGTCGGTCGGGTTCAGGTGCAGCTCGGCATGCTGGATGCCGTCGCGCGCCAGCACGCTCAGTTGCACACCGAGCGCTTGCGGAAAGTCGGGGGAGTCGACCGGCGTTGGCACGTTCACCGAGGTGGGCGCGGCGGCGCTGTCGGCGCTGGGTGCAGCGTTGTTCGAGGTGGGTGCGATGTCGCCGAAGAGGGCGGTGGGCGCCTGGATGGCTTTGCTGTCGCCGGTTGCAGGTTGAGCGCCGGCGGCGGCTTCGGTGCCGTGCTGGTCTAGCAATGCGGCGAAAGCGCCGGCGCCCTTGGCATCCCGGTCGCCGAGCGCGGCCTTGGTGGGATCGGCCTTGGTTTGGAGATCGATGGCAGCGTCAAGCGCCTTGCCGTCACTCGAAGCCGACTTCGCACTGTCGCCCTCTGCTGCGGCGGCTGCATCCTTGCCGGCCTGTGCGGCGAGCGACAGGCCGGTGCTCGCAGCGGGCGCGCGGCCGAGTTGCAGCGAGGCGAGGAATTGCGCGAGCGTCGGGTCGACGGCGGTGGTGGTGTTCGCCGCAGTGGGCTGGTTCGCGTCGGCCGTTTCTGCAGGCTTGGCAGCATCGGCGGCTTCAGCGGCGGGTTTGGCGTTGGCCGATGACGATGTGGCCGGCTTGTCGGCGACACGAGCCTTGGGCTTGGCCGCGGCATTGCTGCGCGCCGAGTTGGTCTGCTCGGTGGCGGCAGCGTCGTCCGCTTGCTGCGCCGAGCGCGTGTCTTGCGTCTGCGTCGACGAGGGCGCGGCGGCTGCTTCTGGCGCCGTGCTATTGGGCATGCCTGCGGCAGGGCGCGTCGGCTGAGGTGCGGGCGCCGAGGCCTGCTTCTGTGCTTGCGGTGCGGGCTGCGGCATCGGCTGCGCTGTCCCTGGCGCTTGCAACTGTATGGGCGCGGGCAACGGTGCCTGCGGCTGGCTTTGGCGCAGCATCGCTGCAAAAGAGGCGGCGCTCTCGGCCTTGGCCGAAGCAGCGCCGTTGTCGGCGGAACTCAGCCAGGCCGGGGCACCGAGCGCAGCGTTGTGGTTGACGATCATCGAGTGGCCTCTTCTTGTTGTGCGGGATGGGTCGGCGGATGCGAGGGTGAAGTCGCGCTCAGATGGCCGGCGCTTGGTCCGCGGCGTTCGCGCGGCTCCAGGCCGAACGCGCCGCGAACTCGTCGCTCTGCTTCTGGTCGCGTCGCTCTTCGTCGGCGCGCAGGCCGTGCACGCGGCGCTCGATCAGCTTGCGCACCGAGGCGCAGCGGATCTCCTGCTGGCGCAAGGCGCTGCCGACCCGGTCGGCATGGGCGGCCGCCTGCTGCACGGCGCGGGCCTGGCCTTCGACCGCCAGCGTCAGCCGGTTCATGAACTCGTGGTAGCAGCGCACCAGTTCCATCTTGCCTTCGGTCTTGAACTGCTCGGTCCAGCGCTTTTCGTATTCGCGCCGGTAGGTCAGCAGTTCTTCCGACTGCAGCTGTGCCGCGCGGCTCGCCGCGAGCACGCGCTGGTGCTCGGCCAGTGCCGCGTCGCGCTCGCGCTCGGCCTGCTCCAGCAGGGTCTTGAGGGGCAGCAGATCTTTCATGGGATGGGTCTCGAAGATGTCGGATCAGCGTTCAGCCCTTGACCACGGCCTTGAGCTGGCCCAGGCTTGCGGCCAGCGTGGCGGGCTCGTGCATGCCTTGCTGCAGTAGCGTGGTCATGGGGTCGTGCAGGCGCACG
>JAMFRW010000385.1 GCA_026224975.1 Rhodoferax sp. | reverse complement strand
TTGGCTCCCCGACCTGGGCTCGAACCAGGGACCTACGGATTAACAGTCCGGCGCTCTACCAACTGAGCTATCGAGGAACAGCCTTAGATTATAGACAGCTTTTCGGGCTCTTCGAAACTCGGCGAGGAAATCTACAGATCGACCTGCAACGAGACGCGTGCCGTGCGGGCTGCCAAGGGGAACAGATAGGCGTGGCCGAACTGGTACGGGGACTCGCGCCAGGCGCGTTTGTCGAAGAGGTTGTCGATGCCGGCGCGCAAGGTCCACGTCTGGGTGCCGCGGGGGATCTCGTAGCGCAGTGCGGCGTCGACGCGGGTGTAGCCGGGGATGCTGGCGCTGTTGTCGGGCAGCACCATTCGGCTGCTTTCGTGCACGACGGTGCCTTGCAGTTGCAGCCCGCGCAGGGCGGCCACATCGTAGAGGGCTTGTGCCTTGAGCGTGCGTGCGGGAACGTTGGTGGGTTGCAGGCCGTTCTTGGTGGCGTCCTGGCTGCCCTGGATGCGCGCATGCAGCCACTGGGCACCGCCGCGCAGCGTCCAGGCGCCTTCGTGGAATGCACCGGTGGCTTCCACGCCGCGGTGGCGGGCGCTGCCGTCGGGTTGCTGGGTCACGCAGGCGGTGGTTTGGCCTTCGGCGCAGGTGCTGATGTCGCTGGTCTGCGGGCGTTTGATGTCGAACCACGCCAGGTTCCACTCGAAGTGCTCGGTGCTGCCTTTCAGGCCGATTTCGCTCTGTCGGCTGGTGGAGAGCGAGCCTGCGCCGGCGTTGGCGTAGACCGGCGTGTTGGGCACCACGGTGGACTCGACGCCTTTGCCCCAACTGGCATAGACCAGTTGATCGGGCGTGAAGGCATAGCTCGTGGCCAGCCACGGGGTGGTGAACGATTTGCCGTAGCTCGTGGGCCGCGAGCCGTCGGTGCGCACACTGTTGCGGTCGAGCTTGGAGTGGCGCACGCCCAGCCACGCGGTGAGCTGTTCGGTGAGCGCTACGGCATCGCGCGCATAAAACTCGGTGGAGCGCTCGTCGCGATTGGTGTTCTGGTCGCTCAGCGTCGGGTCGTCACCGGTGACCAGCGTGCCGGCCACGTTGCCGGTGCCGACGTAGTTGTAGGCCTGCATCTGGAAGCGGTTGCGGACCTTGCTGTGCAGCACGCCGGCCGTCACGCTGTGGGTGAGCGGACCGGTCTGGAGCTTGCCTTGCAGTGACACATCGACCACATCGGTGCGGCGGCGTTCGTCGTCACTGCGAAAGTCGTAGAGGTCGTAGGTGCCGTTCGGGCAGTAGCGGTCGGCGTAGTAGGTGCCGTCCGGGTCGCTGCAGCCGAAGGGGAAGGCGATGCGATCATCGGTGCGCAAATGCTGCGTGGCCACATGCGCCACGGCGCGCCAATCGGCCGAGAGTTTTTGCGTGAGGCGCAGCGAGGCGGTCGTCGCATCGAACACCACCGGCAGTGACCACGGCTGGTTGTTGAGGTTAATGCGCGGGTCGACTGGCTTCGGCACGGTGTTGCCGAGCATGCTGAAGCCCGGCACGCTGGGCTGCGAGCGGTGGCTGGTTTCGAACTCGGCTTCGATGAGCGTGTCGCTGCTCACGCGCCAGTCGCCGGCCACGGCGAGCATGTTGCGGTTGCCTTCGGCCGAATGCACGCGCGGGTCGAGGTGTGCGGCAGCCGCGTTCAAGCGCAGGCCGAAGGCCTGGCCCTCGCCGAAGCGCTGGCTCAAATCGACCGAGCCGGTCACGCTGCCGGCCTGGCGCCATTCGAGCATCACCGAGCGCAGCGGCGCGTCGGTCGGCCGCTTGACGACATAGTTGACCAGGCCACCGGGCGCGCTGGTGCCGGCCTGCATGCCGCTGGTGCCTTTGAGGATTTCGATGCGCGATTTGTTGTCGAAGGGGATCGCGGTTTCGGCGTTGATCGGCAGGCCGTCGCGCAGGTAGTTGAAGCGGTTGTCGAGCACGAAGCCGCGGATCGTGAGGTAGTCGTAATAACCCTCGGTGTTGTAGGCGTCGCTCACCGCGGGGTCGAAGTTGACGAGGTCGGACAGCCGTGTGGCGCCGCTGTCCTTGAGGCGTTCGGCGCTGTAGACGCTGGCCTGCATGGGCGTCTTGGCGAGCGGAATGTCGCCCCAGCCGGCGGCGCTCACGACGGGTATGGCGCGGCCGGTGACGGTGACGGATTCGAGCTGGGTTGGGGCGGCGGTTTGCGCCCAGGCTTGCGCGGCAGTGAAGCAGGCGATGGCGACCGGTGTGCGGTTGAAGAACGAGCGCAGGCCGATCGAAGGCGAGCGGGAAGAACGTGCGTGTGAAGGATGCGTGTGGCGTGCCATCGTGGGTCCGTGTGTCGATGGCAGGTTGGCGGGCCGACGGCGCCGCAGAACGCGGCGTCACGAAGACCATGCTTCCCTGCGCGAGGATTACCTCAATCCCCAATTGGGGACTTTGCGGCTCTTGCTGAGCCTCAAACAGGTTCGAAGGGACTTTCTCAGTCGGCACAAAGAAGCCGAAGCTTCGATGGGCCAACACCCCCAGCGGATGCTGCGCGGCGTACCGCACAGCGGGTCGGATTATTGCAGCAACGGCGCCACGCCCAACACGCGGTGCAGGCGCGGGCTGGTGGTCGTGTATTCGAGGTGGATGGGCTTGTCGGGGAAGATGCGCGCAGCGGCCGCAAAAGCCGCGAGCGTGGCCTCGTGGAAGCCCGAGAGAATCAGCTTCTTCTTGCCCGGATAGGTGTTCACATCGCCCACGGCGTAGATGCCGGGCGTGCTGGTTTCGAAGCGCGCGGTGTCGACCACGACCTGCTTGCGTTCGAGCGCCAGGCCCCATTCGGCGATCGGCCCGAGCTTGGGGCTCACGCCCATCAGCACCAGCAGCGCATCGAGCGGGAGGGTGACGCTTTGGCCTTCTGCGTCGAGCACGGCGATGCCGGTGAGGCGGCCGTCTCGTTCTTCGATGGCGGTGGTTTGCCCGGCAATGAAACGCATGTGGCCGGCTGCCCGCAGCGCGCTCATCTGTGTGACGATCTCCGTGGCAGCCTTGAACGCGTCACCACCATGATAGGTTATTTCATTTTGTTTGATGTGTTGTAAACTATCTTGCGTATAAACATGTACACGTCTTGTACGTTCGTCGGCTACGTAAATATTTTTATCGTAAACATA
>JAMFRW010000384.1 GCA_026224975.1 Rhodoferax sp. | reverse complement strand
GACGACAAGATGTTGCAGTTCGACCTGGTGAAGCTGGGTGCTGCACTCGACGCCAGCCGCGACCTGCAATTCGATTACCTCGGCCTGCAGACGCTGTTCGACCGCTACTTCCTGCACATCGACGAAGCCCGCATCGAACTGCCGCAGGCCTTCTACATGCGTGTGGCCATGGGCCTGGCGCTGAACGAGATCGACCGCGAAGCCCGCGCGATCGAGTTCTACGAAGTGCTCTCGACCTTCGACTTCATGAGCAGCACGCCCACGCTGTTCAACGCCGGCACGCGCCGTTCGCAGCTCTCGAGCTGCTACCTCACGACCGTGGCCGATGACCTCGACGGCATCTACGAAGCGCTGAAAGAAAACGCGCTGCTGAGCAAGTTCGCCGGCGGCCTGGGCAACGACTGGACGAACGTGCGTGCCTTGGGCTCGCACATCAAGGGCACCAACGGCAAGAGCCAGGGCGTCGTGCCTTTCCTCAAGGTCGTGAACGACACGGCCGTGGCCGTCAACCAGGGCGGCAAGCGCAAGGGCGCTGTCTGCGCGTACCTCGAAACCTGGCACCTCGACATCGAGGAGTTCCTGGAGCTGCGCAAGAACACCGGCGACGACCGCCGCCGCACGCACGACATGAACACCGCCAACTGGGTGCCCGACCTCTTCATGCGCCGCGTGATGGAAGGCGGCGACTGGACGCTGTTCTCGCCCAGCACCTGCCCGGACCTGCACGACCTGTTCGGCAAGGCCTTCGAAACCACCTACACGGCTTATGAAGCCAAGGCCGCGCGTGGCGAGATCAAGCTCTTCAAGACCATCCCGGCGCGCGACCTCTGGCGCCGCATGCTCTCGATGCTGTTCGAGACCGGCCACCCGTGGATCACCTTCAAGGACGCCTGCAACGTGCGCTCGCCGCAACAGCATGTGGGCGTGGTGCATTCCAGCAACCTCTGCACCGAGATCACGCTCAACACCAGCGAGACCGAGATCGCCGTCTGCAACCTCGGCTCGGTCAACCTCGTGCACCACATCGCCGTCGACGCGAACGGCGTGAAGAGCATCGACCACGCCAAGCTCAAGAAGACCGTGTCGACCGCGATGCGCATGCTCGACAACGTGATCGACATCAACTACTACGCCGTCAAGAAGGCACGTGATTCGAACCTGCGTCATCGCCCCGTGGGCCTCGGCATCATGGGCTTCCAGGACGCGCTGTACGAACTCGGCGTGCCCTATGCGTCGGATGCGGCCGTGGCCTTTGCCGACCAGTCGATGGAAGCCGTGTGCTACCAGGCCTACTGGGCCTCGACCGAACTCGCCGCCGAGCGCGGCCGCTACTCGAGCTACCGCGGCTCGCTGTGGGACCGCGGCATCCTGCCGATCGACTCGCTCGAACTGCTGGCCGAAGCCCGCGGTGGTTATGTGGAAGTGGACCGCAGCAGCACGTTGGACTGGAACGCGCTGCGCGCCCGCATCGCCGAGCATGGCATGCGGAACTCCAACTGCGTGGCCATCGCCCCGACCGCGACCATCTCCAACATCATCGGCGTGAGCGCCTCGATCGAACCTTCGTTCGGCAACCTGTCGGTCAAGTCCAACCTCTCGGGCGAGTTCACCATCGTCAACGAGTACCTGGTGCGTGACCTGAAGAAGCTCGGCCTGTGGGACGACGTGATGGTCATGGACCTCAAGCACTTCGACGGTTCGCTGCGCCGCATCGACCGCGTGCCCGAAGACATGAAGGCGCTCTACGCCACCGCGTTCGAGATCGAGACCCAGTGGCTTGTGGAAGCCGCGGCACGCCGTCAGAAGTGGATCGACCAGGCCCAGTCGCTCAACATCTACATGGCCGGCGCCTCGGGCAAGAAGCTCGACGAGACCTACAAGCTGGCCTGGCTGCGTGGCCTCAAGACCACCTACTACCTCCGCACCATCGGCGCCACGCATGCCGAGAAGTCGACGGTGAAGGCGGGGCACATGAACGCTGTGTCGAGTGGTTCATCGAGTGGCGCTTCGAGTGGTTCGGCCAGTGCTTCATCGAGCAACGCAGCAAGCCATGCCGCGCCTTCGCTGCAAGCCAAGCAAGCCGCACCAGCGGTAGATGCAGCCATGACCTTGAGCCACATCGAGCCCGCAACCGACATCAAGTTTTGCGCGATCGACGACCCGGGTTGCGAAGCCTGCCAGTGATGAACATCGCATCGACCCTCATCGAGCATGATGGGTCGATGCGATACAGCAACAAGCATTGCGATGAGATGTCAATAAGTGCTTGGGGTTCTCACGCAACACTCTCATAATTAGAACGTACAGGAAACCTACCATGCTGGTCTGGGAAGAAGAAGTTAAGCCCTCGACACTTCACATCGCGAGTCATGCGCAGAGCCAACCGTCTGCGTCGCGCACGGCCCCCGCTTCGCATGTGAACGCATCGGCAGTGAACGCAGCTTCGCTGCCAACGGTGGCTTCTGCGCCAACGGCCTCACCCGCTTCGCTCTCGCCTTCTCTGTCTGCGTCTGCATCGGCATCGGCTTCGGCTACGGTCGCTCAGCCCGCCGCCGCCAAGCGCGTGAATGCAGCCGACAAGCGCATCATCAACGGCAAGACCGATGTCAACCAGCTCGTGCCGTTCAAGTACAAGTGGGCTTGGGAGAAGTACCTCGCGTCCTGCTCCAACCACTGGATGCCGCAAGAGGTCAACATGTCGCGCGATATCGCCACATGGAAAGACCCGAACGGCCTGACCGACGACGAGCGCCGCATCATCAAGCGCAACCTCGGCTTCTTCGTCACCGCCGATTCGCTCGCCGCCAACAACATCGTCCTCGGCACCTATCGCCACATCACCGCACCCGAGTGCCGCCAGTTCCTGCTGCGCCAGGCCTTCGAAGAGGCGATCCACACCCACGCGTACCAGTACATCGTCGAGTCGCTCGGCCTCGACGAGAGCGAGATCTTCAACGCCTACAACGAAGTCCAGTCGATCCGCGACAAGGACGAGTTCCTGATCCCCTTCATCGAGGCGATCTCGGACCCGCACTTCCACACCGGCACCGAAGAAAACGATCGCACTTTGCTCAAGTCGCTGATCGTCTTCGCCTGCCTGATGGAAGGCCTGTTCTTCTACGTCGGCTTCACGCAGATCCTGGCGCTCGGCCGGCAGAACAAGATGACGGGCGCGGCCGAGCAGTACCAGTACATCCTGCGCGACGAGTCGATGCACTGCAACTTCGGCATCGACCTCATCAACCAGATCAAGCTCGAGAACCCGCACCTCTGGACGGCCGATTTCAAGGCCGAGATCAAGGCGCTGTTCTTGACCGCCGTCGAACTCGAATACCGCTACGCCGAAGACACCATGCCGCGCGGCGTGCTCGGCATGAACGCCTCGATGTTCAAGGGCTACCTGCGCTACATCGCCAACCGGCGTGCCACGCAAATCGGATTGGAAGAGCTCTTCCCGAACGAAGAAAACCCGTTCCCGTGGATGAGCGAAATGATCGACCTCAAGAAGGAGCGCAATTTTTTCGAGACGCGTGTCATCGAGTATCAGAGCGGTGGCGCGCTGTCATGGGACTGACGTCGGACGCAGGGCAGTGCTTTCGCACTGTCCTGCGCCTACGTCAGGCCTGAGGGCTTGCAAGCCCTCAGGCTGAGACCGGATGTAACCCTCGGCGCTTTCGAGTGCTGAGGCAGTAGAGCCTGGATCGCTGGCACAAGCGACCGGGCATGTGTGAAAGATCAAGATCCGCGAATCGCGATGCACCGACACAGAAGCGGCGCACTCGGTTCGCAACCCGATTCATCGTACCGGGGCGCCCCTCCTGGGCAGACTCCGGGCGATGAATAGCTGTCCGGCATCCGCGACTCGTCGTGAGTGCCGGGCGGTTCTTTTTGCAACTTGATCAAGGAGAAACGTAATGGCAACTGCAAAGAAGGCTCCGGCCAAGAAAGCCCCGGTGGCGAAAAAAGCCCCGGCCAAGAAAGCTCCGGCGAAGAAGGCCGTAGCCGCCAAGAAGGCACCTGCGAAGAAGGCCGCTCCGGCCAAGAAGGTCGCCGCCAAGAAGGCCGCACCGGCGAAGAAGGCCGCTGCGAAGAAGGCTGCTCCGGCTGCGAAGAAGGCGCCGGCGAAGAAGGCTGCGGCCGCGAAGAAGGCTCCGGCGAAGAAGGCCGCTGCGAAAAAGGCGCCTGCGAAGAAAGCAGCCGCCAAGAAAGCCGCGAAGAAGCCCGCTGCGAAGGCCCCTGCCGCCGCCCCTGCTGCTCCCGCCGTCGCATCCGCGCCGGCGAAGACCGCCCTCAGCCCCCAGGCTGCATGGCCATTCCCGACGGGCGGAAAGCCCTGAGAGAACTCGGTCCGAGCAAGATCAAAACCCGGCCTCGGCCGGGTTTTTTACGGGCGAACGTGAAGCTGTCCGACTTGGGCGACTGATAGGTTGCCGACACATCACGTGGGCCGACCGGAAGTAAAACCTTGGCTGCACTTTCGACCGAACCGACCATTCCCGCCGAAGTCCTTGTTCGACCTCTTCGGTCGGACGACGACGTGGCGGAGCTCACCCACCTTATTCACGAGGCTTACGCGGTTCACCGAGAGCGTGGGCTGAAGTTCTGGGCGACCCACCAATCGGTCGAAGACACCGCGAATCGATTTGCCTCCGGTCATGGATTCGTGGCAGAGGTCGACGGTGTGGTTGCAGGGACCGTGACGGTCAGAGGCCCACAACCGCAAAGTCCCGTCGAACTCTATCGGGACGCGGCCACGTGGACGGTGATCCAGTTTGCGGCCGCTCCCGTGCACAAGGGACTCGGGCTCGGCCATGCGCTTCACGAAGCAGCCTTGGCGTATGTGGCGTCTCATGGTGGTACGACCATGGCCATCGACACGGCAGCCCCTGCTGCCGATCTGATCGCGAAGTACCTGCGGTGGGGATATCGACCTTGTGGCAACTGCGATTGGCGGCCGCACACCAACTACTTGAGCCTGCTGATGACTCGCCCGGTGCAACTCATCCAGCCGTAGGCTTCCGGCTCAACGCGCCGCGCGCGCAGGCCGTGCCATCGGCTCGGTATCGGCGAACCCGTTGGCGGGCAAGGGGCGGCGCCCGTCGCTGCGTTCAGGCACGTCGGCATCGCCGGCGCGCAGGGCTTCGGCGAGGCGATCGACAGGTGAGGGTGGCGAGAGTGCGGAGAGGCGCTGCAGGGCCGAAGCAAGCTCCTTCTGCAGGCGTTCGATCTGGCGGCGGGCCTGCAGGGTCTGCTGGGCGGAAAACTCCTTGGCTCTATCGGCCTTCTCGAGCTGTGTGACGGCACGCTGGAGCTTGCGCCCGTACCACCAGTGGCAGCCGCCGCCGGTGGCTGCGCACAGCGCCACGGTGGTCCCGAAGATGATCAGCCATTGAGTCGTGTCCATAACCCGCAGTCTTCGGACGGCGTGGGCCGAACTTGAGCTGCGGGCACATCCAAACGCTGTTCAGATCGGAAGTCGTCTGCAGACCATGATCAAACCCCGAGCGCCGCCTTGTCGATCACATGGTTCTGGCCGCCGCGGCTCGCGATCTTGATGGCGCCGATCTGGTTGCCGAGGGTGATGCAGCGCTCCAGCGGCCAATCGCGTTCCAGGCCGTAGAGCAGGGCACTGCGGAAGGCATCACCGCAGCCGGTGGGGTCGAGCACTTCGGTCGCGACGACGCCCGGGATGTGCGTGCGCACGCCTTGCTGCCACAGGTCGCAGCCTTGGGCGCCTAACGTCACGATCACGGCGCGCAGGTGCGAGCGCGAGAGCGATTCGAGCGATTCGCCGGTGCGCTCGCAGAGCATCTGGCCTTCGTAGTCGTTGACGGTGACCCAGGTGGCCTGGCCGACGAAGCGCTTGAGTTCCTCGCCGTCGAACATCGGCAGACCCTGGCCCGGGTCGAAGACGAAGGGGATGCCGGCGGCTTGCAGTTGGGCGGCGTGCTGGATCATCGCGTCGCGGCCGTCGGGCGAGATGATGGCCAGGCGGATGCTCTTGTCGGCGGGCACGGCGGTGAGGTGCGCCGACTGCATCGCGCCGGGGTGGAAGGCGGTGATCTGGTTGTTGTCGGTGTCGGTGATGATGATGGCTTGCGCGGTGTAGCTGTCGGCGATGGTGCGTATGTGCTCGGTGCTCACGCCCCACGATTGCAGGCGCTGCAGGTACTCGGCGCCGTCGCTGCCCACCGCGGCCATCACGAGCGGCTCGCCGCCCAGCAGCTTGAGCGTGTAGGCGATGTTGCCGGCGCAGCCGCCGAACTCGCGGCGCAGCGTGGGCACGAGGAAGGACACGTTGAGGATGTGAACCTGCTCGGGCAGGATCTGCTGCGCGAATCGGCCGGGGAAATTGGTGATGGTGTCGAACGCGACAGAGCCGCAGATGAGTGCCGACATGGTTGCTCCAGTTCAGGGATAGAAAATTTCGACCGTGTAGCCGGTCACGCGAGGGTTGCCGGTCGAGAGCAGCACTTGCAGCGCCGCTTCGCCGCCGGGCGGGAGCAAGGGGGACGCCGCACGAAAGTCCTGCGGCGTGATCGCGCGCCGCGCCACGAGCTGGCCGCTCACGTCCGTCAGGCTCAGGTCGACCGACGGAAGCGTGAGCGCCATGGCGCTGCGGCTGCGCAAGGTGACGGCGAGGCGAAACGCATCCGGCCCGGCCCGCGTGAAGCTGGCGTTTTCGACGGCGATCTCGTCGATGTGGCGCGGCGCCTGCAGGCTGCAGCCGGCGATGCCGCACCAGGCGACCAGCGTGGGTTTGGTCTCGGGCCAGCGCGCCGCGATCACGTCGCGGAACTGATGCGCCACTTGCCCGGCCAGCATCAGCAGCAGGAACACTGATCCAGCGATGAGTGCCGCGCGTGCACGGGGGCTCTGCCAGCGCGCCAGACGATCGGCGTGGCGGATGAAATCGGGGGCGGTGTCGGTGAGTTCTGGCGGCGCCGGTGGTTCGGGCGAGGGCGGGATGCCGAAGGCTGGCGACGCAGGCTCAGCCGCGTCATCCGCCGAATCGGCCCGCGCATTCGCGCCGACAAGCGGATGCACCGGAGCTTGCGCGCTACTGCCGCTTGGCGCACCGCGTTCTTGTGCGTAGCCGCGCGGCGCGGGCGCATCGGCGACAACCCGCTGCGCGCCGAACACCTGCGCATCGATGCGATCGACCAGCGACCCATCGGCCGACTCGTCACCATGCCGGCCAAACTGCGCGATGTCGTTGTCACGCGCCGAGCCACCGCGCGAAGCATCTGCCGCCACCGCCGCTTCGGCCGGCACCGGCGGCCAGGGCGGCGGCGCTTCGTGCTCCAGGTCGAACAGGCTCTCCAGCGCGTTGAAGACCTCGTTGCAGCGCCCGCAGCGCACCCAGCCTTCGGAGACCTTGAGCTGGTCCTGCACGACGCGAAAGACCGTGCCGCAGGCGATGCAGCGCGTGGCGAGGCTCATGGCAAACGGCCTTCCACCGGACGAAGACGAGGGAGGAAGGGCGTGGCGCGCATGAGGCCGGATGATATCGGCCGGCGGGCCTGCTCAAGCCCGGCGTGCGGTCATCAGGATCCAGCCGTCGACCGTGTCGCTCACCTCGAGTGCGAGCCAAGGCGCGTAGGCAGCCTTCAGCTCATCGGCCTGCCGCTCGAGGATGCCGGCCAGCACCAGATCGCCACCGGCCGCCACATGCGCGCAGAGCAGCGGTGCCAGCAGCTTGAGCGGCGTCGCCAGGATGTTGGCGAACACCAGGCCGTACTCACCATCCGCCGCATCCGGCAGGCCGGCCTGAACTGTCGCGTGATTGGCGAGCGCGTTGGCGACTGTCGATTCGACGGCCGCCGGGTCGATGTCCACCGCATCGATGTGTTTTGCGCCATACAGCGCCGCGCCGATCGCGAGGATGCCCGAGCCGCAGCCGTAGTCAAGCACACGCTGCCAGCGCGCCGCATCGTGCTCGGCATGCTGGGCCGTCCACCGCAGGCACATGCGCGTCGTCGGGTGGGTGCCGGTGCCGAACGCCAGGCCCGGGTCGAGCCGGATCACGCGCGAGGCGCCAGCGGGCGGCTCGTGCCAGCTCGGCACGATCCAGAACGAAGGCGTGATCTCGACCGGCGCGAACTGCGATTGCGTCAGCCGCACCCAGTCCTGCTCGTCCACCGTCGTGATCGACTGCACCGCCACGTCGATAGCCCAGTCCTGCGCGAGCAGCAGCGTGACGGCTTCGGTCGCGGCAGCTTCGTCGGGGAACAGCGCCTTGAGGAGCGAGCGCTGCCAGCCTGCCTTGGGAGCGGGCATGCCGGGCTCGCCGAAGAGCGCGTGCTCGGCCGCGCTGCCGGCATCGGCGTCTTCGACCGAGACCGAGAGCGCTTCCAGCTCGTCCATCAGCGCATCGGCCACCATCTCGACGCCGTCCTCCGGCGCCAGCAGGATCAGTTCGACCATCAGCGTTTGTGCTGGCTCATCCAGCCTTCGAGGTAGTGAATGCTGGTGCCACCTTCGATGAACTTCGCATCCACCATCAGCTCGCGGTGCAGCGGGATGTTGGTGAGGATGCCTTCGATCACCGTCTCCGAGAGCGCGATGCGCATGCGTGCCAGTGCCTGGTCGCGCGTGTCGCCGTGCGTGATGATCTTGCCGATCATCGAGTCGTAGTTGGGCGGCACGAAGTAGTTGGTGTAGGCATGCGAATCGACACGCACACCCGGGCCGCCCGGCGGGTGCCACATGGTGATGCGGCCGGGCGAGGGCGTGAACTTGTACGGGTCCTCGGCGTTGATGCGGCATTCGATCGCATGGCCGCGTACCTGGATGCTGCGCTGCGTGAACGGCAGCTTCTCGCCGGCGGCGATGCGGATCTGCATCTGCACGATGTCGATGCCGGTCACCATTTCGGTCACCGGGTGCTCCACCTGCACGCGCGTGTTCATCTCGATGAAAAAGAACTCGCCGTTTTCGTAGAGGAACTCGAAGGTGCCGGCGCCGCGGTAGCCGATCTTCTTGCAGGCGGCGGCGCAGCGCTCGCCGATGCGCTCGATCACCCGGCGCGGAATGCCGGGCGCCGGCGCTTCTTCCAGGATCTTCTGATGGCGCCGCTGCATCGAGCAATCGCGCTCGCCCAGCCAGACGGCGTTGCGATGTTCGTCGGCCAGCACCTGGATCTCGATGTGGCGCGGGTTCTCGAGGAACTTCTCCATGTAGACGGCCGAGTTGCCGAAGGCCGCGCCGGCTTCGGCACGCGTCGTCTGCACCGCATGGATCAGCGCGGCTTCGGTGTGCACCACGCGCATGCCGCGCCCGCCGCCACCGCCTGAAGCCTTGATGATCACCGGGTAGCCCACGGCGCGGCCGGCCTTGATGATCTCTTTCGGGTCTTCCGACAGCGCACCTTCGGAGCCCGGCACACAAGGCACGCCCG
>JAMFRW010000383.1 GCA_026224975.1 Rhodoferax sp. | reverse complement strand
GGACGACGGCCTCACCGGCATGCAGAACGGCAAGCTGCCCTGGTCGCAAGGCGCCGGCTTCATCGCCCCGAACAAGGCGATCGATCCGGGCCTGGTCTACGACATGGGCAAGGCCGACTTCGTCAGGTACCAGTGCCTGACACAAAAGGCCCTGGTCCCCGCCGCGGACTGCACGACCTACGGCACGCTGGACGCGACCTACAACCTGAACCTGCCGTCCATCACGCTGGGCAACATGACCGGCCCGACCGTCGTCACGCGCAGCGTGACCAACGTCGGAACCTCGTCCGCCACCTACCAGTCCACCGCGTCGATCAGCAATGTGGGCGTGGTGGTGACCCCGTCGTCGCTCACGCTGTCGCCGGGCCAGACCAAGAGCTTCACGGTGACGGTGACGCCGAGTGCCGCCACGCCGAAGTTCACCTGGCAATACGGTTCGCTGAGCTGGTCGGACAGCGTGCACACCGTGCGCAGCCCGATGCAGGTCAACCTCGGCACCGCCATCACCGGGCCGGTCGACCAGGCGGCGACCACGCTCTCGGGCAGCCGCACGTTCACCATCCGCACCGGCTTTGCCGGCAAGGCGACGGCGCTCAAGGGCATCCAGGACGTGACGATGGGCCCGGTGACGAGCCTGACGAAGAACGCCAACGTCGACATCGAAGCGGCTTGCCGGCTGGGCAATGCGCTGCCGAGCGTGGCGGTCTACCCGGTGACCATTCCGGCCGGCACGATCGTGGCGCGCTTCGCGCTGCGCCAGGCCGATGTGAGCGGCGCGTCCGACGACAACGATCTGACGATCATCTCGCCGGACGGCACGGCCATCACCTCGGGCAGCGGCACCTCGAAGGAGATGGTCCAGGTGATCAACCCGGTGGCGGGTGGCTACAAGGTCTGCGTGCAGGCGTATGCCGGCACCAACCCGATGACGCACAAGCTGTCGAGCTGGATCGTGAAGGCGGGAGACACCACCGCCGGTGCGTTCAACGTGCTGATGCCGAGCACCGTGTATGCGGGCGGCGCGGCCACGGCGGGCATGGTCTGGTCGGGCCTTCTTTCGGGCCACCGTTATGTAGGCGGCGCGCAGTACCTCGATGGCTCGGGCGTCGTGGCTGCCGCCACGCCGATCTCCATCGACACCACGCCGGCCACGCCGCAGGAAATCGACACACCGACCTACGACAGCAAGCGTGGCGTGTCGAAGTGAGGGTCTGCCTGTGATGTGCTGACCGCTGCCCGGCCGTCGTGCCGGGTGGTCGGAATCTTCGAAAGCCGCGCGTCGTGAGACTCGCGGCTTTTTTCATGGCCGCCTGTTCAGCTCCCGCAAGGCGCCGACGAAGTGATTCGCGAATCGAGGGCTGTCGCACAGCGGCGAGGCCAGCAGTTGCTGGCGCAGCCCTTGGCGCAATGCCGCCAGCGCGCAGACATCACGGGCGTGCCGCGCCGCGCGCTCGACGTAGTCCTGCGCGTCTGTGGCGATCCAGTCCGGCAGCCCGACGTTCCGCAGGATGCTCTCTCCCTGCCGGGCCAAGGCACAGGAACCGGCGAGTGTCAGCACCGGCACGCCCATCCATAGCCCTTCGACGCTGGTCGTGCCGCCTGGGTAGGGAAAAGGGTCCAGCGCGATGTCCACACGTTCGTAGGCGCGAAGATAGTCTTCGCGTGGCGAGGCGCCTTCGAGGATCAGCCGTTCGCGCGCAATGCCGTGGCCGGCGAAGCGATGGCTCAGGTGCTGCCGACTCGATTCCATGCTCAACGGGCCGGATTTCAGCACCAGCCGGCTGCCGGACACCGCTTGCAGGACGCGAGCCCATGTCGCGATCACCTCGTCGTTGAGCTTGTTCAGCTTGTTGAAGCAGCCGAAGGTGATGTGGCCCCGGGCCGCGGCCGGCAGCGGGCCGACGGTGATGTCGAAGTCCGGTGGCGTGAAGCACAGGAAGGTCTCGGGCAGGCGCCAGACCGTCTCGGTGAATTCAGCATCCGCACCTGGCGGAGCGATCCAGGGGTCGGCGAGGAAATAGTCGATCGCGGCCAGCCCGGACGTGGCGCAGTCGCCGAGCCAGGCGATCTGCAGCGGCGCAGGCTTCCAGGCGAACAGCGGCAGGCGGTTGCCGGCCGTGTGTCCCGAGAGATCCATCAGGATGTCGAGAGCATCCGCGTGGATCAGGGCAGCCGCCCCTTCGTCACCCAGGCCGGTGATGGAAGTCCAGCGCCGGCAATGGGTCAGCAGGCGTGTCGTCAGTGCGTCCTCGGTCTCCGAGTTGGCATAGACGAACAGCTCGATCCGGTCTGCGAACGATTTCGACAGGGCCGCCATTACACCTTCGATGAAGTAGCCGACCGGGTGTTCGCGCAGGTCGGCGGACACGAAGCCCACGCGCAGGCGCTCGCTGCCATGAACATGGCTGCGGGTGGGCCACTGCGTGAACGGACGGGCCTGCGTCGCAGCCAGGATGCCGAAGCGCTGCGCCTCGGCTTTGCGCGCCGGCGCAGTGCCTGTCGTCAGGTAGTTCTGGATGAAGAGCCGGTCGCTCAACGCACCCAGCTTCGCCGGCTCCAAGTCGAACACGCGCTGGTAGCAGTCCAGCGCCTGCTGCATCTGCCCCAGTTCCCGAGAGGCCGCGCCCAGATTGGCGTGATTGAGTGGCACATCGGGCTGGAGTTCGACGGCCCGGCGATACGCCGGCAGCGCTTCGTCCAGCCGCCCCAGCGCCTTCACCGCGTTGCCCAGGTTGGCATGCGCAGGCCCATGGTCGGGCATCAGTTCGATCACGCGTCGCAGGCTCGCCAGCGCTTCATCCGCCCGGCCGAGCGCGAGCAGGTTGCTGCCCAGGCAGAACTGCGCGTCGACCAGATCCGGCCGCAGCGCCACCGCCTGCCTGAAGCGCTGCACTGCCGCCTCAAACTGGCAGAGCGCCTGCAGCGCGACACCCCAACAAGCGTGGGCGTGCGCATGCCCAGGGTTCAGCCGCTGCGCCGCCGCGTAACTGGCCGCAGCTCCCTCGGCGTGGCCCGACTTCATCAGCGCGTGCCCCTGGCTCAGGTGGGCCTCCACGAGACTGGCCATGACTTCAGCGTCGCCCGGCATCAGGGTCGCGGCCTGCTGCAATGCGGCGACCGCATCCTGGCCCTGCGCCTGCAGCGCGATACCCAGCGCCTTCCAGCCCATGCCGGCTTCGGGGTACTGCGCAAGCAGGCGACGGGCGAGTTGCTCCATCGCGCCGAAGCGCCTGGCCTGGAACAGGCTCAGGAGTCGATGAAGATCGGACGATGGCAGCGTGCCCGGAGTCGTCATACCGCCGAACTGGCGCCGCCCTGGCCCAACTGGCAGGTCTTCTTGCCGTCGGACGCGCGCGGGCGGCAGACGGCCGGCGGCTCGGGCACGACCATGCAATTCGAGAGCAGGCCGCTGGTCTTGTTCTCTTCCACCTCCGCCCGCGCCTGTACCTCCACGGCGGTTCGCAACGCGGTCGGGTCGGTCTTCTTGTCCGACCAGGCCAGATAGCCGCCCGGACCGCCGCAGGCTTTGGCCCCAACGCCGATGGCGTGGCACTGGCTCTGGTTGTCGCACTCCGCCTCGCCGATGATCGTGGTCACGGGCACCAGGAGGCTGGTAGAGCGCGGCGCGGAAGCGGGCGTTGTCGCGGACGTGGTCGCGGGATCGACGGCACAAGCCACGCCGCCCAGCGTCAACAGTGCAAGGGCCAGGATCCGTGGCAGTGAGCGTGTGTTCGAGGCAGAGGTCGTCATGCTAGGCGCCCCGCCGCGCTGCCTCGATCGCCGCGATGTCGATCTTCCCCATCGTCATCATCGCCTCGAACACACGTTTGGCCACCGCGGGGTCGGGGTCGGCGATGGCCGACGTGAGGGCGCGTGGCGTGATCTGCCATGACAGGCCCCAGCGGTCCTTGCACCAACCACACTCACTCGCCTCGCCGCCATTGCCGATGATGGCATTCCAAAGGCGGTCGGTTTCGGCCTGGTCATCGGTCGCGATCTGAAACGAGAAGGCCAGGTTGTGGGCGATCCCCGGGCCGCCGTTGAGCCCGAGGCAGGGGATGCCCGCCACGGTGAATTCGACCGTCAGCACATCGCCCTGCTTGCCGGCGGGGTAGTCGCTCGGCGCGCGGTAGACGGCGCCGACCGTGCTGTCGGGGAAGGTCCTGGCATAGAAGTTCGCGGCGTCGAGGGCAGTGCCGTCGTACCACAGACAGATCGTGTTCTTGCTGGTCATGTCGGATCTCCTTCGTGGCTGAAGCTGGCGGGCTTCCATCGCCCGCAGCTTGCTGCATCATCCCCGAATGGCTCCCTGCCCCGCCACCATGGCTTCCCCGATGTACCCCGTCGCCGTCCGCACCCTTTGCGAGTTCGCCGCCAAGCGAGGCGACCTCGACCTGCGCTTCACGCCTTCACCGAGCGCGCAGGAGGGCATGGCCGGGCACCGCACCGTGGCCGCGCGGCGCAGCGGCAACTACCGCGCCGAGATGCCGCTCAGCGGCCGCTTCGGCCCACTGCTGGTGCGCGGCCGCGCCGATGGTTACGACCCCGACCGCGGCGTGCTGGAAGAGGTGAAGACCTTCAAGGGCGACCTCGCGCGCCAGCCCGACAACCACCGCCACCTGCATTGGGCGCAGGCCCAGGTGTACGGCTGGCTGCTCTGCCAGGAACTCGGCCTCGCCGAGCTGACCGTCTCGCTCGTCTACTTCGACATCGGCCAGCAGGAAGAACAGCCGCCGCTGTCGCGCCAACGCACTGCGGCCGAACTGAAGACCTTCTTCGATGCCCTGTGCGGCCGCTTCCTGGCCTGGGCCGAGTCCGAACTCGCGCACCGGGCCGAGCGTGATGCGGCGCTCACCGAGCTTCGATTTCCGCACGCCGACTTCCGAACCGGCCAGCGCGCCCTGGCCACGGCCGTCTTCAACGCCGCGCGCTCGGGCCGCTGCCTGATGGCTCAGGCGCCGACGGGCATCGGCAAGACCATCGGCACGCTCTTTCCCCTGCTCAAGGCCTGCCCGTCGCAAGCCATCGACAAGGTCTTCTTCCTCACCGCCAAAGGCTCGGGCCGCCAGCTCGCGTTCGAGGCGTTGGCGGCACTCGGCCGCGCGCCTTGGCGCGTGCTCGAACTCGTCGCTCGCGACAAGGCCTGCGAGCATCCGGACAAACATTGCCACGGCGATTCCTGCCCGCTCGCCAAAGGCTTCTACGACCGGCTGCCGGCCGCGCGCGAAGCAGCGATCGGCATCCCCACGCTGGACCGCGACACGCTGCGCGAAGTGGCCCGAGAGCATGCCGTCTGCCCCTACTACCTCGGGCAGGAACTGGCGCGCTGGGCCGATGTGATCGTCGGCGACTACAACCATTTTTTCGACGTGACCGCGCTGCTGCACGGCCTCACGCTCGCCAACGATTGGCGCGTGGCAGTGCTGGTGGACGAAGCCCACAATCTGGTCGATCGGGCGCGCGGCATGTACAGCGCGGCGCTCGACTCGCTGCAATTGCGGCGCGTGCGTTCGGCAGCGCCGGAGGGCTTGCGCCGCCCGCTCGATCGGCTGCAGCGCCAGTGGGCCCGGCTGGCCAAGGAAGACGATTCGCCCTACCGCGTGCTGGCCGACTCACCGAGTGCATTCGTGTCAGCGCTGCAGGGCGCCACGGCGAGCATCGGCGATGTGTTGGCCGAGGCACCGGAGCAGGTGGATGGCGAGTTGCTGCGCTGGTACTTCGATGCCCTGCAATTCACCCGGCTGCTCGAATCCTTCGGCACGCACTCGATGATCGACCTGACGCGCGACGAAGCTGCTGTCGCACGGCCAGGCAGCGCGACACGCTCGCCGCCCTCGGTCATCTGCGTGCGCAACGTGGTGCCGGCACCGCACCTGGCGCCTCGCTTCGCGGCCGCGCGTTCGACGGTGCTGTTCTCGGCGACGCTGGCGCCGCAACACTTCTACGCCGATGTGCTGGGCCTGCCGGCCGACACCGCCTGGCTGGACGTGGAGGCGCCGTTCACGCCCGAACAACTGGCAGTGCGCGTGCAGCGGGTCTCGACGCGTTATGCCGACCGCCACCGATCGGTCGGCCCCATCGTGAAGCTCATCGCCGACCAGTACCAGGCCGCGCCGGGCAACTACCTGGCCTTCTTCGGCAGCCATGACTATTCGCGCCAGGTGGCCGATGCGTTCGAGGCCGCGCACGCTGACGTCCCCGTCTGGCGCCAAACCCGCAGCATGGACGAAGGCGCGCGCGCCGGCTTTCTGGAGCGCTTCGTGGACGATGGCCGCGGTATCGGCTTCGCGGTGCTGGGCGGTTCTTTCGGCGAGGGCATCGATCTGGCCGGCACCAGGCTGATCGGCGCCTTCATCGCCACGCTGGGGCTGCCGCAGTTCAATGCGGTCAACGAGGAGATGCGGCGCCGGGTCGAGCTGCGCTTCGGCGCGGGCTACGACTACACCTATCTCTTCCCCGGGCTGCGCAAGGTGGTGCAGGCCGCCGGGCGCGTGATTCGCTCGCCGAGCGATCGGGGCAGCGTGCATTTGATCGACGACCGGTTCGGGCGGCCGGAAGTGTTGCGCTTGTTGCCGGGGTGGTGGCAGGTCGAGCCCGTGGTGAGTGGCAGGCTGCTGTAAGACGCGCAGCCGCGTCCTTCGACGCCGGCATCTCGCGGCGCTTCCTTCGAAGGTCGTGCCGAAATGGTCACACCCGACACGCGATGACGCGCCTGGCCCAGTCGACTTCTTCGGCGCTTGGCGCCAGCGCGGCGTGGACCAGTGGCACCTGGCGCGGGTGGATGCACAGCTTGCCGCCAAAGCCGAAGCGCAGCGCGCGGCGCGTGTCCCGCTGCAGCCGATCGTGGTCGTCGATGGCGACCGTCACACCGTCCACGGCCGGCGCCAGGCGGCCCAGGCGCGTTGCCATGGCCACCGCGAACCGCAGCGGGATCGACTCCTGCTCGTCGTCCGAGCACTGCAAGCCGGTGTCGGCCATGAAGTCGATGTGGCCCACGACCAGGCGCAACACGTTGGCTGTGCCGGCGATCTCGGTCAGCGCCGCATGGCCGGCGGCGCTCTCGACGATCGGCAGGATGGGAACGCCGTGCAGCCTTTCACTGGCGCGATTCAGCGCCGCACATGACTCCGCCGTGGGGATCATGATGCTCGGGCCGGTTGCCGGCGACGAAGAGCAGGGTTCGGGGCGCGTGCAAGCGCGCTGGGGGTCGACATGAGTCGCTCCTGGTAGGCCTGCAAGTTGAGATGCCGGCGCCTCTTCAGGCGCGTGGCGATGTGGATCAGATGGCCTGGGCTCGTCGCAAGGCTTCGATCTGTTCGCCGCTCCAACCGAGCTCGGCCAGGATCGAATCGGTGTGCTGCCCGAGTGCGGGGACGGCGTCCATTCGCGGCGAGAAGGCCTCGGTGGCACCAGGCGGCAGCAACGCGGGAATGGGCCCCGCCGGCGTATCGACTTCGGTCCAGCGCTGTCGCGCCTGGAGTTGGGATGCTTCCAGACCTCGTGCATGTCGTTCATGCGCGCGTTGGCGATCTGCGCCTCGTCGAGTCTTGCGATCACCTGCTCGGCCGTGAGGGACGCGAAGGTGTCGACGACGATGGCGCGGAGTGCTTCCCGCTGTGCCGTGCGGCGCGAGTACATCGGCACGGGCGATCAACTCGGCCAGCACGTCCTTCGCCAACTCGTGCTTCACGTCGAGCGTGAGGCTCTCCTTCGAACGATTGGTCCGGACGAAGTGCGAGGCCAGGCCGCGCGCGCGCTCGTCGTAGGCGCGGGCAAAGTCGCCACTGCCCGGCCGCTCGACCTTGATGACGCGCGCGCCGAGGTCGGCGAGCTGCCGGGTGCAGAACGGGGCCGCGATGGCGTGTTCCAGGGTGACAACGGTGATTCCATCCAATGGCCGCATGCGTGCCTCCTCGGAACGAACGCGGCAGCCCGAGCACATGCTCGGCCACATGCGAAAAAATCAGGTTCGTCGAGATCGGCGCCACCTGGTAGAGCCGCGTCTCGCGGAACTTGCGTTCGATGTCGTATTCGTTGGCAAAGCCGAAGCCGCCATGCGATCAGGTTGGCGGCTTCGATCTCGATGTAGGCATCGGCGATCGGGAATTGCACGCCCTGGTTCTTGCCGATCGGCCGGTCGAACACCACGCGTTGGTTGGCGTACTTCGTGGCCCGGTCGACGAACCAGTAGCCGTCGCCGATGCACTCGGCGGCGATCAGGGTGCGCTCGGCATTCAGCCCATCGAGGATGTACTTGAAGCCCTTGCCCTCCTCCCCGATCAGGTTCTCTTCGGGGATCTCGAGGTTGTCGAAGAACAGCTCGTTCGTCTCGTGGTTGACGAGATTGGGAATGGGCCGCACCGTGAGCCCCTTGCCGATGTCGGGCTCAGCGCATGACGAACGGGTTGCCTGCCACCGCGCCGCTGTTGATCCACACGCTCTTGACCTGCAGGTATTCGCGGATCGCGTCGATGCCATTCTCGCGGCCCAGCCCTGAGTCCTTATAGCCGCCGAACGGTGCCAGATAGCTGATCGCGCGGTAGGTGTTGACCCACACCGTGCCGGCCTGCAGCTTCTCGGACATGCGCAGCGCGCGGCCGATGTCGCTGGTCCACACAGCGGCGGCCAGGCCGAACCGAACATCGTTGGCGATGCGAACGGCATCGGCCTCGTCGGTGAAGCGGATGATGGACAGCACCGGGCCGAACACCTCTTCCTGCGCAATGCGCATGTTGTTGTCCACATCGCCGAAGATCGTCGGCTGCACGAACCAGCCGTTGCCACACGCTGGCCCCTCGCCACGCTGGCCACCGAGCAGCAGCGTCGCGCCTTCTTGCCGCGCCACCTCGATGTAATCGAGCACCTTCGCGAGCTGCGGTGGCGTGGTCACTGGCCCCACCTGCGTCGCGGGGTCCATCGGGTCGCCCATGCGGGCCGTGCGCGCCACCGCGAGCAGCTTCTCGACGAAGCTGTCGTAGATGCTGCCTTGCACCAGCAGGCGCGAGCCGGCGATGCAGGTCTGACCCGTCGCGGCGAAGATGCCGGAAATCGCGCCGAAGACGGCCTGTTCCACATCGGCATCCGCGAAGACGATGTTGGCGGACTTGCCGCCGAGCTCCATCGCCGTGTGCTTGAAGTGGCGAGCAGCCTTTTCGTTGATGACGCGGCCCGTCACATCGGAGCCGGTGAAGCTGATCTTGCGCACCAGTGGGTGCTCGACCAGGGGCGTACCAACTTCATGGCCGAAGCCGGTGACGACGTTGAACACGCCCGGCGGAAACCCCGCCTCGTCGAACAGTGCGGCGAACTCGAGCGTCGAGGCGGAGGTGAACTCCGACGGCTTGACGACGATGGTGCAGCCGGCCGCAAGCGCCGGTGCGATCTTCCAGCTCGCGAGCATCAACGGCGAGTTCCACGGCGTGATGGCGGCGACGACACCCACAGGCTCGTTGCGCGTAAAGGCGAAATAGCCCTTCTTGTCCAGCGGCAGCGTCGTGCCCTGGATCTTGTCGGCCAGACCGCCGTAGTAATAGAACCATTGCGGGATGTAGTTGAGCTGGCCCAGCATCTCGGCGAGCAGCTTGCCGTTGTCGCGCACCTCGGTGGCCGCGAGCTTCGCGGCATCGCGAGTGATGAGGTCGCCCAGCCGGTGCAGCAACATGCCGCGCTGGCTGGCCGACATCTCTGCCCAAGGGCCGGCGTTGAGCGCGCGATGGGCGGCTTGAACCGCGCGGTCCACGTCTTGCGCGTCTGCCCGCGGAATCTCGGCCCAGGCCTCACCGGTGAACGGGTTCTGGGTGTCGAACCAGACGCCGGCGGCGGGGTCGACCGCTTGGCCGTCGATGCGAAGTTGGTAGCGTTTCATGGCATGCCTCGCTCGATCTGCCGCGTCAGAACGGCGTAAACCCGAGCGCGGCGCGGAACCGGTTCTTGATGTAGGCCCCATCGCGCGGCGGCAGGGCACGCGGTGGTTCGTTCGCTTCGATCGAGACGCGCACGAAGGTGGTCGCCTTGCGCGCAGCGGCGTGGTCGGCGACGTCGCCACAGCGTTCGATGCTGTCGACGGCGAATGCATTCGCGATCCCGAAACCCTTGGCCACCGCGACGAGGTCGGTGCCCAGGCTGGTGTGACTGCGTTGCATGCCGGTCTCACCGAAGTGGCCGTTGTCGAGCACGACGATGGTCAGGTTGCGTGGCTGCTTGGCGGCGATCGTCGCCAGGCTGCCGATGCCCATCAGTTGCTCGCCGTCGCCGGTGATGACGACCACCGATCGGTCCGGCTGCGCGATGGCCAGGCCGAGTGCCAGCGAGGTCGCACCGCCCATCGCGCCCCAGAGGTAGTAGTTCTTGTCGCGGTCGCCGGCGGCGAACACGTCGTAGGACGCGGAGCCCAGGCCCGTGACGACCAGCGCATCCGGCAGCGCGCTCAACAGGGTGGACACGAATTCGCGGCGGTCTGCAGTCTTGCTCATCACTTGCGCTCCCATGTCTTGCGGCCGATCAGGTTTTGCCCCAGCAGCACGGCGACTCGTTCGCCGGCCTCGAAGGCGGCGTCGAACCCGGCCCTCACGATCTCTTCCACCTGCTCCGGGTCCGATGCGCGCAGCACCGTGATGCCCATCAACTCGAGCGCGCCTTGCGTCGCCCGGCCCATCGGCCCCTGCCAGGGGTTGAAGTCTGCGTACTCGCCCCGCATCGTCACCAGGGTGAAGAAGGGAAAGTTGGCGCTCGCCAGCAGCGAGAACATGTTGACGCAGTTGCCGACGCCGCTGCTTTGCATCAGCAGCACGGCCCGCTGGCCGCCGAGCCACGCACCGCTGACCAAGGCGACGCCTTCCTCTTCGGTCGTCAGAACGATGTCTTCGATCTCCGGATCGGCGACGGCGCTGCGGATCACATGCGAATGCCCAGCATCGGGCACGTAGGCGATCTGGCGCACCTTGCCATCCTTCAGAATCTTGAAGATGTCCTGCTGCCAGGCAGGTGCGGTGGTGGGGGTGTGGTCCATGGCAGTCGTCGGCTTGGGCAGATGAAGTGGCGATCGAGGAATCATAGAATCTGATGCGCGCTATCGCAAAATAGAGAATACTGATGAGGGCATCACTGGCTGGCATGGTGGCGGAATCAAGCTGAAGGACTCATGGCGAAGGACTGTCGATGGACTTCAAGCAACTGCGCGCCTTCCTGACCGTCGCCGACACGGGCAATGTCACCCGCGCGGCCGAACTGCTCAACCTGGTCCAGCCGGCCGTGTCACGACAGCTCCGTCTGCTCGAGGAAGACATCGGCACGGCGTTGTTCGAGCGGGAGCGGCATGGCATGGTGCTCACCGCTGCCGGCAAGGCGCTCCTGGTCTATGCGCGGCGCGCGATGCTGGAGCTGGACCGGGCACGTGCCGAGATCGGCGGAGCGGCCGAGGGAATCAGCGGCCTGGTGACGGTGGGCCTGTTGCCGAGCACATGCGATCTGCTCTCCGGCCCGCTGGTGAGCGCGGTCGCGAAGACCTACCCCGGCATTCGCATGCGGATCGCCATGGGCTACGCCGGCACCTTGCAGCAGTGGCTGGAGACCGGCGAGATCGACCTGGCGCTTCTCTACGGCGTGGAGCGGTCACCGAACATCGTCGCCAGGCCGCTGCTGGATGAGGACCTGTGGGTGGTCGGCGCGCCGTCCGCCAAGCTGAACCCTCGCAAGCCCGTTTCGCTCGCCAGCCTGGCGGGCCAGCCGATGGTCCTTCCGAGCGGGCCGCATGGCATTCGCACGCTTGTCGACCATGCATGCGCCGTGTCGAACGTGAAGCTCACGGTCACGGCGGAGACAAACGCGATGAGCATTCAGAAGTGCCTTGTCATCGGAGGACATGGCCTCACGGTGCTGCCGCCGATCGCTTTCGCGGACGAACTGGCGCGCGAGCGGGTCACGGCGGCGCCGCTTCGCAACCCCAAGATCACGCGGACGATCGTGCTCGCGCTGCCGGCGAACCGGGCCGTCGGCCCGCATGTGCAGCGCACGGTGGATCTGCTGGTGCAGTGCGCCAAGGATGCGGTAATGCGGGGTGACTGGCTGCAAGCGCGATGGGTTGCGCCTTGAGGGGCGGTGCGTCTGCGGTCACACGATCGCCACGGGGTCTTCCGCCGCCACACCACCAACCACGCCGCTGATCAGGTTCTCCCGCATCAAGCGTTCGGCCAGCGTGCCTCTGGGTCTGGCGATCTCGTCCAGGAAACGCCGCTTGGCCTGCGCGTGCAGCCGGACCAGCCGGATCGCCTCGTCGGCATCGACCGCCTGAAACCGCAGGCTGTCGTGCGCGCGGAGTTGGGACACGCCATCGGTGTCCGACGACAGAATCGTCGCGACCTTGGGATAGCCGCCGGTGGTCTGATGGTCGGCCAACAGGATCGAGGCCACGCCATCGCCCCCGACCTGGATCGAGCCGCGGACGATGGGCTCGGAGGGAATGGACAAGGCATCCCTCGGCGCCAGGCTCGGCCCTGCCAGGCGCATCCCCATCCGGTCGTAGGCCGATGTGGCGGCAAAGCCCTGCCCCAGGAGCGCGTCCATCGCAGCCGGGTCGAACTGCCCCGTCAGCGGCCCCAACACGACCCGCGCCAGATGGCGCGGGCGCGCGAACGCAGGCACTGGCAGATCACCTTCCCGCGCCTCGGCAACAAGCGGGTTGCTCACCATGATCGCCGCCTCGCGGGCGAGCATCCCGCCGCCGAGTCCAGATGTGGAATGCGTCGAGGCGCATCCTGTCCATTGGGGGCAGACCAGATCACCCGCGAACGCCAGGTAGGCCCAGCTTCCCCAGGCACCGGGCCGGACCGACAGCACCTCGCCTTCGCGCAGGGTTCGCACACACCAGGGTGACGCGGCGGAACCGGCATGCACGACCTGAAACTCGCCGCCCGCCACGCAGCAGGTGACCTCGCCCGACTCGCACACCAGCTCCAGGCCGCCCATCGATATCTCGATCGCGGTCGAGCCTTCGGGCCTGCCCAAGGCCACCTGAGCAACCGCATGGGCCAGCCGATCCATCGGCCCAGACGCCGGCACGCCGAAGCGCAGCATGCCGAAACGCCCACCGTCCTGGTACGAGACCAGCGGGCCGCAAGACCTGACCCTCAGGCGAGCTTCATTCATGGCGCTCTGCAGCCTTGCGTGCGTCGTAATCGGATCTGTCGATGCGCCTGAAGCGAACCCTGTCACCCACCCGCAACAGGAAAGGCGCGCACTCGTCGCCGGTCAGCATGCGGGTCGGCGAGCGGCCGATGATGGCCCATCCGGTGGGCATGGTCAGCGTGGTGACCAGACACTGCGGCCCCGCGATGAGCACGCTGCCGGCCGGAATGTTCCGAACCGCCGAGGGCTTGCGCGGCACCTGGATCGCCGACGACACGCCCGACATGTAGGCATATCCGGGCGCGAAGCCGAACATGCGAACGTCGTAGTCGGCCTGCAGATGACAGGCGATCACCTCGTCGACAGAGAAGCCCACCGAGCGCGCCACCGCCACCAGATCCGGCGCGAAATCCTCGTCGTAGCAAACCTCGACCTCGCGCGGTTGTCCCTTGGTGCGGTCCGGCAAGGGGCAACGCAGCAGATGCTCTACATGCGCGCGCATCTGCCGGTGCTCCGTGGTCAGCGAGTCGAACTCGATCAAGAGGTTGACGAAGGCCGGCACGCACTCGGCCATGCCGACGGGCGGCGAATCGGCGAGGGCCCGGTCGAGTGCGACCACGGCGGCGCTCGTCTCGTCGCTGATCGCATCGCCAAGGCACACCAGCAGCGCGTGGTCGGCGACCGGCACGAACTTCGGCCAGCCTGCATCGGGCATCGCGTTCACCTGGGCCCGCTAGCTCGAAAAGGCAGCGAGCGTGAAGCCTTCGGCGGCCAGCCGTGCGCGGATCTGGCGCGCCATGTCGACGGCCTCCGCGTTGTCCCCGTGGACGCAGATCGAATCGGCGTGCAACGCAATGGGATCGGCACCGAGCACCGGCATCCGCCCGGTCTTCAGGTAGCCGAGCAGGCGGTCCGCGGCTTCCTTTGCATCGTGCAGCATCGCACCAGCCTGGATGCGGGGCACCAACTGGCCGTTGGCCTGGTAGGCGCGGTCGGCGAAGACTTCGGAGAACACCTTCATGCCTTCGGCACGCGCAGAACGTTCGAGTTCGGTGCCCGAGATGGCCAGGATGGCGAATGCCGGATCCATGGTCTTCAGCGCCGAAACGATGGACGCGGCGACCATCGAATCTGCAGCCGCGAGGTTGCCCAGTGCACCATGCGGCTTGACGTAGCGCACCCGCGTTCCAGCGAGTTGGGCGATGGCCACCAAGGCACCCACTTGTGCAGCGACCATGCGGCCGATTTGATCGGGAGGCATGGGGATGACGCGGCGCCCGAACCCTTCGCGGTCGGCATAGCCGGGATGGGCACCCACGGTCACGCCGCGGTCGGCCGCCATGCGCAGCGTCCGGAACATGGTTTCCGGATCACCGGCATGGCCACCGCAGGCGATGTTGGCGCTGGTGACGCAGTCCAGCATCAGCGCGTCATGCCCCATCACCCAGGGCCCGTAACTTTCGCCGAGGTCGGCGTTCAGATCGATCTGCATGTCGGCTCCCGATGCCTGGTCACCTGCCGGGCAGGTTGGTGGCGCGTGTCAGCAGGGTCACGCCTGCGGTGTCGGCCGAGTCGTAGTAGGTGAAGCCTGTGCGGTTGGTGCGACGGCCGCGCATCAGCACCGGCAGGCCCTGGGCCTTGGCCTGCGCTTCGGCGGCGTCGGCATCGGGCACCTCGAACCCGATGTGGAACACGCCTTCGCCCTTGCGGTCCAGGTGCAGGCGTTGCGGCGATGGCTCGTTGCCGGGTTCGCACAACTGGAGCTGGATGTTGGGCAGGTTGCAGATCCTGTACTCGAGCGCCAGAAAGCCTTCGGGGCTCGGCACGTCCAACTCCTCGTACTCGGCCAGCGGCGGGTATTGAATCCACGGGCCGATGCCGATGGATTCGTAATGCGCTTGCGCCTTGTCGATGTCATGAACCACGATGCAGAGGTGGTGGAGCTTGTCGAACAACGGGCTCATGAATTCACTCCTTGACCGGAACCACATAGTTCAGAACGCGACGGCCGCCGTCCACATACACGGTCTCGCCCGTCATGTAAGACGCATCGTCACTGGCGAGAAAGGCCACGACGCCCGCGATTTCCGCCGTGGTGCCGTAGCGGCCCAGCGGCGTGCGCGACAGGATCGCGTGGTTGCCGGCGCTCTGCACGAAGGCGCCGGCCACCATGTCGGTCATGATCGTGCCGGGCCCGACGCCCACGACGCGAATGCCGTGCGATGCAAACGCCACCGCGGCGGTCGTCGTCACCTGGTTCATGCCGCCCTTGGAGATGGCATAGGGCGCCACATTGGGGTTGGCCAGCCCCGAATTGATCGACGACATGTTGATGATCACGCCGCCCCTTCCCTGCGCGATCATCTGCCGGCCCGCGGCCTGCGTGCCGTAGAACGCGCCCTTGAGGTTGACGTCCAACACGCGGCCCAGCAACTCCTCGGTCACGTCCAGAAAGTCGACCACCGGTGCGATGCCGGCGTTGTTCACCATGATGTCGATGCCGCCGAATCGCTGTACGGCCGCTTCGATGAGGTGGACCACATCACGCTTGCTGGCCACGTCGGCCCGCAGCGCGAGCACGCTGTCTGCCGTACCGATCTCGGCGGCCGTCTTGTGCAGCTGGTCTTCGTCGATGTCGGAGACCACCACCCTCGCGCCTTCGGCCAGAAGACGTTCGGCGGAGGCGCGCCCGATTCCGCGTGCGGCGCCGGTGACGACAGCAACCTTTCCGGATAGCTTCATGTCATGTTCCTTGTCAGTAGACGATGTTTTCGACCAATGGCGTCGAGGTGCGAATGCGTTCCCAGCCCAGCGGGCTCATGTCGATGGAGCGGTAGCCGCCCGAGGTGATCAGCTCCGCCACACCGCGGCCCACCGCCGGGGCGTGCATGACCCCGTGGCCGGAGAAGCCGGTCGCGAAGATGAGGTTGGTCAGCTCGTCGTGCGGGCCGACCACGCCGTTGTGATCCAGCGTGTTGACCTCGTAGTGCCCGGCCCAGGCGCGGTGAAGGCGCAACTCCTCCATCGCCGGGATGCGCGTGGCCAGCAGGGGCCAGAACGGTTCTTCCAGCAAATGGTGATGCGGCTCGAAATCGCCATCGGCATCGGCATCGTTTTCGGGCAGCGGCTGGATGCCGCCGATGTAGCCATCGCCCTCGGGGCGCACCCAGATGCCGCTGGCATCGAAGAGCATGGGGAAGTTGTCGAGGCGGAATGGCGTCTTGAAACAGAACACCGTTCGCTTTTTCGGAACCACCGGCAAGGCGATGCCCAGCGTCGCTGCGAGGCGCCCCGACCACGCGCCTGCTGCCAGCACGCAGAAGTCGCATGGCAGCCGCTGGCCGTTCGACAACACCACGCCGGTGATTCGGGCGTCATCGGTCTCGAAAGACTCGACGGCCGCTTCCACATAGTCGACATTCGATTGCCGCGCCGCACGCCGCACGGTGGAGAGCAGGCTCCACGCATCGAACCAACCCTCGTGCCGCGCGCCGAAGGTGCCGATGCCCACGCCTTCGACACTGATGCCCGGGAAGCGCGCGCGCAGCTCATCGGGGTCAAGCACCAGAATCTCCGCGCCGTGTGAGCGTTGCATCGCGGCAGCCGCCTGGCGTTCGGCCACATGCTCCGGCCCGCCCAGGATCAGGTAGCCCTTTTCCTTGAAGCCGATGTCGGCCTCTTCGCCGAACACCGCCTTGATGCCTCGAAACATCTCGGCGCCGTACAGGCTCATCTGGATGTTGCTCGGCGTGCCGAACTGCGTGCGTATCGATGCGGCAGACAGCGCTGTCGAAGAGCATTGATACGTCGGGTCTTTCTCGACCACGGTGATCGCACCGGTGAACCCGGCTTGTCGCAAAGCCCAGGCGCTGAAGCTGCCCATGATGGCGCCGCCGACGATGACGACCTGCCCGGAATTGACGCGTGACATGAGGTTCTCGAACGTGTTGACTGAAGGGAAAGCTCAGGGACGCGTTGGCGCCACGAGCCCGGCCTGCCGCTCGGCGAAATCCGACGCCGAAGCCTCGAAGGTCTGGCCCGATCGCGGGTTCCATTGCACGCCCGACCGCGCGGCAACGCCGGGCCTCAGGCGTTGCGATTCGTCATAGTCGCTCCACGGGTGAAAAAAGAGCGGCTCGGTTCGGTCGAGCTTGCGCAGACGATCCGCGAAGGCATCCAGATAGGACTGGCGCTCATCGGCCGACACACGCCCGGGCATCCAGGCGGCAAAGGGATGCAAGACCGTGAAACCGGTGTAGCCCAGGATGCCGTTGTGGATGGGCCAGAGCACATGGTGCAGATCGCCATCGATGCCATTGGCCTCGTAGAGCGTGGAGGCCGTGCCGGTGGTGAGGCACAGCATCGCGCGCTTGCCGCGGAAGTGCCCGGTTTCGTACTTGCGCCCGGCCGAGTAGGCGAAGCCACGGCTGAAGACACGGTCGACCCAGCCCTTGAGAATGGCCGGCATCGAAAACCACCAGACCGGGAACTGGAACAGCACCAGATCAGCGGCCGTGACCTTGGCCTGTTCGGCCCTCACCTCGGCGCTCAGCCCGCCGGTTGCGTGCGCATGCTCCTGTTCGCGGGAGAGGTCGAGGTAGTCGGCATTCGCCCGCTCACCGTGGAAGTCTTCCGGGCCCAATGCCGGGTTCCAGCCCATGCGGTACAGGTCGGTGACGACGACGGTGTGCCCCTGGCGCTCGAGCTCGCGAACGGCCAGGTCCTTGAGCGCGCCGTTGAACGACACCGGTTCGGGGTGTGCAAATACGATCAGACAGTTCATGGCCGGAATTGTGCGAGCGGCGGACCGGCGCGGCTAGATCGCGGGTCGCACCGTGCTGCGGTTTTTTGCATAGTCGCCGCACCGCGCCGCGCCGTACCGCACCGTTACAGCCTGGCCGACTACCCAGCGGTCTGCGACGACCGGTATTGCGCCGGTGTCATATGGGTCGCCGCGCGGAACTGACGCGAGAAGGCGCTGTGGTCGGCATACCCACAGGCCGCCGCGATGTCGGTGATGGAAACCGATGTCTCTTCCAGCATCTGGCACGCCTTGTCGATGCGCCTTTTCATCAGCAATTGCTTGGGCGTGACGTGAAAGGCCTCGAACACCAGGCGCCCGAGCGTGTCCATCGAGACCGAGGCGTGGGCAGCCGCTTCCGCGATCCGGATCGGCTGGTCGAGGCCACTGTCGATGTAGTTCAGGAATTTGGCCAGCCGGTGATAACTGCGATGGCGCTCGTTCGGGCGCGGCAGGTCACGAGACAGGCCCGCCAATCCGACGATGCGCTTGGCGGAATCCAACAAGGGGTATTTCGAACTGAGGCACCAGAAGCGGTCGCCTCGAAAGGTGCGATAGAGGCGCAAGAGTTCGCGTATGGGCCGACCCGTGCGGATGACCTCCAGATCCTGCGCGACGGTGCTCGAACCCGCGACCGGGAACAACTGATCCGCAGTCTGCCCCGTCACATCCGGCAGCCCCTTCGAACCCGCGCGGTCGATGAGCGTCTGGTTCGCCCAAAGGTAGCGGCCCTCACAGTCCTTGACGTAGAACATCACATCCGGCAGTCCATCGAACAAGGCCTCGACCAGCCCCGGCGTCCGCATCAGCCACTCCTGCACCTGATTGTCCAATCGCATGTGGGGTCGCCTCGAGCTTGGTGGTGGGCCGATCGAAGATGTGCGCGCCGACCTGGCGTCGATCACCTTGGGCCCGGTATTGAAGCACGCGCATGCGGGTGGTCACCTCGCGCCCCCTCGCCGATGCCGACTCGGCCGCACCAAGATCAAGCGCCTACGGTGCCATTGCGGTGCAACCCTCCGTCCGCCATGCGAATCTGGTGCGTGTCACCAGCGTTTCAGGTGTCGTCACCCCGCGTCGCGCCCGAGTCGCCCACGCATTCCCTCTGGCACAAGCCTTGCGCTTGATTGACTGTCGCCGCTTCCTGTCTCCTGACAAGACTGTCGGCGCACGATAGATCAGCCTCCGCTGCCGCTGGCGGAGATTCCGGTTCACACGCGTGACCGGGTCCGGTGCGAATGCCGGTTGCTGCCTTCTGCCCGAACCGCCCTCCAACACATCGATTGCACCGCCGCATGGCGACGCCCTTGGCGTTGGCTTGTCTGCACGCGCCGTGATCGCTCCTCCAGAAAGAACATCGATGAACATCCTCATCGTCGGCCACGGCATGGTCGGCCACAAGTTTCTCGAATCGTTGGCCGACACGAACCTGCCGGATGTGCAGGTCACCGTGCTGTGCGAAGAGCCGCGTGCGGCCTACGACCGGGTGCACCTGTCGGAGTTCTTTGCCGGCAAGTCGGCAGACGATCTCTCGCTGGTGGAGGCTGGCTTCTTCGAGCGCACCGGCTTCGGCGTGCGGCTGGCGGCACGCGCGGCTTCCATCGACCGCGCGGCCCACACCGTGACCACGGCCGAGGGCGCGGTGCTGCCCTACGACAAGCTGGTGCTGGCCACCGGCTCTTCGCCCTTCGTGCCGCCGCTGCCAGGCCGCGACAGGGCCGATTGTTTCGTCTACCGCACCATCGATGATCTGGTGGCCATGAAGGCCTGCGGCGCGCGCTCGACCAGCGGCGTGGTGGTGGGCGGTGGCCTGCTGGGTCTGGAATGCGCCAAGGCCCTGCGTGACATGAGCTTGCAGACCCATGTGGTGGAGTTTGCGCAGCGCTTGATGGCGGTGCAGGTGGACGATGGCGGCGGCCGCGTGCTGCGCCGGCGCATCGAGGCGCTGGGCCTGCAGGTGCACACGCAGAAGAACACGCTGGAGATCGTCGACGGCACCACCGCGCGCCAGCGCATGGTGTTCGCCGATGGCACCCAGCTCGAAGCCGACATGATCGTGTTCTCGGCCGGCATTCGCCCGCGCGACGAACTGGCGCGGGCCTGCGGGCTCGATATCGGCCCGCGCGGTGGCATCGCCATCGACAGCGAGTGCCGCACCAGCGACGCCGATATTTACGCCATCGGCGAATGCGCCGCCTGGAACGGCCAGACCTTCGGCCTGGTAGCGCCCGGCTACCAGATGGCCCGGGTGGCTGCCGGCCACCTGGCCGGACAGGACGATGCCGTCTTCGTCGGCGCCGACATGAGCACCAAGCTCAAGCTGATGGGCGTGGACGTGGCCAGCATCGGCGATGCGCACGGCCACACCGCCGGCAGCCGCGCCTTTCAATACACCGACGAGCGGCGTGAGGTCTACAAGAAGATCGTGGTCAGCGAAGACGGCCAGCGCCTGCTCGGCGCGGTGCTGGTGGGCGATGCGGCCGAGTACGGCACGCTGCTGCAGATGGCGCTCAACGGCATTGCCTTGCCCTCGCAGCCCGAGCTGCTGATCCTGCCGGCGAGCGATGGCCAGGCGCGGCCCGCGCTCGGGGTTGATGCCCTGCCCGACAGCGCCCAGATCTGCTCCTGCAATGACGTGAGCAAGGGCCAGATCTGCGCGGCCGTGGGCGATGGCGCCACCACGATCGGCGCGCTCAAGGCCTGCACCAAGGCGGGCAGCAGTTGCGGCGGCTGCGTGCCGCTGGTCACGCAGGTGATGAAGGCGGAGATGTCCAGGCGCGGCATGGCGGTGAACAACCACCTGTGCGAGCACTTCGCGCATTCGCGCCAGGAGATCTACCACCTGGTGCGCGTGGGCCACATCCGCAGCTTCGAAGACCTGATCGCGAAGCATGGCAAAGGCCTGGGCTGCGACATCTGCAAGCCGGTGGCGGCCAGCGTGCTGGCCTCGTGCTGGAACGACTTCGTGCTCAAGCCCGAGCTGGCCGCGCTGCAGGACAGCAACGATTATTTCCTGGGCAACATCCAGAAGGACGGCAGCTACTCGGTGGTGCCACGCATGGCCGGTGGCGAGGTCACGCCCGATGGGCTGATCGCGGTCGGCCAGGTGGCCAAGAAGTACGGTCTCTACACCAAGATCACCGGTGGCGCGCGAGTCGATTTGTTCGGCGCCCGCGTCGAGCAACTGCCACTGATCTGGGAGGAGTTGATCGCCGCCGGCTTCGAGTCGGGCCATGCCTACGGCAAGTCGCTGCGCACGGTCAAGAGCTGCGTGGGCTCGACCTGGTGCCGCTACGGCGTGGCCGACAGCGTGGGCCTGGCCATCGCACTCGAGAACCGCTACAAGGGCCTGCGCGCGCCGCACAAGATCAAGTTCGGCGTCTCCGGCTGCACGCGCGAATGCGCCGAAGCGCAGGGCAAGGATGTGGGCCTGATCGCGACCGAGAAGGGCTGGAACCTCTACGTCTGCGGCAACGGCGGCATGAAGCCGCGCCACGCCGAACTGCTGGCGAGCGACCTCGACCAGGTCACGCTGGTGCGCATGATCGACCGCTTCCTGATGTTCTATGTGCGCACCGCCGACCGGCTGCAGCGCACCAGCACCTGGCGCGACAACCTCGAAGGCGGGCTCGACTACCTGAAGGGCGTGGTGCTGAACGACACGCTGGGCATAGGCGCCGAACTGGAATCGCAGATGCAGAACGTGGTCGACACTTATGCCTGCGAATGGAAGGCCGCGGTCGAGAACCCGGCCACGCGACAGCGCTTCCGCTCCTTCGTCAACAGCGACCGGCCGGATGAGCAAATCGTGTTCGTCGAGGAACGCGGGCAGATTCGCCCGGCCCGTGCGGAAGAACGCTCGCGTGCCGCCACCACTGCCTGATCGCCACGGAGCAAAAAATCATGAACACTGACATTGAAGCAATGACCTGGACCGCCGTATGCGCGGTCGACGACCTCCTGCCCAACACCGGCGTCTGCGCCCGCGTCGGTGAACACCACGTGGCGATCTTTCGGGTCGGCACCGACCAGCTCTTTGCGATCGACAACATCGACCCGAAGTCGGCGGCCAGCGTGCTTTCGCGCGGGCTGGTTGGCAGCGTGGGCGAGCGCATCGTGGTGGCCTCGCCCCTCTACAAGCAGCACTTCGACCTGGCCAGCGGCGAATGCCTGGAAGCGCCTGACCAATCGGTGCGGGCCTATGCGGTGCGCGCCGATGCGGGGCGTGTGCTGGTGGCGCTGCGCTGAAGCGCCTGCCGGCAAAGCCGCGGCTCGCGCTCGCGAACAGCGCCATGTGCTTTTTTCGAACGCCGACGATCGAGTGCCGATAAGGTGCGGATGTCACATTGGCTCCCGATCCGGACACTTCGGAGACCGAGGAAGCGGCACACCGGGACCCCTCGCCTTCCTACAATCGCGACGTGTTGCCAACGACGCATTCCGCGCCGTTCGACACAGAGGGCAAAGCTGCCGAAAGGCAGTGACGCAAAGCCTCCGGCCTAAAGCGATCAGTCGCTACGGTAGCGGGGTTGCCAATGACTCTATCTTCGGAGTCCTTGATGCGTGGCCCTCGACACATCGGAGTCGAGGTCATGTTCGAACATTCAGCCCCCAAAAAGCTTCGCCGCCGCCGTGGCGTGTGGGCCCTGTCCCTCGGTGCTTCGCTCGCACTTTCCGCGTGCGGCGGAGGGTCCGGTGATGCCGCCAGCGCGAGTGCCGCGCCCACAGCGTCCGCTGCATCTCGAGACACCGTGGCCTTCTCCATCGAGGCTGCCACGCTGACCGCCGACGCGGCCGCACAGATCGCCCAGCCGAGTTTCCATCTGGCCCCGGTGGTGCTGGACGAGCCGGGCGACGCCGATGCGATCGACAACCAGGCCTCCGCGGGCGCCGCCCCTGGTGTCCGAAGTATTCCCGCCGATACGGCAGCGCTCGAGACCCGCGGTCTGACGATTCAATCGTTGGCGGCGGCCCAGCGCGCCCATGCGCTCGCCGCGCCGCGCGCTGGCGATGGCACCGTGGCGCCGCTGGCGGCCACCAGCAGTGTCACCACGTTCACCCCCGCGCAAATCCGCGCGGCCTACTCTTTGCCTGTGCTGCAAAGTACGGCGCTCGCCCCGACGGCGTTCCAGGCCGCACAGCAGGGCGCAGGTCAGACGATCTACATCGTCGACGCCATGCACAACCCGAACGCGGCTGCCGAGCTGGCGGCGTTCAACGCGAAGTTCGGTCTCCCCGGTTGCACCACCAAGGCGATCACCGCGACGGCTGCGTTGCCGCTGGCCGCTGCGAGCAGCACCGAGGGATGCACCCTCTCGGTGGTCTACAGCACGCCAGCCGGTGCGATGACGGCCACAGCGCCCGCCTACGACGCCGGCTGGGCCACCGAGATCGCACTCGATGTGCAGTGGGCGCATGCAACAGCCCCGCGCGCTCGCATCGTGTTGATCGAAGCGGCCGATGCGTCACTCAACGGCTTGCTCGGCGCCGTCAAGCTGGCCAACGCCATGGGCGCCGGTGTGGTGTCGATGAGCTTCGGCGGCACCGAGGGCAACTGGACGGCATCGGTGGACCCCGCCTTTGCCGTGAATGGCATGACCTACCTGGCCGCGACGGGTGACTCCGGCAGCGCAGTGTCGTGGCCCGCCGTCTCGCCTAACGTGCTGGCGGTCGGCGGAACCTCGCTCAAGTACACCGGCGTCGGAAGCCGGTCCGAAACGAGCTGGTCGCGCACCGGCGGTGGCATCAGCGCGTACACGGCCAAGCCCGCCTATCAATCGGACAAGGTGCCGGGCGTCGGCACACTGGTGCGCCGCGCCGTGGCGGACGTGGCTTTCAATGCGGACCCGTCGACCGGCCAGTTCGTGGCCGTCATGCCCGCGGGCACGTCGACCGTCAACTGGGTGAGTGCCGGTGGCACCAGCCTCTCGACACCGCAATGGGCTGGCCTGGTCGCCATGGCGAATGCCTTGAGAGTACAGAGCGGAAAGACGCCGATCGGCGCCCCTCACGCCACGCTCTACAACCAGATTGCGACCGTGCCGGGAACGTATGCGGCGGCTTTCGGCGACATCCTGACCGGTGCGAACGGCACGTGCAGCAGTTGCGCCGCGAAGGTCGGCTACGACGTGCCGACCGGGCTGGGCACGCCGAATGCCTCAGCCCTGCTTTCATCGCTGGCGGGCGCCGCAGTGGTTCCCGCCGCACCGGTGGTGAGCGATGCGTCGATCAGTGGAAAGGCTGGCGTCGCGTTGACCTTCACGGTGAGCGCGACCAGCTCGAGTGCGCTGACCTACGCCCTGACCAACGCGCCTGCCGGCATGACGATCAGTGCGGCTGGTGTTGTCGGTTGGGCGAGCCCTGTTGCCGGAACCTTCGCCGTGACCGTCACCGCGACGAGTGCCAGCACCGGCACGAGCGGCAAAGGCGTGCTCACGGTCGTGATCGCCAAAGCCACGCCGCCGACCATCAGCGCGCCCGCGTTGACCGGCGTCGCCGGCAAAGCGCTGACGGGTTCGATCACCGTCTCGTCGCCGAGCGGCAGCGGGCTCACGATCAACATAAGCGGTGTTCCTGCCGGCGTTTCTTTCTCGCCCAATGGCCAGACGCTGACGCTCTACTGGACCAAGCCGGTCACCGGCAAGTATTCGCTGACCATCATTGCGAAAGACGCCGCCGGCCTGACGACGCAAGCGGTGATGCCGATCACCATCAACGCGAAGTAGTCGCTATCAGATACCCGATCGCCGCCGTGACCGTCACGACCTGCGCTTCGTTGCACTGGGCCGGGCTCGCAGCCGGGCTGTCCGGATAGACCTCGGTCGTCGTCACGAAGCGTGCGCTGGTCGTGCCGCCGCACAAACCGATAGCCCGCTTGGGGTAGTTGATCACGCCCGGCTGCTGCAGCGGCGTACCGATGAGGCGGCCGTGCGCATCGGCCTCGGCGATATGAGTGACGCGGCGCACGGCGTCGATCAAAGTACGCTGGAACTCGGGTGCGGGCCGCTCGGTGTCGCCCACCAGATAAAAGCCATCGGGGATGTCATGTCCGTCGAACACCGTGCCGTCGCGCGCGGCCTTGGCAGGGCCGAACTCGCTGTTGTCGGTGTCGGTGGTCTCGTGCAGGTCGACATGCAGATCCACCCGTGCGCAGTTCGCGGCCACGCACGCCATCGCCAATGCCGCCTCGGCGGCAGGGCTGGCTGGCCTGAACTGCCGGTTCGGGTCGAGGGCGTCAGGGTTCCAGCGGTTGATGGTCTCGTAGCCCCAGGGGCTGATGCACGGCAACACCAGCAGATTGATGGCGCCACCATGGCGATCGAACTCATGCGCTATCCATTGCAAAGCACCTTGCACCCCGCTGGTCTCGTAGCCGTGCACGCCGCCGGTGACCAGCACCACCGGACGATCGGGATGCCATGCGCGGCTGCGCACGGCATAGAGCGGATAGCTGCCCCGGCCCAAGCGCGCGTAGTCCAGAACGCCGTACTGAAACAGTGTTGCTTGGGTCGGCAGGTGCGCTTCGAGGGGAGCGATCACCTCTTCCGCGTAACTGCGTCGGAGCGTTTGGCGACCGAGCCATGCAGTCTTGTCGGCCGCGCCCCATGGCGTGCCGGGCGTGCCGATCGGGTACGGCGTGGTGGGTGCTGGAGTGCTCAAGAAGGTCAACCGGGCGGTGGAGGTGCGGCGCACGATACACCGCGGGGCGGTCAGGCCCTCCCCTGCTCCCGCCCGTAACGCGCCGGCCGCACACCGACGTGCCGGGTGAAGGCGACGCTGAAGGTGCTGGCCGAGCTGTAGCCGACGCGTTGGGCGACTTCGGCGACGCTGCCTTCTTGCGCACGCAGCAGCTTCTTGGCCAAGGCCATGCGCCAGGCGAGCAGGTAGGCCATCGGGGCGACGCCGACGGCGCGACTGAAGCGCTCGACGAACGCAGACCGGGACAGGGCCGCCCCGTCGGCGAACTCGGCGAGCGTCCAGGGTCGGGTCGGGTCTTCGTGCATCTGCCGCAGGGCCACGGCCAGGCGCCTGTCGGCGAGGCCGCGCGAGAGTCCGGGTGACGCATCTGTGCCCGCCGTGGATCGGAGGGCTTCGATCAGAAGAATTTCAAACAAGCGGGCCAGGACGACCTCACGTGCGGGCCGACGTTCGCGGGATTCTTCGGCGACCAGCTGCACCAGGGTGGCCAGGCGTTTCTCGCTGCGAACGTGCACGGGTTGAGGCAAGAGGGACAGCAGCAAGGCGGCGTCGGGCGAGCCGAAACCGCTGTGGCCCAGTGCCAAGCGAACGTCGGCCGGGCTGCTTCGACTGCCGAGCCTGAAATCGTCATCGAGCAGCTCGACGGGGATGGTCTGGATGCACTCCGACGCTACCGGCTGGACGCTCGACATCGTGAAGCTGCGGGCCGGTGGCACCAGAACGAAGTCGCCCCTCAGGAGCGTGATCGGCGCATGCCCGTCGACCACCAAGCGGCCGGCACCGTCGAGGATCAGGCAGTAGAAAGCCTGGTCGACTTCGGTGCTGCGAACGCACCATGGGCCTGCGCCATCGACGACTTTGGACAACGGGGCGCTGGGCTGCAGAAGCGAGACGACCTCGGTGAGCGGGTCGGCCGGAGCACGACTCTTGCAAACGCTGGGCATGGCAGAAGCAGCACCGGCCCGGCGAACCGGTTCGAGCGTTGCGAGTGTGACCGGTCCGGACTTGCGAAGACGACTTGTGAATGCCGCGTTGGCCAGCGCAAGCCCGACCAGTGCGCCCGGCGCGGGCTCGGCCGCCGTGGCGACTGCGGCGCAATCGCAGGCCATGCTGTCCAGCGTACAAAGTTCGCCCGGTGGCGGAAATTTCATGGTGGTCAATACCTTGTGCATGGCCGGCGTCGGCAGATCGATCGGAGAGGACGGTTCGATGCTCGCAAGAATGACGAGGCCAGTCCTAAAAAAAACCTAAAACGTGCCGGCCGAGACGGGGCGAATTGCCTGGACATTTCCGATCTCCTTCGGTTGGGAAGCGGCGCTGGCCGTTGTCTGCAGCGGTGAATGCATGGTCGAGCGCCACGGTCCACTTTGCGCATGCCGGTTCAATAGTGAACGGACTTGGTCGGCCGCTACAGTCATGGCCTGCAATGCGCTCCAAGCGCGGCGACGAACGAGGAAGTACGGGTGGAACAAGCAGACGAGATCCTGGCCGAACTGGCAAAGCTGGGCGACACGCACACCTGGGAACCCGGCGCGGCGGTCGTCACCGAAGGCGATGTGGCGGACTGCATGTACATCGTCCACTCTGGCGAATTGCGCGCCGTGGTCGCAGGCGCTGGTGGCCGCAACATGGAGCTGGACACGCTGAGCGCAGGCGACTTCTTCGGCGAGCTGATGCTCAACGGTGAGCGCCGATCGGCGACCGTCGAAGTGACCGTTCGTGCGCAGCTCACCCGCGTGACGCGGGCCGAGGTCGAGCGCGTGCTGGCGTCACGCCCCGATCTGGCCTTTCACCTCATCCAACGCTTGGTGCAGCGCGTGCGCACGCTGACGCATACCGTGAGTCGACTCGCGTCGGTCGATGTGTATGGGCGGCTGGTAGGCCTCTTCGAGGCGCTGGCGGTCGACCAGGGTGGCAAGCGCGTTGTGCCGGGCCCGCTGAGCCAGACGCGCATCGCCGAGCGCCTTGGCGCCTCGCGCGCGATGGTCAACCGGCTGCTGCACGACCTCACGCAAGGCGGCTACATCGAGGTCTCCCGCGAGCGCATCGTGCTGCTGAGCGCATTGCCGCGGCGGTGGTGAGCGGGACAACCGCGCGTCCCGCGGAATCCTCCCCCATTTGTCGCCCTGGCCGATGCGCCGCGAGACATTCCCATCATGGGCAATCTGGTGCTGCGCGAGATCATCTACCACCTGCTTGTGGGCCCGGCCGGCGTGCAGCTTGGACAGATAGCGATGCGCGGGTCGCGATCACACAGGATCGCAGCGGTGATCGCCTGGCTGCGCGAGCACCATGCCGAGCCAGTGCGCATCGAGACGCTGGCCGACATGGCGACCATGGGCGTATCCACCCTTCACCATCACTTCGCCACCATCACCCGGCTGAGCCCGCTGCAGTACCAGAAGCAGATCAGGCTCCACGAAGCCCGCCGTCTGCTGTTGATCGAACCCGTCGATGCCGGCACCGCGGCATTTCGCGTCGGCTACGAGAGCGTGACGCAATTCAGCCGGGAGTACCGAAGGCTGTTCGGCAATCCGCCGATGCGGGATATCCCACAGCTCCATCGCACCAACTCGCCCGATCGACCTCACCGAGCCAATACGTCGCTCGATCCCGCCAGAACAAAACGCCCTGTACGCCGCGAGCGCTCCCGCCTACAGTTCACCGACCAGTCGATCTCGGGAGGCGCATGGAACACACCGACAAGCTCTACGATCTGGCCATCGTCGGGGGTGGCCTGGCCGGAGTGGTGGCCCTGGCCTACGCACGCCGGGCCGGGCTGGAGGCGATCGTGCTCGAGCGGCGCGATCGTATCGGTGGCCTGTGGCGCGACCTCCCGGCGTGGCAGGACATCCAGATCAGCCCGGCCGACTGGGCCTTGGGCGACTTGCCGCTGGAAGGCGCGACGCAGCCGCACATCCTCGCCAACATCGAGTCCTGGGTGGAGCGCTTCGGTCTGGCCGACGGAATACAGCTGAACACGCCGGTGCAGCAAGCGCGCGCCAGCGGTTCGGGCTGGGAACTGGTGACGCCGCGAGGCCTGGTGTGTGCGAAGCACCTCGTGGCCGCGACAGGCGCGCACAACACCGCGGTGATTCCGCCTGTGGTGCGCTCGGGCAGCACGGTGAGCGAGTTTCACTCCTGCGCACTGCGCAACGCGGCACTGCTGACCGGTCGTGATGTTCTGGTGGTCGGCGGCGGTGCCTCGGCCTTCGACCTGTTGGACCTGTGCTTTGCGCAGGGCGCGCGCCGTGTCGCCTGGGCCTATCGCGGCCTGCGTTGGTTCACGCCGACACGCAAGCCCAAGCACATCGCCGGCAGCGTGCGAGGCTTTGCGCGGATGCAGGCCAGCGGCATGACGGCCGCCGAGCAAAGCGCTGCCATCGGTGCCGACATGCGCTCGCGCTACGAGAAATTCGGCATCTCCGAGATCCTGCCCACACATGACTTCGACGTGCGCCACGACCAGCTCGTTCCCGGACGCCACGGCATGCTGGAAAACTTTGCGCGCATCGAGCGCCATCGCAGCAGCGTCGCGTCCATCACCGGCCGCACGGTGACGCTGAAGGACGGGTGCTCTGTCGAAGCCGACGTGCTGCTTTGGGGCACAGGCTACGGCGTCGACCTGTCGTACTTCGAATCTCCCGAGATCGCCGGCATCCGCACGCTAGCAGCGCTCAGAGCACGATGCGGTTGCATCTTCCGCAGCCTCGATGCGCCCAACCTGTACTTCCCGAGCGTCGGACTCGACGGCATCGGTGCCGCGCCGTGGGCCTACGCCCTGGTCTTCCGCTCGATCATGTCGCACATCGCCGGCACCGCGCAGCTCGACCACGAGGTGGTGGGCCACAACATCAACCACTTCGACGTCGTCGACCACCTGGCCCCACGCGATGCGGGGAGCTATCCGGCGCACTCCTGGCGTGCGCACTACCGCGATATTGCGCTCAATACGCCGGATGAGCAGCCTTACCCGATTCCGTGAGTTGGCGGCGAGTCGTAGCGCGTACCACGAGCAGATCTGCCAGTAGCTGACCATAGTTGCCAGGTTCCGGGACCGACGGCGGACCCGATCACATCGTCGTACGGTGAGAGCAATGCGATGCGCCCGTTCGCGAATTTCTGCTGAGAGTTGCTGGTCAATTTCTCGAGGAAGCGGTCCAGCAAGTGCCCCGGGTTTTTGACGTTTTCGAGGTTGAGTCGGTCGGTGTTGAAGGTCAGTTCGAGGAACAGTCGATCGGCAGGACACGACCCATTGCTGCCCTTACGTCCTCCGGACTGAAAGCCGAAAAGCCGTCGCTCGAATTGCCCCGCATAACCGGCTCAAGAGTCGACTCTACTTGCGCGAGGTACCAGACCCACAGATCCGATCAAGGCCAACTTGTCGGTTTGACACGTCCCGGGGGGATGGACCGGTACGAAGGGCCCGATCCAGGCGGCGCCATCCTGCGCCTCTATGTCAAGGAAAGGTCGCCTTGCCTGCATCGCGCGGCGCGGTTCCGGGAGCGTCGCCGCGCCGCGGCAGCAGTCGGAAGGTCGTGCCACATTCGCTCGACCCAATGCCGAGGCTTGCTTGCGTAGCGACGCCCAACCTGTAGACTGCGTGAACGCTCCCCTACGCTGCCAGCGGTTGGACTGAGGCGCGGTGCCGCCACCATGCCAACTTCTCCAACCGCCGCCTCCGTTGCGAGATACGAACTGCTGGCTCGAGAACTCGAGCAACAAATCGCCGCCGGGGTGCTGCGCCCCGGGGATCGCTTGCCTTCCGTACGCCAGATGCGGGCCAGCCGGGGCCTGAGCCCGAGCACGGTGTTCCAGGCCTATTACCTGCTCGAGGCCCGCGGCCTGATTCGCGCGGTGCCACGGTCAGGCTACTTCGTTGCCGCGCGCGCGGACGGCGTGCTGCTCGCCGAGCCGCAAACCTCGGAGCCGCAGTCCGGATCCCAGACCGTCGAGGTCAACGACTTGATCTACGCGATCCTCGGCTCCGCGCGCGCTCGCGACATCGTGCCATTCGGTTCCGCGTTCCCGAGCCCGGCCTTGTTTCCTCTCGATCGCCTGCGTCGCGCGCTGGTCTCGAGCACACGGCGACTCGAACCCTGGAACATGGTCGACGACCTGCCGCCGGGCAACCTGCGGCTCAAGCGCGAGATCGCCAAGCGCTATCTGCGGCAGGGCCTGGCG